>CAJXVR010000069.1 GCA_913061285.1 uncultured Verrucomicrobiota bacterium | reverse complement strand
TAAGAGACAGGGTCCCGAGAGGCCGGTTCGGCTGCCCCTGCGCCGCGCCTTCTCGCCAAATAGTCATGTGTAAACGAGCCGGAGATTTGCCAGTCAAGATGGATGCACGAGTGGGCGAACACACTGGGCTAGCCGCGTAGGCATCAGTAAAGCGGATTCCTTGCGTGGCAAGTCGATCCAAGTTCTGAGTTTCGTGCAGATCACTGCCATAGCAGGCCAAATTATTCCACCCCATATCATCAGCGAGGACAAACACGATATTGGGATTACCCGCCTCAGCCCTCGCAGGAACTCGGGCAACTATCACAGCCAGGACAACTAGAACGCGCACTAAATGGGACATTCTTGGAGCGTAGCGACGAGCGAAGATTGAGTCCAGCCCCGCTCGCACAGGACGATCTCGAACTCAGTCGGCTCTCCCCTTTAACGATTTTTGCCACTGAAAACCGACTTACCGACCTCTAACCCTCACCTTCGAGAGTCCTCAGTGGACACACACTATACTCATCTGTCAGAGTCTCGCCGCGACCGATCCACAAGCACGGGCGAAACTAGTTCTCTCCCTAGCAGTAGTGAAACAGTTCTATGGGACCACCACTCCCCCCCGCAATTTGCCATTGAACTCGCCGATATCCCTCATAATGAGAACGACGGAAACAGAGAAAAGAACGGAAGGCGAAGGTGCCTTCACATTGCTGGAGTTCATGATCGTCATCGCCATCATCGCGGCGATTGGCGGTGCAGCAGTGTACACCTATGACCGCCTTGACGAAAACATGGCGAAGGGACGTTCCACCTTTGATATGGCAGCCATCGATCGAGGCGTACGACTGTTCAAGGCGGTTAATGGGGACTATCCTCAAGACCTGGATCTCCTTACGCTGAGCGATACCCACGTAGGAGATGTTTCCACTGTGGGCCCAAGCGTGGCGACCACCGGCGGTTTCTTCTCTCAACTCCCAAGGGAATTAAAAGGACTTGACGGAGATCGGACAACCTCCGACGGATATCTTCATTTTTTTAAAGCCTCTTCTGCCATCGTCAACGCCCTTGCGGAGGCGGGGATGGAACGCGTTCGAGGCATTCCATCGGCGAACGACCTAGGGAATGCACGCCCCCCAAACCTTGCTTATAATGATCCGCCAACGGGCGTCGGAACGGTAGTCCCCATCACAACTGACCTCGTTTTTTCTATCATCGAATCTAAGAATCTCGGCGCCCCCGACTCAGGCTTACTCCAAGCCATCACCGGTCTGGACCCCGATGTCACCCATCTCGTAGTCGCACTTGGCTTCGGCAACAATTCCTCCATGGTCTCTCATTCAGGCGGAGTGAATTCTGCAGGCTTCTCGAATGCCCCCTCGGATAGCGATGTTGATAGCTCTGACTATGGTCGTTTCTTGCTCCTCTTTCATCTCGGATCCGACGCGGATCTATCTGACACGATCGAGGATTCAGAAATCTTCCCTAGCGCCCTCTTCATCGGAACGGTTGATGCGACCGGTAATTGGCTCGAAGAGCAATTCAAGGCGGCCTTCGACTCCAAGTCTTGATTCTTCGAAGATTGAAGAAGCCACACGACGATTCACTTGAGAAAAAATCTCGTGCGCGCCAAAGAATTTGATCTGAAACAGCGCAAAACAATGAATGCATCCCAGAGATGCCCCCTCACCTCAGCGATTCAAATCAGACGTGGCGTTCCAAAGGAAACCTGCGAAACATATTTGTCGTCGCGCTCTACTGAGGCAGGCGACGGACCCGAAAGAACCCTCCATCGCTGGTAAGCTCTGTCGAGAAAGGGATCGAAACGACCCCATCAGAGACATCAGTAATTTGATCAAAGAGAAACCACTCGCCCAGAAGAAGATCATTGGTAAACAGGATTTCATACGAGCCTCCTTGTTCCGCCATAAATTCAAGGGTCAAGACGCCAGGTTCACTCGAGAACAAAATCTGAAGCGCTAGGCTGGGAGTAAGATCGAATTCAAACGCACGCCCTGGAGATCCCCCCTTCGTCGTTGCCATCCAAGACAGTGGATCAGCGCTGTTTAATTCAGGCGCAACAAGTTCAAGACTTGCTCCCTCACCATCGGCGTCTTCGCCCCAAGGTGAACGCGTGCCATAGGTAAGCGCCAAGGCGCTTTCATTGCCGATCGATAGCCGAATCGTTTCACCTCGGTTTGATAGCTGCCCCGTCCATTGACCGTAGACGGTTAGATTCGGAGAATAGAGCTCTGAAGTCGGATCAGCATAACGTTGGTTAAAGGCCTCAATATTCTCAACGACGACGCCCACCGAACCGGGATCAAGAAAGCTCCGCTCAGGGAACAGGAATTCGACGCCATCAGTGAACGTGAGGCTCGAAAGATCCAGCAGGAATTCGCTGCTGTTATAGAGCTCGATGAACTCGAAATCATCTGATCCGGCGGGATTATAATGAATCTCCGAAATAAGGATGTCGCCAGGTTCCGGAATCCGAACCGGTTCGTCAATAAAATGGGCTACCGAGAGCGCACTCCAGATCGAGCCATTGCGGGCGCGAGCCTTAAATGTCGTCGCTTCAGTGATTCGGAGTTCCACGGCCGACGAACCTTTCAATCCGAAATTGAATCGCAGGTCGGAACTGGTTCTTGATGTTTGATGCACCTCGGCGGCAATCACATTTTGCCCTCGAACCAAGAGCGCACTGGGCACGGCAAAGGCACGGACTGCAGATTCGTCCCCTCCACCAGCTGTTAGGTTGGCAAGCGTGGCATTCGTGACGGGGCCCTGAGGGATACCATCGCGAATAATTTCTGTTCCATTGAGATAGACAAGGGCGCCATCATCACGAACAAGCTCAGCCACGATTTCACCAAGGGCCTCGGGATCATCCACATCAAAGGTTCTCCGGAAATAGCTCGTCACATGCTTGTTATTCCCATCGGGCCCAAAGGACAAGACGGTCGCCATCCCGGGATCACCGTATCCCAAAGGGGCACGTCCGGAAGACCATCGATCATCCTGATAATCTGAGCTCGTCCAGCTCGGATCAGGCAATGTCCCTCGATCCCAGTACCGCCAACTTGTGTTGAGGGGAATCAAGGTCGCCCCCACCCCACGCCAACTCAGGGCCCTTGGCGCCACACTCCCATCGCTTTGCCGAGGATCGGTCCCGTCGAGCGTGTAGTAGAGTTCTTGAGCGGACGATTGAAGCGTGATCGGTTGATTCGGATCAAGCACGCCACCGTGTTGACTCAGCACAGGAGCGTCAATCGAAGGATAAAGCCCCCTGCTCCGAAGTCTAGAGATCAAGTTGGGGCCTTGCGCAGGTAAAATATTGGCAATGGCATCTTGCGAGGCCGATTGCCAGCTATTTGGAGATCGATACCCCCATCGAGCCGATTCCACGAGAATACTATGCTCAACTTCATCCAATCGCGTCTGGAGCCGTGCAATACTCCGCTCCGCCGTCAAGGCTCCCTCATTGAAGAGATGTTGGTAAGCCCTGTCTGCAAACAAGTTCATGAATTCAGGATGAGCCTCCTGACGTAGGGCCCCGAGGAGCCCTGCTGGCCCGGAGTTACCGGTCCGGTCGCCGGCTAATCGAATATGCCCATCCGCATCTCCCAGCCAGAATTTGAAGCCACTCCCAGGGATGATCGGTCCCGCAGCTCGGTACTCCGTCTCAGCATTCCCGTAGTTCCACATTAACATGAAGTCGATAAAGTGCGGCAGGTCGACCCAATCCTTGATCTGCTCGTACGCGCCCGTATTAGAGAGCACATGTTCCCAAGGTTCTCGATTCACCGGGTCAGGAGTGCCTGGTACAAAGCTGCTACCCGCATTGTCGTTCCCACGAATATTGACGTAGTCTTCGGATGAACCTCCCAGATAGTCCGCGAGGAAGGCATCGGTCAATCGCTCACGGGCATGGTATTGCCCCCAGTACTCCCCGTTAAAATAAAGATGAACGTAGCGACCGTGAGGATTGAGACTACCCATCTCTAACATCGTGTCCTCGGTAAACCGAGCAGACATATAGAAGCCTCGAGAATTCATGTCATGCCCCCCAGCCCGCAGGTCGATCTCATCGAAATCGTCAGCGGTGAGAAACCCCTTCTCGAATCCTTTGAACAAAGGAACCTTGAGTTTCCGCTGCCCATATTCAGATCGAAACTTGAGACGATAATTCTTCTTAGCAAAATTTGTCCATGCGCCCCCAAAGCGTTTCAGGCCTGCATTTGCCTGAATCGCCTCGTCCGAATGAGGAAGAAAGACTTCTACCGAGGCTTCACGCTCATTCCAATCATCGGGTAGTTCCGGAATGTTGATGCTGATCGTGGGAAGATCTGTGAGCCCCTGCATCATTCGATCACGATAGCGTCGGTCCCGGACAATCGTTTGATTCATGTTGCTCGCCGCCAGGACATCATCGAGAAAGAAGTAAGAATGGGTTTGTGTCCGCGGACTGAAATAGCCAGGTTTATGCACTCGAACCCTTACGGTTTGGGTAGTGGAGATCGGAATCGCACCGCCGTGATCGCTCAACGGCTCCGATCCGTCCAATGACACGAGGAGCCTGGTGTCTGGGGGATTGGGATGAGTTAGTTCAAGGGTAAACGCATCTTGATAGAATCCCCGTTGATGGCTGTAATCGACGGGATTGAGCCATCCTTCAAAGCTTGTTCCTTCATTAATCCTCCCAGGCGTCGGTAGGATAAAGGTCCATTCTCCGTTGAGATTCCGACCGTAGGCAAGGTCCTCCCTTTGCGGAGGATAATTTTCGATACTGTCGACGATGCGGCTCCCTTCAGGCGCTGTGAGGAACAAGGACTCACCCGTCGTGTTTAGATTGAATGACGCGTGTAATTCCTCGCCCTCCAAATTGCCGGCATTCCCGTTCGATCCAAAAACGATGAGGAATCCGTGAGCATCGATGATCGTCCCGGGAGGAAATAACCACTTCATCAAGGCCATCCTATCATCACTCAAGCCATAGCCACCGATATCGAGTGGGGCATCTCTGGGATTGTGGACCTCAATCCAATCAGGCGTCTCGTTTCGAGTATTGCGAAGGGAGAGTCGATTCCTCGCGACAAACTCCGAGATCGAAGGCTGAAGTGCTTCACCGTCCACGGTGACGCTTACGAATCGGACATGGTTGGGCCCTGGAGTGGAGCTTAGAAGAAGATACTCAGTCGATTCGATGGGCTGAAGATTGAGCACACTCGATTGCTCTGGACGCTCGTCCGCCCCTAGAGATAAGAGCGGTCCTGGATAGAGTTCGAGTTGATTCAATTGGCCTCCTTGCCACTGTAGGTTAATTGTGTCGCCCTGGTTGATTTGCTGCCGGTCAGATACGAAATCAAGGATACCCACCTCAGCCTCCGGACGTCCATACACCTCCAACTCGGATAATCCCAAGTACCAAAAAGTACCGGATTCGGATCGCTCTTTGTTCTCATACCCCACTCGAACATACCGAGCATGAACATCCGGCGGCACCGCGATCGACCAACTCCCAGAACTCCCACGCAGGTGCTCTGAATAGACCGATTGATGCGCCCCATCATACAGCCTAACCGTCGCATGGGACATCCGTGAACGGAACGCCCTCGGTACGATCACCCGGACCTCGCTAATCGCGTAGATGCCCTCAAGATCCGTTTCCCAATAGGAACCCACGGCTCGCTGGGTAGATTCCGTATGGGTGTTGACATTGCCGTCATTTCCGTTGGAAGTCGGCGGTAGCCCTTCGTTGAAGCGCATCATATAGGCACGCGCGTTCAACGCGATGTTCTGATTCTCAATGGTATCGAACGACCAGCTGAAGGAAGTCTCCCGGCCGGCTGTATCAGCCACTTCGATACGCACGCGATAGAGTTGATTTGCCAAGAAGGGATAATTCAATCGCACGCTTAGTTCCTCGGGCGCGCCCTCGACGAGAACGTTCATCGATTCATCGTTGTCATTGACCCAAACTCGAATCGTTTCGAGAGCGATTTCATTGGGGGCCAAGGTCGAAACATTCAGCTCAATAACCGTGTTCAAATCGATCGATCGCGCATCTGGCTCAGGCGATAACGGAGTTACACGAGGCGGACGATCTTCAATGGCTTGCGCCAAAGACAAGGGAGATTGACCTTGGGCAAGGGATTGAATTTGAGCGGCATCCAATGCGACACCAAATACCGATAACTCATCAACCATTCCATGAAAGGCATACTGCGGCTCGGAAGGAGAATGCCCAACGACGAGCGCCGTCCAGTCCGTCAATAAAGGAGCGGCTCCAGAGGACTGATTCAGCAACAAGGCACCATCAATCCAAATCTGTTTCTGCGAACCGCGCTTTATCAGGGCAACGTGGTGCCATTCCGTCCAGTCAAAGTCTCCCCCCAATCCATCGATCGTACCATTCAAACGAGTCTGTGGCGCCCCACAACAACCCGAGGTATCGAAGTAGAGAATCTGATTTCCCCAAGGCAAATGGGCTTGTAGCCCCCGGTCGCCACTTCCTGCTGACGGCGATCGAAACCAGATCGTGGAGCTATTTCTCACGCCTCCCGAATGCCAACGCTGCCAAAGCGACACACTCAGTTGATCCTCTGCCGTCGCCGCATTGACGGACTCGAGAAATTCACCCCCCCCAGGAGTTGTCGAGTCGACAATCCCATGGTTCAGCTGATTGGCCGATCCCGTCGCACCCAAATCGAGCGCGCGGTCATCAGCCTCCCCCGAAAAACCAGAACCAGGTGCCCCGAGAACGGCATCCCCTTCAATAAGCAACGGAAGACCAGAAACAGCGTCCCGTGTCAGTGAAGGCGAACCGTCATCATCAAATTCCCATACGGCAATCAGGTCTTCAGGATTTAAAAGCGGTGACGTCGCACCATATGATGACGGAGCTAGGCTCCAACAAAGAGCGAGCAAGACTAAGAAAAGCAAATCGCTCGGTCGCTTATCACCGCGAGGGGAAACGTTCGTACGTAAAAACATATCTAGTGGCTAAATCAGCCCGGTAGGGATAGATACCCTCCATCCCGTTTCGGCTGCCGTAATATAGCCGTAAGAACAGCATAATGCGTGCCCACAATCAACAATCGAGACCGTATCGCACTGCATTCGACCTTTTGAATACGTTTCGCTCAAAATAACGAGCACCTTATCAAACAGCCTCCGATTCACAGTCTCCTCGACGTCTGATCCGATGTTGCTATAACAAATCCATGGGTCGTCTCATGGGACTATTGATTTTCGCACTCCTGGCATTATTTTCCGGTTGCTCAGAGGAAACTGGACTATCACCCACAGCAGTGGAAGTGAGCGGCACCTCACCGTCTGTCCTTGCCCCACTAGGCGCCCCATTAATCGAGCTCCCCACGACGGTGCCTCGTGTATCGATCAACATCTCACGGGAAAATCTTCGATCGCTGAATCGTTCGCCCTATCGAGCAGAGGACGTAAAGGGGACATTTACCGATGCCTCAGGGAAGTCATTCGAGGACGTTGCCCTCAACTTTCGGGGAGCCTACGCGCTAATGAAGATGATCGAGGCAGGCAGCACGCGCAATTGGAAGGTGAAGTTTTCAAAGGACTCCCGATACCAGGATCGTCGAGAATGGAATTTCAATTACGAACCTCACCTTCGGCAGAAGCTAGCATATGATTTGATGCACTTTGCCGGGGTCCCTGCGGCAATACCTCATCACGTGATGCTTAGCGTGAACGGCGTGGACCACGGACTGTACTTGCAATTCGAAGACCCCGATAACAAAGGGTGGCTAGAAGCACAATTTTCAGAACACCAAGGCGACCTTTACAAGATCGGCTACGACACACCCGATGACGTCAGAAACAGACGCTTCGGAGAGCTGACCTATCTAGGCCCCGATCCCTCCGACTACAAGAACAGCTACAACAAAAAAATGAGCCGCTCCGGAGTCTCGAAAGATGACCCGTCGAGTATCGTCAATTTTACAAGAGAATTGAACCAGATATCTGATGCGCAGATCCCTGCCTTCTTCGAAGCTAGAGTCGATGTCGATGCTCTCATCAGTTACCTGGTAGTGGCCAATTTCATCGTGCATTGGGATGGCTATCCGGGGCGCCCTAAAAACTACTGGATCTACCTGAATCCGAGCACGAACAAGTGGTCGATCATCCCTTGGGATATGGATGCCGTGTTTGCACAACCTTGGGTATGGAATCGTGATCGTGGAACAAGCTCCTCGATTTTCACTCAGTTCGACAGCCAACTGCCCTATCGACGCCACGGTGATGAGGGGATGGAACGCCCTTTAGTTCGGCGGCTCATGAAACACCAACACTATCGAGACCGCTACGTCGATCGATACCGAGAATTGACTCGATCAGTTTTAAACGAACCGTTCTTGATTCATCACATAACCGCTTTAACCGCGCTCATTCGAAACGTTGCAAGTCGCGCTGATATCGCGAATCTAGATCGAGACAACGCTAGAATCGCTCGATTCATTCACACACGCAGTAAACATGTCCAACGAGAGCTGTCCCAACAATAGCCACAGAAATCGACGAGGCTAAGCCACGATCACTACGAGCTGGAAATCAGATCAACGCGTCGATATCGCCCCGCCAAATATCAATCAATCGCTGAATGAAGTTTCGATACCGAAAAATCGTAGAGCTCAAGCTTCTTGCACAACAAGATTCCCAAACCGATTAAGGCAGAAACATCCTCCAATCCGCCAATACCTTCGTGATTGAATAGCGGTCAGGGTTCAAGAAAACGCCCATATTTCACCATAGAAAAAGCAAATTGAAATAAAGCGAAGATTTTAGAGAATTTTTACGTGACACCATCGCCAGGACCCGTATATTCGCCGTCCCTGAGCGACCCGTTCGTCTAGCGGTCCAGGACACCGCCCTTTCACGGCGGTAACACGGGTTCGATTCCCGTACGGGTCGCCATTCTCATTTCCGGTTCCTAATTACTCTCCACCATCTCAGAAATTTGGGGTCTACACCAAATAATAGGGACTTGTATTCTTGGTTGGATTCTGGTTCTCCGAATTAGCCGCATTGAGCAATGACTCTCAGACGGTAATCTTCAAAGTGTCTAAATCCGTAGGCGACTCGTTGGATGAGTATCATTTTGTGATGGAAGCCCTCAGTAATCCGGTTGCTCCTCGCAATTCGCCACATCGGAACGATCTCCTCCATCCAATCGACGAGTCTTCGGGAAAGCGTTTTCACGGCCTCGAGTCCATAGTCTATGGGGCGGCCAATTGATCCATGAGTTCAGGTATCGATCACTGACACGATCTCTTGCTGAGGTTTCAGGATCTACTCAAACAGTGTCTCAGGGTTTATACGCGGTGATTCTTAGGTTTAGGAACCAGCAGGCGACAGAAGCTCAAGAAAGGTGTGGGTCGCGAATTTCCGCTCGCTCGAAATTGCCACGTCAGCCGGATCTGCGAACATCCACGGCTTAAGTCTGTTGATCCAGCTGGTTACCCAAATCCTGTGGGCATCATCTTACTCAGCAAGAAGGACGTTTTGGAGGCAGTCGTCGCCCAGAACCTCCTCCCCATTCAGCAACTCATTATCCCCAATCGCAGAAGTCAACATGACCCCTTAGTTTCGCTATAACACCAGAACTGACTCGCGTTTTTTCCGATTTTTTTGACTCCCCGACGGTTCCAACCAACGTCCGTTGCCTTTATGTCGTCGACATTCATTCCTTCGCCCCAAAGAGTTCCTTGTCCTCCAGAAATACAGATTCCTGTTTCGGAGCGAACAGAAAAATCAAAGCCTGCCCAAAACGTCTAAACGCTGAATTCATTGCCGTGGTTGTAAAATCCAAACAACGAAATACGGTACGGTTACCCGTGAATCGCTCACTAACTTTCAATCACTTTCGGAATCGACCGCCCGGCATCGATGGCGATCTTCCAAGCCAGTGAGCTGACGGAATCGAGCCCAAGATTGCTAGTCTGAAAGCTACTCTCGGAGTTCAAACTGCAACGGCCTAGGTCAAATGCCCAAACAATTTCTGGCAGCGATCTTCATTGTACATTTGACATCCTCTTCAGCGAACACTATCCGTTGCCCAATGGATCTCAGCAAACAAGCGCTTCGAGCCTCGGCCTTCACTTTAATCGAATTGCTGGTCGTCATCGCGATTATCGCGATCCTGGCGGGAATGCTCCTGCCCGCTCTGGGTAACGCAAAGAATAAAGCCCAAGGAGCAAGATGTCTTAGTAATACCAGACAGATTGGGATTTCGTTCACCATGTATGTCGACGACAATGACGGCAATGTCCCTGACAAAGACTGGGCGCGAGGCCCCTACCAAAACGCAGCCGGCCTCAATTCCGGTGGAGAGTGGCAACAGACCCCGGCAATCCAACTCGATCCCTACCTCAATTCTCCCAAAATCTGGGTCTGCCCGACCAAGAAACGAGGTTTATTCTACAAAACTGAAGCCGGGAGTTTCGATCCCAAATACACCGGATTTCTCTCTTATGGTTTTAATTATTTGGGTGTCTTTGGTTTGGATTTCACTCGTGGACAAGCAAGCTTTCGAAAGCAGTCATGGATCAAACGGCCCACCGAGACCATTGCGGTCACAGAAATCGGTGGCTCTTCTGATCCCAGTGAGATCGGTGGCGGCATTGGCAATGAAGAAGCCGACGGTGCATGGCTCGACCACTATTGGGCCAGCAATAGTTACCCCCGGCGTAAAGCCCCCGCCGATGGAACGAACCATCGATTCCAATCCCAACACGGAAAACACAACCAACGTGTCTATTCGGTCTACGTCGACGGACATTCCTCCGGATCCAAACCAAGCCAACTCATTTGGGGACAATTCTATGGACAATACGAAGGAACGGTAAGAGTCGGCAACGCCTGGGATGCCCCCGTTGGCACACCCGAACTAGACAACGTTCAGATCCGGCCGGGCTTTGAGCGGTGACCTTGAAACCAACGTCGACATACCTCCCTTTCTCCCAATCGTTCTACCTCCCCTCTAAGAACAAACACAACTATTCGCACTCGATAGTTACCTAAGGCCACTGCAATCCAAGGAATTCCAAATAGCTTCTCCAAGTTTGATGGAAAAAGCACGAATCATTGGCCACGCCGCACCGAACTCATCCACCGGCCATCACCAGCCCTTGGGTTCTCCGTCGCGGAACCGAGGAGCGATCCAGGATTAGAAATCGAGTATCTTGCCCTGAAAGGTCTTGGCGACGAGAATCCATGGGACCTTCTCATTGCCGTAGAAACGATCTCGCGGCGACGCTCCACTCCGCGACTCTATTGAGGTTGCTGAAGAACGAAGAGGACTGAAGCGCCGCTTCGCAAACTAGCAACTCTCTGGCAGGAACAGAACTGACGACCGATTCCAGTCTCCCCCATTGAATTCAAGAGAGAGGCTTCGTAAGACTCTCTACCACCGGCATCCTCTATGGAACGGCTGAAGGCACGACATGGGCACCTTCCCACGTCACAAAACCATCATCCGATTCTACGACACGGATAAAACCGCCAAGCATCCCGTAAATCCGAGCCCAATTGCCACTAGGCGTTTGCCAAGGATCCCTTTCGCGAATCAAGGCAACGGCGTTCGCGGGGATTCTTCCGATCTCACTCATCCTTCCTGAAAACACAAGATCGAAGTCACCAATCCCTGCCTTCGCGGGGTCTCCTTCGACAAAAGGACGCGCCTCGGCCAAGCTACTTGGAATGATGTCGTCATTGGCTCTGGCAAACAGCCTAAGGGCTGAACTCAATCGGCGAGCAACACTCTTCCGAGTGGTTAAGGCTTCAAGATCTGCCTGATACTTTACTCGATCTCTTCCACTAGGCACCGTTTGAATTGAAGACACACCAAAAGAGATCCGCTCTGAAGCCGCCAGCGATTCTCTCCTGCGATTTGATTCATGGTCTCGCTCTTCGTTCAATCGCTCGAGCGTTTCAGTAAGGCTCGCAGATTCTAGGCGCAGACGTTCCAGCTCTCGCCGACGAGGATCAATCGGAAGAGGCACAGGACTCGAAGGGACGTCTTGAGATACCTTCTCAATCGGCAACGCAAGCCCTGGGCCTTCTCTCATTAGGTGCGACAATCGCCGATCATTCTGCTGCCAGCGGAGTTCGCCGTCAGCTCCTATCTTCCAAGCGAACAAAATCCCAAACCCTCCGGCGATTACTGCCAAACTCCTTACTATTACTTTCATGACTCGTCCCGAATCGTCCCGCTGCTACCTAGTAATCACCGCCCTTCCCGGTGCCTGTCGTTCCAGAATTCCTTAGGGCCGTCAGAAAATAAATGTCGCCCTTGCAACCCTAGGACATATCGCTGGTCCAGACTTGCATTAATTGGGCTTCGTTGTGTGATAACCCAATCGTCCTCATCGACCTGGCGCCGGAGTATGGGAGCAAATTGACTCGTCTGGATCACCTTCCAGCGATCGAGGATGCCGGCGGGAATCGTTTCAGGCAAATAGTCCACCAATTGCGTGATCGCCGCCGGAAATACCCCGGGGTGATCGGAGGCAAATTGATCTAGAGCTGGCTTGAGAAAACGATTTCCGAATTCCGATTCAGCCATCGTGCGAGCCTTACTCATCAAGCGTTGCCTCGCTTGCTCGTCGAGGCCGGATTGTTCTCCAGCAAGAAAGAGCCAATCAACATCGGAGAGAAGCTGTAGTTCCGGAACGCTCTCAGCAGGATGAGACACAAAGCGGTCCTTGAGAGCCAACACGCGAGACTCATAGTGTTGCGTCATCGCAGCCAGGACCTCGTGCCGGTTTCTTGGGGACGGAGGCAGGCTCAATGAGGTTTCAAGGGCTACTAGGTGCCGGCGCATTCTCCCAACGTCGCCTCTAAGACGCATGAGCTCAGAACGTTCTTCCGCAGAAAGCGGCAATCGCACCCTCGCCAATGGCCGATCCGGTGCAGGCGGGAAAAGGGACACTGATTTCAAGCGGGCTGTCTGTCTATGAAGCGCAGCCTCTTGGGCCTGGAATTGAACTTCATAGTAGTGGTGCACCAAGAGGGGGGCTACGGTCCCAGCAATCACGACGGATAGCACCGAAAGGTTAAGCTTCGTCATTGGCACTAGATCGAGGAGTGACCTAAGCGTCACTAAAACAGCGTTTCCTCCGAGAGAATGCGAGACGACCGTCGCCCCAAGGTGGAGTGGAGCAACGGTGACCGCATGAGCAACGAGGAGTGACGATAGGCCACCAATGCTCAGCCCACGACGCTCAAGGATATTCCGGAGCCGTTCCAGGGCTCGAGAAACTCGCTTTTGGGCCGCATCCTCACTTACCCCAAGCGCCTTCCCAACCTCACGAAGGTCGCGTCGATTGAGAAAACGCAAGATTAGAGACTCTCGATCGGCTGATCGTAATTCAGCCAGGCATTCGTCTAGATGAGGGGCAATCTGCTCCCAGGAAGATCGTTCCTTTTCTTGATTTTCTTGAAGTTCCAACGCGATGCACTCCCTTCTTTTCCGCCGGCGTTCCGTCCGAACCAGCTTGGCTGCCGTAAAACAGGTATGTCGATGAATCCATCCACCCAACCGCACCTCTGGATTTAGGCTCGCAGCTCGTCGGGCCAAATGGAGGAAAACCGACTGACTCACATCCTCCGCAAGTCCGCAATCACCTCCGACGATTCGCAGGGCTGTTGAATAGACGAGATCGAGATACCGTGAAACCAGCTCGGCAAAAGCCGATTCAGATTCATTCCGGCAGAAATCCGCTAACAATTGACTGTCTTCTTTCATTGTTCGGTATCAATTAGGAACCCGCAAAATGCGGAATCCGACAAGAAAAAGATCAGAATCTGAAATGCATGCACCGATCAAGGGTTTGAAAATCGCATTCCAACATTCCCATTCTACGTTCATGGTCTTTTGTATCCTAGCGTTGTGCTCTTGAACCGTGCCCAAGACTAACTCCCGACGAAAAAAATCGAAAAAGTTGCCACTCGGACGTCGGATTCCGCAATCTGAAGGTGTTCAGGGATAAGAAACATGCCACTCGATCAAGATGACAAACTCCTTCGGGAATTTCTGGAAGACCACTCAGAAGAGGCCTTCTGCGATCTCGTGGGCCGACATGCTGACCTAGTTGCTCGCGTTGTACACAAACGAGTGTCACAGCCTGAGGCAGCCCAAGAGATCGTTCAGAACGTTTTCGCCCTCCTCGCTCGGAAAGCCTCCAAACTGATCAAGCATCCCACCATTACCGGATGGCTGATCAAGACGGCGATCTTTGAGACGCGAAAATATCAACGAACAGAGGCCGCACGAATGAGACACGAAGCCATCCATGCCAACCTCAAGCAAATCATGGAAAGCCAAACCGCATTTCAGGAAGAAGAGTTCCAGCGGGTCGAAGACGCCTTATCAGCCCTGTCCGCTCCCCACCGCGATGCGGTTCTGATGCGTTATTATCAAAAGGCAAGCTACCTAGAAATTGGGGGACGATTTGGCAAGTCAGATGATGCGGCCCAAAAAATGGTTTCCAGAGCCGTTGATCGATTGAGACAACTCTTAAATCGAGATCAACCGAACTACAGCAACGCCAACACAACCGCTTTACTCGGCAGTCTCTTTGCGGCGAAATCGATCGCAATGGGGACAACAAGCACAATCGCTATTAATGCGCTTAACTCAGCAACAACCGTCACACACTCATCGCTTCTATTTAACACGCTCTATTCAGCCATGACAGCATCTCAAATCAAAGGCACCCTCGCACTTGGACTAGCAGCCACCCTTCCCTTTGCCTATCATTGGTCTAATCGTCAGGTAAGCTCGAAACCGAAGGAAGACAACACCCAAACGATTCCTAGCACTGCCTCCCAAGAGATTCAGAATAACGAGACAACTGTTTCTGTCGCGTCCGAGACTGCATGGCAACGCCTGAATGCAACAGGTTCGTCCCCGATAAACACGGAGCGAAACGGAGAACAACTTTCAGGGATGGCAACGAGCGGCGATTCAAATCCGCCAGTAGACTGGCCCACGCAAAGAGCCAAGAAACTGATCCTCGATCTTTCTGATAGCGAGTGGAAGATCCGAAGAGGCGCAGCCGCCCTTCTGAACGGGAGCAATATCCCTGCGGCCCTAGCCGTGCCAGCTCTCACCGCCGCACTCCAAGACGACGAGTGGCAAGTTCGCAAGCCTGTCGCAGATGCCCTTGCGTCCTACGGCGCTGCGGCTGTCGAAGCCACCCCTGAATTGGCTCGGCTCCTAAAAGATGAAGAGTGGCATGTCAGAGAATCAGCGGCCTTTGCTCTCTCGAAAATCGGTCCTGGAGCGGAACCTGCCGTCCCTGAGCTTTCCGAGGCACTCTACGACGAAGAATGGCACGTCAGAAGAGGAGCCGCGGAAGGCCTCGCGGCCATTGGTCCTGGAGCAAGTCCCGCTGTGCATGACCTTATCGAATCTTTGGGCGACGACGAGTGGCAGGTGCGCAATCCGGCGGCCCATGCGCTCGCCAATATCGGCGCAGAAGCGGCTCCAGCCGTTGAAGCGCTGGAACGAGCTCTCAGAGATGAGGAGTGGCCTGTGGCCGCCAAGGCTTCCACCGCTCTCGGTAACATTGGAGCTTCGGCAAGCAGCAGTGTCGCATCGCTTTTGAACGCACTAGATCATCAAGAATCACAGGTGAGAGAAGCTGCCGCAATCGCCTTGGGCGCCATCGGCCATGAAACGCTCACAGTGATCGAACGACTCCAATCTAAGATCATCGACCCTGCGCCAGCTGTGGGCCAAGCGGCTGTTGAAGCAATACAACGAATCGAGTCGCTCAATCAATAGAATCAGAGCATTTGAACTGCAACCGACCAGATCGGCAATCAATCGACCAGCCTGAAGAACTCTTGATCCTCTCCCGAGCGCAATTGAAAGGGGCTCGTTGCATTGGGAATCTTCAAGAAGGGGCCACCAAATCCATTACCAATAGCGAGACTCCCCGATCCTTCCCATCGTAATTCAATTCTTCCATCATCGAGTCGATCGATTCGTAAGCTCTCAGGCTGAAAAATTGCCTCCCGAATCGTTACTTCAAAGGGACGAACGGCGGTCCCACCATCCGAGTCCACTACAACGAGTTCGAAGGCCAAGACCCCGCGAAGCGTGTCGTCAAAACTCAGCCTCAGGCCCCGTTGATCACCCTGGGCTCTCACCTCAAAACTCACTTGGTCACTTAGTCTTGGATCGAGAGGCCGCAGACCTATGAGTAATTGATTAATAGGACTCTCAACATCGCTAAGAACGAGATTAAATTCGAGCGATGCCCCAGGATCAATGACCGCATTATTGAGTCCCTCAAGGGTTGGCAGATCATTCACTGCGACGACTTCAACCTCGACCCTGTGTTCGACCGTCTCGCTGGCATCCGAGACGAACACAGACAATCGGGTAACCCCTGATTTATTTTTCGCCGGAATCAACTCGAATTCTAAATCAAACAGATTCTGCTCCAGCAGTATAGTTCCCGGTGGAAACAATTCCACATTATCAACCTGAAAAGTCACATTCAAAGAGCGAGCAACATCATCGTCATCTACCATCGTCAGTTTCAATCGTCCGACTGAATCTTCACGTAGTTCCAAAGCTGACGGACCCTTCACTCTGGGAGCATTCGTTGTTGGAACAACGGTCACACGAAAGGTCTCACGCACGGAACTTTCTCTTGTCTCAACAATGATCGTGAATTCAGCATCACCTAACTGTCCCGCACGCGTCTGAAACTGGAGTTCGAATTGCTCTCCTACGTTCTGCAACACAATAGACGACCCGATTATCAACGAGGGATTTTCGCTCTGCACTGTCGCCAGAGGAAGATCAACGGGAGAGTCCGGATCGCTGATACTAAACCGGACTAAGCCAAATTGACCGGATTGGATCTTTAATTTTTCCAGAGGTTCAATGACTGGCGGATCATCAACCGGCAACACCCGAATCGATCGTCCCTTTGGCTCACTTTGTAGTTCTCCATCCGTCACAGTAAACTCCACTACCCGCTCCCCCAAGGTTGGCGAATCACTGAGATTGCGATATTGAACTGATCGCAATGCGTTTTGGTAGTCACTAAGCGTCCCCTTGCCACTAAATAGAATGTGACCAGATTCCGAATCGAATCCTGAGACCTCGAGTGGCTCAGGAACGTCTGTAACTACGAGTATGTCCTCATCCCTGACGTAGTTTTCACGAATCCGAGCAATCGCTTGGGTGAAAAATTGATCATCGGCAGTCACGATCAAGATTGACTTTGAGACAAAGACCGGATCTGAATTCTCAATGTAAACCAGTGAATCAAGTTCCGTTCTCGCCAGGAACGGCCGGTCGTTGACGGCATCCACCACGACCACGGTTTCAGCAGATTCACTCGTCGAAACACTATCGGTCACAGTTATTGAGATGACTCGAGAGAGCGTCGTTGGATTATCGCTTCGATTGTCATACAAAACCCGTCGAAGCGCATGTTCATAGTCATTCACCGTAGATTGTCCGGAGAGTGCCAAGACTCCAGTATCACGGTTAAAACTACCGGTAATACTCCCTCCCCCGTCCCCAAAAATTAGGCGATCCTCTCCAGAACGATACCCAGCAGAAAATGAAACCTGTGCTCCGACCAACATGTCTCCATCAAGCTCTTCCAGTCTGATGCTTGAAGCAATGGGAACCGGAGCCTCGTCCTCGACAAAGCGGGCATGATTATCACCGTCGAGGAAAACCTGGGGCACGTCATTGATCGGCGTTACAAGAACGGAGAGATCCTGAGAAGAGCTCTGGTTTCCATCCGATACACTCACTCTTACTCCAGCCGGCCCTACGGCATTGGGGACTGTCCGAAGAGCCAAGACCATTTGTGTATCAATAAGATCGAATTCCAAGCTATCAACGAGAACGATGCTTGGGTCTAAGGACACGGCTTGAACATCCAAAAGTTGCAGAGATGTTTCAGCATCTCCGATAATCAAAGGCACCATAATTGTACCGTCCTCAGCGACGATCAGCTGTGGCAGATCAACAATCGTCGGCGCCCGATCGAAATCGTCATTGATGATTGAGAATATGGATCGGGACTGGAGGCCAATTGCCACTGCGCCTCTGCTGTCAGAAAAGTTGGCCTGCAGCTCTAAGACGATTGACTCATCAGGTTCAACCATTAGGTCTGGAATCACCGGGATTGAAACCCCCTTTATCAACTCACCATCGCGAAATTGTACCAAGATTGGGGCATCAACAAAATCCCCCCCACCCTCGGCCATCATCGCGCCGTCGACTGTGACAGGGTTAACAATAACCGAAGCATCACCTTCCATTCCCCCTCCTCGCTTAACAAAAACCAAGGACTGAGCATCATCTTCACCACCAGCAAACGTACTCGAGGCAAACTCAAAATACCCCTGATGGTCACTATCAATAATAGATAGAAGCGAGGTGTCTCGAACCAACGCAATCCCCTCATCATCTGTCTCATCCCCATAGAACAATCGAAGCTCCGCGAACTCCTCGCCTTCAGAAACCGAGTCATCTAAAATAACCGAAGCCAGATCCAATTCCTGCCACAGCTGCCCTTCTGAAAAACGAATCCGTAGCGGTTGTTGCAAGAAATCAACGGATTGGCTGGCGGTCTTGGCTAGAGGCAATACCGCGGCATCAAGCCCACCAAGGCTTCCTCCATCACGAACAACAAAAATCCGAGAGACTGCCGCTCCACCTTCTATCACACTTACTACCGGATCGAGGAATCTGAGAGTTCCTTCTTGATTCAACCCTATGGAAATATCAAAAAACGGATAGGCTTGAATCTTAGATTCAATATCAGGATCTAAGTATCGAAACCACAAGGCGTCCGGCACACGATTCTCAGCTCCCAACGTTCTCAAATCGTGCATGATTTGAATATCGGAAAAAGCTCGTAGTCTACCCACACCTGCGAGGTCTGCACTGCTAATTCGTCCCAAGTGGGCGCAAATAATCTTCTCAGAAAAATCAATCACCTCGTCATTGAGCCCTCGCAGCAGCTCCCTATTCATCGTGTTTAGCACTCGGTTCACTGAAGCACATCCACCCGCAAAGAGTGGCTGTTCCTCAGACGCTAGGAACTGTAAGACTTTTCGTGAAAAATCCAGGGAGCCAGTAGGCTCCGAAGCTGAGATTAAACGGTTGACCTGAGAAACGAGCGCGTCCAAAGCGGCCATTTTCCGAACGATACTTAAGGTAGCCCCTTCGGAGACTTCCGGCATGGCTACGGGAGAAATATCCAAGAGACCTTGTTCGCCTAGGGTCCCATCCTCTATACTAAGGAGAAAACTTACTCTATCAATCGCATCGCTCAGTGATTGGAATGGATCTGCATCCATTGCAGCAGATACCATTGATGAAAAGGGAGACAAGACAGAGGCACCGATTGGCCCACGCATTTCATAGCCCAGAAGCGTCCCACTCAGATAATCGAAGCCCTCTGCAACTACAAGGTGCCCGTCGGCAGCGGAAAGAAATCCATCTTCGTTGCGATCGACCAAGGCCGAGGCTGCAGAAAATCGAAAGCGGCTATTACGTCTAATCCTACCTCCAGGTTCATCTTCACCCTGAAGCCCGTCATTGTTTAAATCGACAAAGATTCCGCCTCCCCCCAAATAGCCCCCGGAAACCTCCCCTTCAAACACTGTGACGGGCTCGACTGTTAACAAAATGGACGCCTCGGTGTCGTGGTCACCGTCGGAGACCATGACACGAATATTTACGAGTCCTGATTCGGAATCGACCGGTTTCAGAGTCGCAGTCCAAACACCTCCGACCAAATCAATCTGAATTTGATCTTGCGGCAGAAGAATCAAATCATTTGAAACCAGTCGAACTGAAAGAGATGCGAGCGGTGTGTCGATATCCTCAATCTCTATTGGGAGGGTAATGGGGTCTGCCCCTTGAATAGCGACAATCGATGAAAGATTGGAGATTCGCGGAGGGTCCGCAACTGGAGTAACATTGATGATCACGCGTGCCGAACTAGTCAATGCCCCATCAGAGATCGTATAAGAAAAAAACTCCTCCCCAGCAAAATCTGGTTTTGGCGTGTATACCAGCGCCTGTGCCCCCGCAGCGATCCTCACGCTTCCCCCACTACTTCCGGGTCCGTGGGAAGCAACTATTCTCAGGAGATCTCCATCAGGATCCGAATCTTCGCCCCCCCCCTCACTCCCGATGACTGGAAGCAGGGCCTCAACCGAATCTTCTTGAACAGAAAACTTATCATCCAAAGCCAAGGGCGCCTCATTGTCTCCTCGAGTCACGATAACCACCACGGTTCCTTCGGAAAAATTCTCACCGTCGCTGACACGGTAACGGAACTCATCCACTCCGAAAAAATCGGGCCGCAATTCGTAGATGACTGTGGTTTGATCCTCGCTCAGTTTTAGGGATATAGAACCAAGGCTTTCGCTATCAACCCCAACCAGCATTAGCGGTTGGCCTTCGGGATCAAAGTCGGGACCAGCTCCGTTATCTGCCAAAACATCCAGTTCTATGATGCCATCATCTTCAATCACAACAAACTGATCATGACCGGTCACTGGGGGATCATTGTCACTGTTCTCGACTAAAATCGAGACAACGGCACTGGCAATGGAGGTTCCATCTGAGACCGTATATGCAAATGAGTCTGAACCGACAAAATTACCAACGGGCGTATACAAGACGGCATTCCCTTCGGTGTTCACGCTCATTGCGCCCACGGTGGTCTCCATTCGTTCCACACCGACGATGGTCAAACGAGCGCCCTCTGGGTCCAGATCAGGGCCAAAGCCGTTATCTTTGAAAAGCTCTAGAATCTGATTCTCCTGATCCTCATGCACGACGACTCGATCATCGCGCGCAACGGGAGGGTCGTCGTCAACATTGACAATCATGACTTCAATACTTCCCAGGGAATCTTCAACTCCATCATTGGCAAAATAGGAGAAGCGGTCAGTCCCCGAGAAATTTGGATTAGGTGTATAGATGAGTGCCATTTGGTCGAGGGAAACCTCAACCGAACCGCTTTCCGGGGGGCGTCCAGGAGCGAGGCGAACGCTAAGGAGATCATTCTCAGGATCCGAGTCTGGCCCGAAACCATTATCATCCAAGACATTCAACCTATTCGCTACGGAATCCTCGGCGACTTCGAAATAATCATCAAAGGCAACCGGCGGATCATTGTTTGCTTCCGATACAACGATAAATACGAGCCCGCTCTCCTCAAGGTCTCCGTCCGACACCACATATCTGATTGTTTCGCTACCGACAAAATCCCTCCTAGGAGTATAGAGAATACCCGTTCTCGTGGCGTTCACTTTCGCCATGCCTGTGCTCTCATTTAGAAACCCCACATCGACAATCATTAGCGAATCTCCATCAGGATCAAAATCGCTACCATTGCCATTATCATCTAGGACCATGAGTAGATTCGCCATCGAATCCTCCTCGACCGAGATTCGGTCATCGCGAACAACAGGAGCATCGGCTCGGTCATTGACTACCGTGACAGTCACGAGTCCGTTTGACACAGCATCGGATCCATCACTGACAACGTATTGAAACGTCTCAATACCAAAAAAATTTGAAGCCGGGGTGTACCGCAGGCCCGCTCCCTCAATCCTGACCGCCCCTCCGCTTGATCCTTGGCTTACAGATTCAATCATCAGAATCTCGTTTGCATCGGGAGCGATCAAGTCATTTGCCAAGACATTGAAAAAGACATCGCGACTATCCTCGGGCACACTTATCCCGTCATCTACTGCCAGGGGAGGATCATTTACCGGAATCACACTTACGAAAACGGTCCCTTCGGATAGACTCCCACTCCCATCATCTACGGAATACCGAAAAATATCGTCGCCAAAGAAATCAGGACTCGGACGATAAAATACCTGACCGTTTCGCAGATTGGCCTGCCCTCCGGTAGGTGAGAGCGAAATTTCCGTCACCACAAGTATTTCTCCAGTATCGGGTAAGCCAGAGTCATTCTCTAAGACAGGCACTTGAATTGCTATCCCGTCTTCATTCACGGATACAAAGTCATCACCAAGCGTCGGTGGATCATTGATGGGGTCTACACTCACGCTCAGCGTTGCTGTCCCTGAAAGGCCCAGATTGTCCTTAATCGTGTAGCGAATTGTCTCGATCCCATTGAAATTCAACGATGGTTCATAAACGAGTTGTCCGCTAACAATCTGAACCGTCCCTCCCATCGATGGAGTCTCAACAGAATCCAGACGCAATTCCTCCTCCAGGTCAGGAAAAGAGGTGTCATTACGAAGAACATCAATCGAAATGGGAGCGCTGTCCTCAGGAATTCTAATCGTATCATCGACTGCCGTCGGTGGGTCGTTGATCGCCACCACAGTAACCAACAAGGAATACGTTCCAACCGCTCCGCTTTCATCCATGGCGAAAATTTGTATCTCACCCCTCCCAGATTGATCCGGAAGGGATTCAAGAACGAGAGTTCGAGTTCCTCCATCGCCGTTCAATTGAATGCCACTTGCGGCAACTAGAGATTCATTGAGCGAGGCTACGGTAATGGTCAATTCGCTTGCCGGGGTCGCATCATCAGAGAAGGTTAACGGAATAGGGGCGGATATCTGATCCTCAGAAAAGGACACCGACTCTGGCCCAACGATAAGCGGCGGCTTTCCAATCGAAATCGTCCCGCTCGTGGATTCAAAAACACCTTGTGCCAAATCGCGAACGAGCAACTGTTGGGTTGGGGCATCGGAAAAGGCAATCTCTGTAGTCCGCCCTTCCTCGGCAAGCGCTTGAAATGCCACAGAGAACAAGGCAGTGTTGTCGCCCAGGGATTCGCCCTCCAGGGTCGCCGAATCCCAAATCACTGATAATCGGCCCAGTTCTGTAAAAACCCCAAAACTATTCGGACCGAGCCCCGGCAGTCCAAACTGAGAAATGTCTCCGATCTGAAGAACCTCAGGATCCCAGCTTAGCGAGAATTGCAAAGCCTGAACTTCCGTAAAGTCGGAAACACGGATCTGGGTCTGGACTATCTCGCCACGACCGACAACCTGATCAACGATCGAGAACTCGGCCCCCTCCGTGAGACAAATGCCACAGACAAACAAGCCCCAACCGATACCTAGGCATTGTAACCAACAAATCGCTGCTTGGACCTTTGTTTTTCCTCTCATGAGAATCTGCAATTTCCCAGCAGCAATTGTGCCGTTGATCCACAGCAAATCAATGGCAATCGTGACTCAATTCGGATGAGACTGTTCCCGGCACTTCCGAATAGAACGATCGGGTCCCCTACTTTTCTCTCGGAATTGGTTCCAGTCCGCCCCAGTCATGCTGAAGCGCAACGAATAGAATGAGGACCGTGAGCAACCAAATCGGCTGAGTGGATTGCCACGAATGGGATATCAATCACCCTTTCTCGCTCCAAGCGCCCCGAGAGAATCGCCCGGAGAGCAAAAGGCAGCACAAAGAGTCCGAATATTCCTATAGGAAAAACAAGCGGCTGAAAGAGAAACCACATCCGAGAAGAACGCCGTGGACTTCTCCGTTTTCGATATAGAAGGCCTAGCGTAGACACGTGTGCTCCGAAAAGAATCCAAGTATAAAGGTAATCAAGCTTGTAGAGATTCTTGAGACGAAAATTAGAGAAGATAATCCCATAGTTCTCTCGGGAAAACCGATCGTTGCCCCCCCCCTCGAACGGCCCTGCGAGTCTGTTGTCTCGTGGGGAGTGGCATTGAGGCCCGTCACAAACGTGGCTACGAGCCCCGTATAAACAAGACTAGCACAGACGCAGAGCGCGAGGAGATATTTGCGCTTTATGTTCACCTAGGTCCAAATTTCGAGATCGCAGGCATCGATCAAAGCCAGCTCCACGCTCCTACCGAAACCCTCACTATCCTCCTAGTCTTGAAGTACTTTGGCCGAATGAAAGCGGTCATCCTCAAATTGAAGGGCGAAATAGAACGGACTCTTAAAAATCAGTCCCTTCCCGCCAAGACGGTACATCAAATCATAGTCCTTAAAATGATTCGCCTTCGCTGGAGGACCGAGGAGTTCGATCACTTCCTCTCGGCTTAACCCTGCAAGCAAACCTCGATCCAAAAGATCGCTTACCATCTGAAGGCGCCGCGGAGGATCCGCTTCCGATGAGCTCGCTCGCCAGATTTCCCTGGAGAACTCTTCCTGAGCCGAACCCGGAACGATGGACAGCACGACAATAACCAGGAGAAGAAACAGACCGAGAAAGAACAGTTTTGCCTTCACACCTAACTATGTATAACCAACTACCTTGGAATGCAAGCTACTAACATAACAATTCAACTTCTGCCCAACGATCGGCTATTCCAACGGAATTTGGTGACAAAATGAACTTTTCGTAAGAAGCATGCATAAATAACAGGGATCGAACCGTCTCTACTGTCGCAGAGTAGCAATTTACTGCTCCGGCCGAACCGAATGAAGCCCCGAGATGCGATCAATGACAGAACCAATGGCTCCATTTAATGGTGCCCTCCTTGTTCAAGTGAGCTAACGATGATACCCTTCCTCAACGACGAGCTTTCTCCGAATGCCTCCGGTGAATGAAATCGATCGAAGATCAACTCGAGCGCCTCTACGACCTGTATGGAGAGCAATTCTATCACAGCGCCCTCGCCGTGACTCGCAGTCCGGCCATGGCCGAAGATGCCGTTCACAACGCCTTTCGGAATGCCTTTCACCTCCGGAAACAGCCAGACAATTTCAAGGCCTACGTCTTTCGCAGCATTCGGAACGCAGCCATCGACCTTATTCGCAAGCAAACCCCCATGATTCCGCTTACGGCAGAGATGGTCTTCGAAATTCCTGCTCCACAGATGGGCGCCGTCCACAGCAAGGAGTTTCTCGACGATTTCCATGCGGCCCTAGAAACGCTTTCTGCTGACGAACGTGAGACCATTCTGCAGCACCTCGTGGCACAGCTTTCATTTCAAGAAATCGCCGACCTCAGAAAACGCCCGATAGGGACCGTCACCTCTTGGTATCGACGGGGACTCAGAAAAATGAAACAACGACTTGAACACGAATATGGACCCCATTGAAAAACAGATTAAGACGCTCCCGTGGAAGAAACCACCTGAAGCCCTTAAGGAACGGATCTTTTGCGAGAACAAGGTCAAGGCCCCTTTGAAGATTACAATACTCTGGCACCTCGGCAGGAACCGGCCTTCCTCGTGGGCCGCGGCCGCTGTCTTCCTGGTAAGCCTCGCCTCACTGGCACTCATTCGCAGAAACACGATTCCGACCAGTCCCCCACTCTTGGTCCACGCTGATTCCTTTGCTGGCAACGAAAACCAAACAGAACGAAACTTCTTTGATCTAAGCAACCAGGCAGAATCGCCCTGGAAAGGCCCACTGACACTCACGGTAGACCCCAACTAGTCGATATCTATGCATCCCCTCCGAATCATTCTGCTCAGCACACTCGCCTTTCTCCAAGCGCTCTCCCTTAGTGCCCAAGAAGCACCCATTCGATACGCCTTTCAAGTCTTCCAACTGAACGGCAGCTTTAGCGACAAGACTTCCCTAGAAAACAAAATCTGGAGTGATTCGACAGCAGCTTGGGAACGAATCGAGAATGACGTCACCCTTTTTGATAAGGGCGAGTTTCGCAATGGCAAGGACCGGCTAGTAATGGAACCGAAGGGATGCTTTTGGAATGATCGAGAGCTTACCTTTGAAGAAGGCCATCAAGCGGCCCTCCCCGAGAAAAAAATCAAGATGATCTTCTCCCCCAATCTCATCCGAAAAGAACGGGAACTCGTGAGACTAAAGATCGCTTCGACCCTGCCCTATCAATTCATGAAAGCGCGAGAAGATGGACTATTCGAAGTCGATGAAATCATGCTACCGACCGGACTCGATATCGAGATCAAAGCGCATCAAGACAAAGAGGATTCCTATGAAATCACTTACCTGGAGCTCGATCTCCGTTCGGTCAATCGGCGAGAAACACTAAGAGGCATCGCCCTCCCTATTGGCAAACCCATTCTCGACGAGGTCGAATACAGGCTCAAACTTACCGTGCGAGAATATCGAAGCTACGGCATTCTCCTTCGCCCGAAAGGGTCTGACAGCCTAATCATTATTCGCTTCGAAGTCGACGACCGCTAGGAGGTCGGCCAGCTAACCTTTCAAATGCGCCCTCGTTATTCGACGAAGGCGCAAGGCATTGAGTCCGGGTTCCTTGTCCCTCGATGAGTCGAAGATTGAAACACCATTTTCTGTTTTCTAAAAACAGCTGCATAAATCAGCGATCTCCAACCGTCTTACTCAAGAACGCCGAAATCAAACCTTCGAAACAATCTCCAAGATTCCCATGAAGCGAAGAGCCTTTCTCAAGAACACAGCAGCCGCAGGTGCAGTCGTCGCCGCCTCAACCGTCCTCCCTCTTAACGCTCGATCTCAATCAAGGGTTATTGGTGCCAACGAGCGTATTCGCGTTGCTCTCATTGGCTGCGGAGGGCGCGGCATGGGGGTGGCAAAGGCCATCGCTAGGGCTCCGAACGTGGAATATGTCGGTGTCGCTGACGTTTATCCCAAGAACCTCAACCGAGCCCAAGAATGGGCTGGGCCCGGAACGATGGCGACGAAGGATTTCCGCAAGGTGCTTGCAATGAACGATCTGGATGCCGTTCATATCGCGACCCCGGATCACTGGCACGCGATTCCTGCGGTCATGGCGGCCGAAGCCGGCAAGCATCTCTATCTTGAGAAACCGATCGGTCACACCATTCGAGAAAACCAAGCGATTGTGAAGGCAGTCAAGAAATCAGGCGTGATCGTACAGGTCGGGACCCAACATCGCTCGGCGCCCCATTGGCCAATTGTCAAAGAATTAATTCAAAACGGTCACCTTGGAGAGGTGAAATATGTCAAGGTATGGAACATGTCTCTTATACACATCTCCGAGCCCACGAGACCTCTCTACATCTCGTATG
>CAJXVR010000068.1 GCA_913061285.1 uncultured Verrucomicrobiota bacterium | reverse complement strand
AGATGTAGAGAGGTCTCGTGGGCTCGGAGATGTGTATAAGAGACAGATGCCAATGTGCTCCGCCCGTTTTTCATTGAGCTCAAGAATCCTGCTTGGGAGGCCGAACTCGTTGCCTTCAATAATACCGATGTCGATGTTCCCGCTAAAGTCACGGTGGATGGGGTGGAATACTCCGATGTTGGAATTCATTTTCGAGGCAATTCGTCTTTTGGTGTGGGCAATGGCTATAAGCGATCACTCAACTTAAGTTTTGATTTCGTTCATGAGGGCCAGGCTATTCAGGGCTACCGGACTCTGAATTTTCTTAATGCGAACGGGGATCCGACCTTTCTCCGCAGCGTTCTCTCGCTCCACATCGCTCGGCAATATATTCCAGCCCCGAAAGCAAATTTGGTTCGTGTTGTGATCAATGGGGAGAACTGGGGCGTCTATGCGAATCAACAGCAGTTCAATAAGGACTTCCTCAAGGACAACTACGACACGACGAAAGGGACCCGTTGGAAAATTCCTCAGGGAGGCGGCGGAAATGGTGTCGGGGCCTTTCGTTATGTGGATGATGAGGTGAGCAGCTATCAAAGCGCCTTTCAAATCAAGTCCAAGGATAAGCCAAAGTCCTGGGAGGCCCTGATTGGGCTCGCGAGAATATTAAACAAGACGCCCGTGGCCCAATTGGAAGCCGCATTGGCGCCCGTTCTAGATATAGACAGCTATTTGTATTTTCTTGCCCTCGACAATGTTCTGGTGAGCGGCGATGGATTCTGGACTCGGGGAGCCGACTATTCGCTCTATCTGCATCCCGATGGCCGATTTCGCTTCATTCCCTACGACGCTAACGAGATGTTCAGCTTCAGGGGAGGACGTCGGCGTGGAGGCGGAGGGGGGGGAGGCTATCAAGGGGAGAATGGAGTGAATCTCGAGCCCTTGGCTGGGACCTTCGATAAGAGCAAGCCGATCGTAGCTGGAATCCTTGCCGTTCCAGCGCTGCGTGAACGGTATTTAGGGTTTGTTCGGGAGATCGCTGAGAAATCGCTCGATTGGGACAGCGTTGGGCCGATCGTGAAACAGTATCGTGAGTTAGTCCTTGAGGATGTCAAACGAGACACCCGAAAACTATTTCCTACAGAGCAATTCCTTGTAGGAACGGCGAATGATCCCCTTGAGGGCAACTTGCGGAGTTTCTTTGATCAGAGACGGGCTGCTCTCTTGAAAATGACCGCTCATTGATGGCTGGATCTTCTCTGCTCGTCGGGGCGACAGCGGAGACGGTCTGATGGAATTGGGTGGGCTGTATCGACGCTTTGATACGATACAGCCCCTCACGAGTTCGTTTGTTCGCCTTTCTGGCGCGCGTCGCCCGGTCTCATTCGCTCCATGGCGTGCGCTTCCAGTATCTCTTTCTTGGCATGTGCTGCCACCATCTCTCGGCCGTCTCCTGACGCCCCGCCGTCTGTTCTTGCCCCGGTTTGCCATTCTATACAGTGAGTTGATTTTGATTGAGCCGATCGATAGAGTCGTGGGGAACGATGGGTTCAAATGCCTCTAGCTCTGCCATGCTATCATGAAAACCTTACCGACGATCGCTCTCATTCTTGCCTGGGGGCTTGGTGGTTTCAGTGCTTCGGCTACCGCTTCAAGCCCTCCCAATGTTCTATTTATCGCGGTCGATGATCTCAATGACTGGATAGGCTGCTTAGGCGGGCATCCTCAGGCCCTCACACCGAACATTGATCGTCTTGCCGAAACCGGTGTGTTGTTTACTAATGCTCATTGCCCCGCCCCGGCTTGCAACCCCTCGCGGACGGCGGTCATGACCGGTATTTCGCCTCATAATTCCGGGTTGTACGGGAATGGGCAAAACATGCGTGACATCCTTCCTGAGGCAGTGCTGCTTCCTCGATACTTTGCAGACCACGGATATTGGGCCGGAGGATCTGGAAAGCTGTTGCACTATTTTATCGATGCCAAATCGTGGGATGAATACTTTCCAGCCAAAGAAACGGAGGATCCCTTTCCACGAACGCGCTATCCGGACTCTCGGCCGCTTAGTTTGCCGCGTGGTGGCCCCTGGCAATACATTGAGACGGATTGGGGGGCGCTGGATGTCACCGATCAACAGTTTGGAGGCGATTGGAAGGTCTCGGAGTGGATTGCTGAGCAACTTAGAACCAAGCGCAACAAACCCTTTTTTCTGGCGTGTGGTATCTATCGTCCCCATGAGCCGTGGTTTGTGCCGGCAAAGTATTTTGAGCGATTCCCGCTCAAAGACATACAGCTGCCACCCGGTTACAACGCTGATGATCTTGATGATCTCCCGACCGAAGGTCGCCGGATCGGTCCCAATCGTTACTTTGCGCACATTCGGAGACACAAGCAATGGAAGCAGGCCATTCAAGGCTACCTCGCTTCGATCGCCTTTGCCGATGCCATGGTGGGGCGGGTCATTGATGCCTTAGACAATGGGCCCAACCGAGACAACACCATCGTTGTATTGTGGAGCGATCATGGCTGGCATTTGGGGGAAAAGAATCATTGGCAAAAATACACCGCCTGGCGGGTTTGCAGTCGAGTGCCCTTGATTGTTCGCGTTCCCGCGGGCGTCCCAGGACTTCCAGAGGGTGCGCGCGCCGGAGTTTCCTGCTCCAAACCCGTCAGCCTCGTCAGTCTCTTTCCAAGTTTAACGGAACTTGCCGGTCTGCCGAAAAAGAGAGGGAATAATGGGCCGAGCTTCGTGCCTCTGCTTCGGAATCCGAAGACGGAATGGCCTCATCTTGCTTTGACTTATCTCCAGCAACCGGGGAGCTATGGTATCAGCGGCGAACGATGGCGATATATTCACTATGCGGATGGAGGGGAGGAATTGTATGACATTCAGGAGGATCCTCATGAGTGGAACAATCTGATCGAGGTAGGGGAGCATCGAGGGGCGCTTGATCGGCTTCGTCGATTGGCTCCAAAGTCGTTTGCTCCGGTATCGCGGCCGAAGAATCAATTGTTTCAAGATCTTGCCTGGCATCCCGCTGGTGTGGCCCGCTTGCCTGTTTCGCGGCCTCATGGGGAACGATGTGAGATTGTTATCACGAATCAGCGCACTGAAGGTGTCGATCTCCATGTGCTTGATGCCGAGGGAAAATGGGAATCGCGTGGCTCCATTCAAAGCGGTTGGCGCTTTAGTCGTGAGACTTATCCAGGAGCTGTTTGGCTTATCACCGACGCCGAGAATCGGCCGATCGGGCATTTTGTGGTGGAAGAGGGAAGCGCACGTGCGACGATCCCGCGTGGATAGTTTTCTTGCGCTGACCTCGGGATGAGCCGGAATCAGGCCGCTGGTCGATGCTGCGCTTGCAAGGTGCGTGGACGATGGGCTCGTTAGCCGCTAAGGCAGGCACTTACAAATCTCTTACGATTTTGAAGTGGTAGTTGTCGCTCGGCTTGCTTTAGTTGAGTCGTGAATTCCGTTAGCCCCATCGTTTTTTTAGTCGCTTGCGCTCTTTCATTTTCCGTTGGCACAATGGCCCTTCGGGCCGACGTGGCCTCAAACTCGAAGAATCAGAAGGTTGCTACTTTAGAAGATCTCCAAGGAACTTGGGTGGGAGCTACGGTGGCCGATACGAGTGGTAGTAAAGTGACGATCACGATTAAGGGGAAGTCCTTCCGTTTTTTTCGAGACGAGGATTTCTGGTTTGAAACGACAATCGTTCTGCCTCAAGGTCCCGTTCCCCAACAGCTTCTCGCCACGATCAAAAAGAGTGCTCAATCGCAGGATAGCAGTATCGGGGAGATGGTCCCCGCTATTTTTAAAATAGAGGGCGGGACCATGACCATCGGTGCCTTCGCCGACGTCGAAGACCCTCCCAAGGACTTTACGGAGATAAACCGCGATAGTCTCTACAGTCTGCGCCTTGTCCCATCTCACGGCATCGTTGGCCCTACTCCATAGCTCCTCCAGACTAAGAATCTGAAATCGACCTTCGTTGCTCTGGGGCGTTGTTCGCGGCCGACCTGTAGATCCCCAGTAGAATGGGTTTCTAAACTAGAATGTGGGAACCGATTGCCCGCTAACTTCAGAGAGTTTCGATCTGACACTATTCCCTTCGAGTGCTCGCATGAATGCGCGGCAATCGGGCTTAGTTTTCTAGTTGACGACAATGAGCGTCAAACATAGGTTAAAGCGGGTTAAGTGTTGGCAGAGTTGAAAACCGTGAGGGATGGTGTGAACTGCGCAGGTGAACAAAGGTTCTGACCGGTGATCCTTGTTCGCTGGGGCGGGATCAGGAGAGTCAAATAAGCGTCTCTGGTGAAGAGGTGTGAATATCCTAGCCGATACGTCTTTGAAGAGCGTGGATTGCATGCTGTTTTTGTTTGAGCACGATGCCCATTCTTGTGGTCAAAGGTGCCGATTCGGGGAGTGCTTGGTTTTTCGGTCTATTCTCTCTACTTTTAGAGTGTTGAGTTGAATTGCAAGTGAATCCGGATCGTCATTTGTTCTTTCAAACTGTGCTTGGGCGACTGAAACGCTGTTCTGTCGGGCGCTTATGGGAATCAAATCTGGATAGGAATACAAATCGAAGAGAGCATGCGAATGTTTAGGTTGATCGAAGGTGGTCGCGGGACCTTTATCGGAGCAAATCTGCTTGTTGGAGTGCTGGTTCTGTTCTTCACGACGGTGCCCTTGGATGGCGCCGAGAGCCTCGAGGAAGACGACTTGGCGCTCGAACAGTACTATGCTGCGAACGGATTGTATAACCGCAAGCTCTACGAACTGGCCGCACGTGAATATAGTGATTTTTTGGCGAGCTATCCTGGTCACGAAAAGACGACGAAGGTGAGACTAGGGCTGGCTCTGAGTACCTTTGGGATGGGAAAGTATGACGAGGCGGAACCAATGTTGGAGACGCTTTCATCCGTAGTACAAGGAGCGGAACGAACTCAGATTCACTTGATCTGGGGACAAACGCTGCTCACGCTCAATCGGTCCTCTGAGGCTACCCAGGCATTTGAAGGAGGGTTATCTGGGAGTGATTTAGGGAGTCGAGAAAGTCTCTTGGCTGGTTTGGTCGAAGCGCACTATCAAGGGGCGGACTGGCCGAATGTGGTTAAATGGAGTCGGGTGTTGGCGGAGTTGGTCCCTAATGGTTCCCACACCTGGCGAGCGAGTTTTCAGGGTGCTCAGGCTCTGTTTGAATTGAAGCAGTTTGAGCAGGCGACGGAGGCATTGCAGGCGCTGATTCGGGGGAGTGAAGGCAGCGCTTTGGAGCAGCAAGTCGTCTTTCTCTTGGCTGAGAGTCAACGCGAAAGCGAGGATTGGGACGGCGCGGCTCAATCCTATGCTCGGGCTCGAGAGATCGGAGGAACGTTCACCGCGGACTCTCTGTTCCGCTTAGCTTATATTCGCTTTCAGCAGAGGCGATTTGAGGATGCGATAGCCCCCTTCAGGACCTTGCTTAGGGACCACGGTGACTTTCCGTCGGTTAAGCAGGCAGCGATTTTGTTCGGTAGGGCCTATCTGGAGGAGGGAAATGATCGGCAAGCGGAGGCGATCTTTCGCAAGTTTGCTGAAGTTCCTGAAATGGAGGCCGAGGCGAAACTGTGGCAAGGCAAGGTGTTGATGCGCCAGGAGCGTTACTCGGAGTTGGAACGCCTGCTCGCAACGGTAATAAAAAAGGAGAGCCTATTTCAGGCTGATCTCTTGTATGATTATGGCAGTGTTTTGTTGAAGCTGCAAAAATTTGATCGAGCCGCTGCAGCCTATGTCGAGATGGCCGACAGGTTTTCCAGCAATCTGATGGCGCCAGAGGCCACGCGGCTGGGAGCTTTGTGCTTTCATCGGGCCCGTGATTACAAGGCAAGTCTGGTCCAATGTGAGCGATTTCTTGCGCTGGAGTCGCGGGATGGCGTCGACGAGATCGCCTTTCTCAGAGGAGAAAACTACTTTTTCCTAGAGAATACGGATGACGCAATCAAGGCCTATCGTGAGTTCTTGGCCCAGCATGACGACAGCGAGGAATCCGCTTCCGCTCGGATGAGGCTGGGGATGATTTATCATGCTCGAGAGATGTGGCAGGAGGCGGTTTCAGAATTTCAGCAATTGGACGGCGCGAATGGATCGCTTTTTGCCCAATCGGAATTCCTGCTGGGTGATGCTCGATTCGAACTTGGGCAATGGGATCAGGCGATTGAATCCTTCGAGAAATTCGCAGAAAAGAGGCCAACCGAACCGAACGCAGATACGGCTCTGTTTAAAGTGGCGCAAGCCTATGAACGAAAGCGGGAGATCGTTCCTGCAATCGGCAGTCTGGCAAAATTGGTTGATGATTATTCCACTAGTCGGCACCTGGCGCATGCCCTCGTGGAATTAGGTCGCCTGCGGTATGAGAATGAACAGTTAGTTGAGGCCCGGCAAGCCTTGGGTCGAGTTGTCCGGCAGCATGCTGAAAGTGCGGTTCGGCCGCAGGCGGATTACTATTTAGGGTGGATCGCGTTGACTGAGGAGAAGCATGTCGAGGCGATTCAGCATTTTGGCCACGTTGTGAGTGAAGGGGCTGAGCACCCGCTGGCTGCCGATGCGAGTTTGCAGCGTGGCTTGCTGTTGGTGGAGACAGAGGCGTTTTCAGACGCCAAACTTGCTCTCGATGAGTTTGTCAAAAACCATTCTTCCGAAGCCCGAATTGATCAAGCATTGTTTTATGGTGGGATTGCGAGTGTTGGAGAAGAGAATTGGGATGACGCACGACGACGCTTCCAGCTTTTGATCGAGCAGCATCCGGAGTCAAAGCTTCGCGAACGGGCGTTCTATGAATCTGCCTGGGCTGAGAAGAACGCGGGTAGAAATCGTCTGGCAATGGCGCAATACGAGGCGCTGCTCACGGATTTTCCTGATACCGCATTGGCTCAATCTGCGGCGTTTGAATTGGCAGAGTTAGAATTTGAAGCGGAAGCGTTTCCTTCGGTTCGTCAACGACTGTCTCAGCTTTTGCCAAAGCTCACCCAAGGCGCCCTCCGAGCGCGGGTGCAATTTCGTCTTGGATGGACGTATCTGCGTGAAGGTCAACTCTTAGCGGCAGCCGAATCATTTGAGTCGATGCTGGAGAGTTCTCCCCCGAAAAACCTGGCTGCCATGGCAGCGTTTCAGGCGGGAGAAATGCGTCTTAAACTTCGTGAGTATGCTCCAGCTGCGGATCGCTTTATCCGCGCTTTGGAGACCGATGAGAACGGGGAGATCGTAGAGCGAATTCTTCTTCGGCTTGGCGAAACTCAAGGCTTGCTGGGGCAATGGACTGAATCGGAGCAGAGTTACGCCCGTCTCGTTCGCGAATTTCCGGATAGCCCGCTGGTTCGGCGTGCTCAATTCGGGATGGGTTGGAGCTTGGAAAATCAGGAGAACTATAGCGAAGCGATTTCTCTCTATCGAACGGTGGTTCGGGGTGGGAAGCGCGATGAGACGAGCGCGCGATGCCAATTTCAAATCGGCGAATGCCTCTTGGTTGAAAAGCGATTCGATGACGCAATCAGAGAGTTTATTCAACTGGAAGTGAACTATGCTTATCCCGAGTGGAGTTCCAAAGCGCTCCTAGAAATTGGTCGGGCCTTGGAAGAAAAGGGAGATCTCGAGGGGGCTAAAGGGCGGTATGGTGAAGTCTTGAGCAAGTATCCGGAAACGGCGGCGGCCGAGGTTGCCAAAGACTTTGCCGAGAATTTATCAGATTCGGAGAATTGAGTTTGGATATGGGATCAGACGCGGAAGTTGAAGGAGTCGTAAACATGATGAAGACAGATGCTCGCAACCGATGGGGAATCGCAATGCTGTTGTTGGTGGGCTGTATCGCCTGCTTTTCAATGAGTGCGGCTGACCCTGAAAACAATCCGGTCGCTTCCGCTGAGAACGAGATCGCTGAGCCGGAACGAGAGAAGGAGACGCTTTGGTCGCTAATCTTAAAGGGCGGCCCGGTGATGATTCCATTGGGCCTCTGTTCTCTGATCGCCATGACGAGCCTGCTAGAACGTTCGGTCAGTCTTCGCCGTGATAGAATTATTCCGAAGGACTTTATCGCTGGGCTGAAGGCACGGTTTAAACCGGGCGATTCGGATGTGAGTCAGGGCATCGCATACTGCGACGAAAGCAAGAGTCCCGTGGGAAGAATTTTCAAGGCCGGTTTGCTCAACCTGCGAAGAGGAGAGGCATTTGTAGAGAAATCGATTGAAGATGCCGGTGGACGGGAAGTGGATAAGCTAAAACGGAGTCTTCGCCTGCTTGGGACCATCGCCACGGTCAGTCCTCTGCTTGGAATGTTAGGCACGGTTTATGGAATGATCGGTGCGTTCGAAACGTCGGCGCACGCGGATACCGGCAAAGCAGAAATGTTGGCCGTCGGAATCTATGAAGCCTTGGTAACGACCGCGACTGGACTGACGATCGCAATCCCGGTGTTGATCTGTTACTACTATTTGAATTCGAAGATCGATTCTGTGGTCGATAATATTGACGACCTCGGAATCGATTTCATGGAGCACTATCTGGTGGAACAGTCTGCTGCCGATAAAGGGGCTGAATCCGTGGTATGAGAATTCGACGGGCATCAGAAGAACCGAAGTCGCTCATCGACATCGCGCCTTTGATCGATATCATGTTCACTCTCATCATTTTCTTTCTGGCGACAACGACCTTCGAGAAAGAGGAACGAGATATCAAGGTCAGTCTGCCGGATTCGAGCAAGAGCAACACTCTCAGTAGCGCTCCCAAGGTTGTCGTGATCAATGTGCGTGAAGACGGGAGTTATTATCTCGGCCAAGAAACGATGCCACTACCAGTCCTGCAAGAACGGCTCATTGAAGCGGTGAAAGCTAAGTCTGGTCAAAAGGTTCTGATTCGAGGCGATCAGCGAGCGTTACATGGCCATGTTGCGGCCGCTGTGTTGGCCTGCAAGAAGGCAGGGATTAATGAAGCAAATATTGGCTACAAACTTCCGCGATAGGACGGATGGTGTGTGTTGAGACGATGTTGCGCTTCGATTCAAATACGATCTTCGGCCGCTGTGCTGGTTTGAAATGTCTCTAAAGTGAGTAGGAATCGTGCCATAAGCCGAGTCACCGTGGGGCTAGTGCTGCTGGTCTTGCTGGTCTGCTCATTCTTGGTCTTGCGGCCTGATTTGTGGCAGTACTACACCGACGGATTCAAGATTCGCCAGCCCGGGCGCGAGGCCGTTGTGCGGCAGGTGTTGTGGGAGGAGCCGGAGCTCATGGCCACTCATGTGAATGCCAAGCCGGATAACTATGAGCCAACGTTATCGGCTGATGGTCGGACACTGATCTTTTCACGGGGGCGCGCGTTACAGAATGCAGATCTTTTGGTGACTCATTGGGATGGGGAATCCTGGGAAGAGCCAAAACCTATCCTCGAGCTCAATTCTCCTGAGGATGAGCTTGGCCCTGAGCTGAGTCGAGACGGGGCAAGGCTCTATTTTTATTCCAATCGAAAGGGAGGTCTTGGTGGATACGATATCTGGATGAGTCCCCGTGAATCGGATCGCTGGGGAGAACCGATCAATTTAGGCCCGAATATCAACTCGGCCTACAATGACTATGACCCAGCGATTTCGCCATCGGGCCGCCGCTTGTATCTTTCATCCAATCGACCGAAGGGAGCTATCAGCGAAAAGGAACGGGCGGCATGGGGGGCGACCTTGCGGGAGTCGAGGAATCTGTCGGATTACGATATTTTTGTTAGCGAAGCGGTCGATATCGAAGTGCTCGTAGACGGCGTCGCGCAAACCCATCGTGAGTTTGCGAAGGTGGCTCGTGTCGATCCCCTGAATTCCCTGGCGGACGAGGGACAGGTGTCAATCACGCCACGTGGCGATTTTCTTTACTTCAGTTCGGATCGTTCTGGCGGGGTTGGAGGGTTTGATATTTACCGGAGCCGAATCTTCGAGGGAGCATTGATGATGCCGGAACATGTTGGGACGCCGGTGAACTCGGCGCTTGATGATATGGATCCAGCTCTTTGGATGGAAGGCTATGGATTAGTTTTCAGTTCCAACAGAGAACGTCATGAGGATGGGGAGTATCGATTTCGGCTCTATCACTCGTTGAGTCGTGAGGTCATGTCTCGGACCGACTTGTCGGCGTTTGATTGGCTGTTGGATTTCTTACGGCTGAACAAGTGGTGGATACTGGCTTTGATTTTGGCTCTGTTGGCTCTTCTGGCCTTGTTGCGTCTCCTGATGAACAAGAGTTTTCGACGGAGCCTTTCCTTGATTCAGCGATGTATCGTTGGCTCCTTACTGCTGCATCTCCTGATCGCGTTCTTGTTGAGTCTGTGGCTTGTTTCCGAGGCGGTCTATCAGGCGGTGAACGAACCGGGCATGGAGATTGCCATCAGCGAGGGCGCGTTAAGTCGGGAACGTCTCGCGCTTGATATTCGTGAGCAAGTGACGGAATTGCCGACTGCAAACAGTGAATTTGAAGAACAGGCGCAGGTGGAACGATTGCCCTTGCCGGATCTCGAGCCAACTGTCGAGCAGTTAGAACCTGAAGCGTCCGCAATCGCAGCTCCGGAATTCGTGACCGAGGTTGACACGATCGAAGCTTCGGAACCCACAAGTCAAACCCTGCAGGATCTTGAATTCACACCACAATTGCCTTCCTTGGCTTTGAGTGTGAGTTCCTTCCAACTGGAAACACCAAGTCGTGTTGCCCCAGAGTCCGATCCGATGACGGCACCGCTCTCAGAGAGTATGGAAGCCAAAGAGGCTGAACCCTTGCCCGAGGTCGAACGAGTTGTTGATTCGTCCGCTGCATCGCCTTTGGAAAATCTGCCCTTCGAAGTTGACTCGACGCGTATGAGCGAGATTTCTCCGATGGAATTGCCCGACCCCGATTCGGTTCCGATTCGTCCCGCTGAACCAACGCCAGCGCCGCGAGCATTCGATTCCAATCAACTCGCTATGACCATCCCGATGGAAGTGCGCGATGCCGACGCGGTTCAAGTATCAGCAAGCGAGGATGAGGCATTCGAGATGGATTCGGACCGGACGATTCCGAAGGTGCCTTCCGGTCCACTGGAGACGGAACAAACAAAGATCGCTAGTCAAACGGTATCTCCAGAATTACAGCGTACGGCTCCGGATCAGATTGTGGACCCCTTGCTCCGAGAGGTCGCAGTCTCGACCGTGAATGCTCCCTTGCGCGCCATCCAACGAGCCAGTTCTCTCTCGCAGCTGGATCGAAGCGAACCACGTTCATTTGGGGGACTGCTTCCGTTGGAAGACCGTGGAGTGGTCGTTCCTGAGGCGACTTCAGTAGACGAATCAGCGGATGCCGACTCGGAATTGAAGGCAACGAAGGCCCCGCCACTAGCCCCGGAAACGCGGCTAGCCCAGAAGGCGAATAAAACGGTGAACCCGGTATCGCTGGCCGTGCTGCCTTCCCCCATTATTGGGTCACCGGAAGTCACTCTTGCTCAAGCGAGATCCATCGAAATGGCGACGGTGGTTCCTTCGGTCAATCGGGCTGTCCCGATGGATCGATTCCTGCCGGGGCCACAAGAGCCTGTCTTGCGCATGGAAGGCCGCGAGAGAGTGGAGAATAAGGCGAATCGTTCAGCGGGAGACACATTGGAAACCGATTCGGCCTTGGGCATTGCCAAGGCTTCTGTCGGCCGAAAACCTACGAACGAGGCCTTGAAGCTTGAGCCGGGAATTTCACCTTTGGCTTCGCGCGCCGTCAGAACCATGAGCGCAAAACCACTGCAGCCCTTGCTTGCTAATCCGAGACCATCTGACCGAAGCGATTCAGTTGCTCCAGTCGTGTTGGGAGCGGCAATCGATACCTACAAGCCAAGTCCATTGGGTGCGTTGGCTCAAATGGAAGCCAGAGAGTCCACTGTGGCGCAGTCTGTCGCTGAGCGGGATGTGTTGAAGTCGTTGGATTCTTCGATGACTGCGATCAAAGCAAACTCTGGCATCCGGTCACGGCAAGCCGCATTGGGAGCAAGTGCCGTGGCGAATCCCGTGGCTCTGAAGTCCCTGCGTCCTTCCGTTGAGGCGGCCTTGCAGCGTATCAACGCGTTGCCGTTAAAGGGCAGGCCGATTGAGCTTGAAGAAAGGGGAACCCTGCGAATGCCGGCAATGAATCGGGCTTCTATTCCTCTGATGGAGGCTCCTGAATCCTTGAGTCGGCCCTACATCCTGCGAGATCCAAAAACTCGGGGGCGTTTGATCGAAACACTAGGAGGGAGCGACGAAACGGAAGCAGCGATCGTTAAAGCGTTAGATTGGTTGACGCGAAACCAAGCTCAGGATGGGAGTTGGGAAGTGGGCCGATTCGGAGGGCGACGGGGGCATCGGACGGCCGGAACAGGTTTGGCCTTGCTATGCTATCTTGGATGGGGAGCAAAGCACAACGAACCCGGGCCTTACCAGGAACCCGTTCTTCGGGGATTACAGTTTCTCCTGGATTCGCTCGGTGATGACGGCCGGCTGTGGCGACACGGAGACCGCGGTATGTACGATCAGGGGATTGCGTCGATCGCATTGGCGGAAGCTTACGGAGTTTCGCAGGATCCGGTCCTAAAAGAGCCCGTTGAACGCGCGCTCTTTTTTATCCTTCGGTCGAGCCGAAGGGGCAGCGAGTGGCGCTATAATCCTGGCGATCCTGGGGATACTTCTGTCTATGGGTGGCAGGTGATGGCGCTGAAGAGCGGGCTCATGGCCGGAGCTGATCTTCCTGATGGAGTTCTTGAAAAGGCAGGGGGATGGTTAGATCTCGTCGGGGGAGGAAGGCACGGTGGCATCTATGGCTATACCTCAAAGGGCTATCATGGACCGGGGATGGTTGCTGAGGGCATGTTCTGTCAACAATTGTTGGGCATTCCCCGCGATGACCCACGGATGATCGAATCTGCCGCCCATCTTGCGGAGCGATTGCCGAAGCGCCAGAGTGTTGATTTCTACTATTTCTACTACGGATGCCTCGCCCTTTATCAACATCAAGGGCCGATCTGGGAAGCTTGGAATGAGCGAATGCGTGCCCTCTTGCTATCGTTACAAATCCAAGACGGCGACCATGCCGGAAGCTGGAAAGCCCGAGGTGCAAGGCCCCAAGACTACGGTCGACTGGTTTCCACGACGATGGCTGTCCTGTCGCTCGAGGTTTACTACCGATATCTCCCTCTCTACGGGTTAGAGCGAGACTAGGGAATACCGCTAGATCGGACGATCGAGCCTCACTTCGCGACCGAATTTACATCGGGGCTATGCGCTCGCTTCCGACGTCGGTGGTGAGCGTGACGTGACTATTGAAGCTTTCGAGGATAAGTCTGTTCTTTAGCGCTTGCGATCCGGGGTCATTCCACAGGTTCTGATGTTCCCAAGGGTCTGTTTCGAGATCGAAAAGCTCTCCCAGATTCTCGCGGTGATAGATGACAAGTTTGTGGGTTCGATTGCGATACATTGTTGCGAACGAGGCGCGTCCTCCGGTTTTAGTGAAGGATCCATCAAGGGCATCGAAATACTCCGAGCGGACACTGTCTCTGTGGTGATTGCTTGAGGATTGCCCGCTGAGGATTGAACGGAGGCTTTTGCCTTGGAAATAGTCAGGGAGCTCTATGCCGGCGAAGTCAAGGATGGTGGCGCTCATATCGAGGAGTTCGACTAAGGCGTTACTTTGAATGCCAGCGGTCACGGTGCCTGGACAGTTAAAGATAAGTGGAACCCGGACAAGTCCTTCATAGAATCGGCAGCCCTTGTAGAGGAGCCCGTGATCGCCGAGTGACTCGCCGTGATCGCTGGTGAAGATGATAAGGGTGTTCTCGCGTTGCCCGGTCCGATCAAGATGTGCGACGAGGCGAGCGAACTGATCGTCGATCAGTGAGATCATGGCGTAGTAAAGTGCCTGGACGTTTTTCCCGTCGATCGCTTCTGGTGGGAGGGATTCTGTCTGAAAATCTACCGAAGCAAGCGCTCGTTGGGCCTCGATGTCGCTCAATTCAAAATGGGGGCCTGGCATGTCGGAGGCATTGAAGCGTCGGGCGTAGGTCTTAGGAGGGATGAATGGGGGATGTGGATCGTAAGGGTTAATGTTCAACATCCAGGGCTTGTCTTTGGATGCGGCTGAATCTAAGAATTCGATCGCTCGCTCAGTTGCCCAGGTCGTTTGATGAAGCTCCGCCGGCACCTTGTCCTCGCTGGATCTCATCGCGTTGAGATCGGCCTCTTGAGCTTTCACCCATTCCGCATAGTCGTGACCTTCTTTCCAATCATCTCGGGGAGCGTGGCTGAATTTCCAAAAAGTGAATCCATCATCGAGTCGGGGCTCGGTACGGCGACCAGCGCTCTGAAGGTGAAATTTTCCGATGAGACCACAATGATAGCCAGCTTCGGCGATAAGTTTGCTGATGAGTGGAGGGCTGGAATCAAAGTTCGCATTGCCGTTTCGGGTGTTATGCGCCCGACTCGGATAGAGGCCCGTCATAAAACTAGAGCGGCTTGGCGTACAGATGGGGCTTTGACAGTAGGTATGGGTGAAGGCGGTGCCCTCGTTGGTTAACGCATCAATGGCAGGAGTGCGGACGAATTGATTTCCGAGTGCACCGATGGTGTCGAAACGTTGTTGATCGGTGCAATACCAGAGAATATTGGGGCGTTGAACACTCATAGTTGTGGCATGGGGCATGATTCAATGTTGCGGGGCAGGGTTCGATAGGAGTTGCCGCTGTTGACGAATGGACCAGGCCGATAGGAGAACGGCGACGAATAGAAAAACTAGGGAGCTGGGGCGAGAGACAAGAGGGGCCCAACTTCCCCCTGAGCCCATCAGTCCTGTGATCATTGATTCCTCAGCCAGCGGTGTCAAAATGAATCCGATCACGAAGGGAGCCAGAGGGATCTTCCAGCGTTCGAATAGGATGCCGATAACTCCGAATCCGATCATCACCCAGACATCAAAGTATCGATTGGCAAGGCCGAAAGAACCGAGAACGCAAAAGGTCGCGATAACCGGTATGAGATAGTGGTTGGGAAGGGAAGCGATTCGGGCGACCCAGCGAATTGAGAGAAGCATCAGCCCAATCATGGCAATATTGGCCCAAAAGTAGGTTGAGATAATGGTCGTGACAATCTGAGGATCGTTTTCAAACAACATGGGGCCAGGTTGCAACCCATGAATAACAAAGGCCCCGAGAAGGATGGCGTCAATCACACTACCGGGGATTCCTATCGCTATTAAAGGCACGAGAGCACCTCCGACGGTTGCGTTGTTGGCGGACTCCGAGGCGATGATTCCTTCTTCGCAGCCCTTCCCGTATTTCTCCTGTATTTTCGAGTAGCTTCTCGCTGTCGAGTAGGCAATCAAGGAGCCAATGTTGGCTCCAATCCCGGGAAGAATCCCGACTCCTGTTCCAATGGCGCTCGAACGAACGAGGTTCCCAAGCTGAGATTTCCAGACGCCCCATTTGATCCGCATAGAATCGTCGACCTTTGCCGAGCTTGAGACTTTTGATTCTGGTGCCAGGACACGACTGAGAGCGAAGAGTCCGATCAAGACGGTCAGGGGTTTGATTCCATCAGCCAGAGCATCGATACCGAAGGTGAGACGCAGTTCTCCGGTAGCAGGAGCGGTGCCTGGCAATGCACATAGAATGCCCAAACAACAGGAAAGCATTCCTCGGGTAAGCGAACTTCCTGAAACCCCAGCGACAAGCACGAAGGCCATTAGGACCAAGGCAAAATAGTCGAAGGGGCCGAGCGATGTTGAGAGGCTCGCGATGGGCTTAGCCAGCCCGGCGAGGGCTGCCCACGAAAGCATGCCGCCAAAGAATGAGGCTCCGATGCCTAACGCAAGTGCTTTGCCTGCCTGTCCCGATTGGGCCATCGGGTAGCCGTCGAGCGTCGTGATAATGGACGCAGGGGTTCCCGGCATCCGCAGGAGCGTTGCAGTGATCAGTCCCCCGCTGACGGATCCAACATACATCCCTACGAGGAGGGTGAGTGCCGATTGGCTATCCATGTTGAAAGTAAGCGGAACTGTCAGAGAGATGAGCATCGCACCGGTCAGGCCCGGTATGGCACCCACAGTGATCCCCAGAAAGACGCCGAGAATCGTGAGCCCCAAGAGTTCAGGGTGGCTTAGAACGTGAAGAATCATGGCTATGGCAAATCAATGACCAGCAGCTTGGTGAAAAGAACGAAGCAAGCCATGCCTAGGCAGATGCCCATTGTGGTGAGAGCGATGAGATCTCGCTTCGAACGTGCACCTATGGCGATAGCCAACAGAGGAATGAACGCCGCCGTGGCGATGATGTAGGACAGATCGAAAGATTGCATCACGAAAACGTAGACACTCATCACTCCGAGAGGAGCGGCGAGACGAAACCATATTTCATTGTTCCTAGCAGGAGCGGGCGTGCTGCTTTCCGTAGACGATTTCCAGAACGATAGTCCGCCAAAGAGACTTATGAGAAAGAACACGATGGGGACGAGATTAGGGAGGTGATCATACCTCACCAATGCCGCCCCTTGAAAGAATTGTTCCCGGGTAACAAGGTGAGCTTGAAGGGCGTCGTCACGGAGAAAGATTGGTTCGATCTTCATTTCTCGAAATCGTTCTTCGACGAACTCGGTTTTTAACGCCGCTTCGAGAGCCCGAGCGATTCTATCGATTGCGGCATCAGGGGTTGATTTCGGAGCCCACCAATATTGGATGTTCTGCATGACGACATCAAACCCCTGTTCTTGAGCGGTCGGGATTGTGGGCATCTCTGAGAGCCGCGTTTCCCCGAGGAAGGCAAGCGCGCGGATTCCGCTGGCTTGAAATTTTGAATATTCTGAAAGTGAAAATGGAGTGACGTCGATATGTTCCCCAATCAGGTCATTGAAACGTTTAGCCCCCCCTCCGCTGGCGACATTCCGAAAGCGAATGATGCGATCTTTGGTGGACGACTCAAACTTGCGACCCACAAATTGAGTGGGAGTTCCGGGCGCCATTCCGAAGCGGATTTCATCAGGACGATTGGCGACCGTCTCCATGAGATCGGAGAGAGTCTGGAAGGGGGAACCCTCTCGAACACAAATTACTAGACTGGATTGCCCGGTTGCGGCGATGGCGCGAAAAGCTTCTGGGCCGTAAGGCGTTCGCCCGGAATATTTTGAAGTCAAGATGCCTTCATGAAGACAGAGAATGGTATACCCATCCGGTGACGCATTGCGGACCCGCCGACTTCCAATCGCGCCCCCGGCACCAGGGACATTGATGACTACGAGGGGATGGGGAAGAAGTCCCTCTTCTCGGATGGCCCTTTGTAGGATTCTGACAAAACTGTCGCTTCCCCCGCCCGCAGAGAAGGGGACGATCACCTTGATCGGCTTGCGGGGGTAGGCCATGTCGGGGCCCTCCGTCGCCTCGCTACAACCCAAGAGCGTGAGCAAAGCGACGGCGGAAGCCAGCAAGCGATACCGGTAATCTACTAGGAGCAGAGACATGCTAGTTCATAGTCCTCGTCGAGGGGCCAGAGGCGTCACCTCGGTTGTCAAAATGGTGGTTTCCGGCCTGGTCATTGTTGGCTTGTTTGGAACCTGTGTTTAGATCGTTGTTTTAGGGAGAAGAAAACGAGATTAGTTTGCTTTTGCTTGCCCCTTTTCCGGTTCAAATTCGAACTCTCCCGTTTCGACGGACCAATCGTTGCCAAAATACCCGCCTGCAATCTGCTTTCCTTGGCGATTGACGACGCAGTCGGCGAATCGAACAAAGGGTAGGAACAGCGTCTGTTGATAGGTGTCCCGCATTCCCGGAAGACCCGTTCCGGCGATAACGACGACGGAAGCCCGGTCACTGTCGGGACGTGGCCGGACGAAGATTGTGGAGAGATCGTTTCCGGCCATTCGCTGTTCCCCGACGAGAATTGCCTCGCTGTCCACCTGCACCGGGCTATCGCTTAGCAGGGATGTCCAGGCTCCGTTGGTAGTGGCGTTGCCATACAAGACGAGAGAGCGATCTCTGTAAGCCTCGAGTGAGAATTGAGTGTCGGGGATGCACTCAACGGAAGCGTTACCTCGGTACCAGTAGGTTTCCGCATCGAAGCGTGCTTTCTGAAAGGCCCAATCGTTTTCAGCCTGCTTTCCCATGGTTCCGTAGACGAAAAGGAACCGATGATCGAGAACGTCTTTGGGTCCGCCATAACGGTGCGGGCCTTTGAGGCTGGGAGAGGGTTTGTTGACGACGGTCCACTGAGCATTCTTGCGAGCGAGATAGAGAGAACCGCTTCTTGGCTGGGAGATGTCTTCGAGCGTTTGTTCGTCGACGATGACTGAAATGGGGTCGCGATTACTCATGTGACTGAGATCGAGCTTCAGCAGCGCGACATTCTTCGTTGTTCCGCGAATCTGGCGCTTGTTCGGCCAGAGATGAAGTGTGACTTCGCTTACCGCTGAGTGCTGGATTTGTTGTACAATCTCCAACCAGTGGCATTGGCTAGAGATTCCGGGGTTGGCGGTGGTAAACTGGACTTGGCGTACGACAGATGAGGGGGGAAGGGCATGGCGCGCAAATGAATCGAACATGAAGGGCCAATCGACGCAGGCGCTGCCGTTGTCTCCAAAGTCGTTGCTCCACCAATGGTTCTTTTCGGGCTCTTCGTGATAGAACCAGTCATGGTGCATGCCCTCTAGCAATTCAGCCATTGTTTGGGCTTGGCTGGCGGGGACATTGTTGTCAGCGCCACCATGAAGAATGTAGACTCCGAGTTGCTTGAGATTGGTGGCTAATCCTTGAGTTTCTGAAGGGGTGTTACTTCGTTGGGTGAGGCGTTCGACGGGGGATGGCGCGTTCTCGCTCCGGCGACGACGCCCATAGGTTGATCTCGAAATCCATCCCGCGCTAGGCCCAACGGCGGCGAATTGATCGGGGTAAGTGACTGCGAGATGCCATGCCCCGTGGCCGCCCATGGAATGGCCGGTGAGATAAATGCGAGAAGGGTCATGGCGGAGCGATGCTTTGGAGAGGGATAGCACTTCCATAGCATCCATCCGACCGAAGTCCTCCCAATCGAAACCGTAGGGACGCCGATTGGTCGGAGCGACGATATGAAACCAGCGTTTGGGACCGTAGGCGGCGGCTTGGCCTCTTCCCTCGACGGAAGCACCGTGGCAAGAAAGAACGATTGCGGGGGTGGGGTCATCGTCCGCATTGGCTGTGGCTGGGCGCAGGGCGTAGTATTGGACGCTCCCATCAATTTCGCTGACAAAAGTAATGCGCCGCGTTTGATCTGGCTCTAGAACCTTGAGCGGGGCTTTGAGTTGATGTTGCGTGACACCGTCGCGATTGCGAAGCGTCAGTCTTGTCTCAATCTCTCCGGTGGCCTGCGGAGCGATGCTGCGAATGCGGAATCCTGTCTTGAGTAGCGACATTGGGGGAATGCTTGGGATCAGTGTTGGCGCTTCGTCGAGGCCAGAACCAGTGACGGAGATGGTGAAACCGCGAGCCGTTTCTTGCGTCGTGTTTCGGACGATCAAGGCTCCCCAGGTGTCCGCTGATTCACCTACAACCAGATCGGGAAGGGTCATATCCTTGTCGCTGAGTGATACAGGCGAGGGCGGGGTGGATAGATGAGCTCGTAGAGGTTTGCGTCCGCTTCGTAGTAGGACGTGGTTTAATCCCTTGGTGAGAGTGATCGGCAATTCAACATAGTTGTAGCCATAGACATTCCCGGCACGAGGGACGCCGTTGACATACGTTTCGCTTCCTGAGGTGCTGAGGATGACTGAACTCGCTTCTTTCATCGTCACCTGCAAGTCAAGGTACAGCCCGCGTTTCTCGGTGGATCCGTTTTCTGCCAAAACGACCGATTTCCATTGGGCCCCGTTGACTCCGGGGATGGTATCTCCCTCTGAAGGATGAAACGCGGCCAGCGAGCCGTTGACTAGTTTCTCATGAATCGGATCGGGATTAAGCCCTCGAAAACGCAGTCGTCTTCCGTCTGGGCCATCAACGGAAAGCACGAGGGCCTTTTGGGCGATGAATGGACGGGTGAGGCTGTCGGTCTCTGATTGCGCGCTCCCAAGAGAACACAAAGTGATAAAGACAACGGAGGCGATGATGCGCCTGAAGGCTAGGGGTGTTTTCATGACTGCTCGAAATGCCGGGGAGACTACAGTTATCGGGTATCCGGGGCAACGCTTGTTGGTCGCGGGCTTGAGGGCGCGCGGCCTCATTGGCTGCCTCTCTCCTGGGAATGCCGTCTAAACGTGCCGGGGGTTTCGCCGGTCTCACGTTTGAACACGGCGCTTAATCGCTCTTTGTAGTCGTAACCGGCGAGTGGGGCGAGTTGTTCAAGGGGGAGGTCGGTGTCGACTAACAGTTCTTTGACGCGGGCAATTTGGGCGATCGTGATTTCCTGGTGCGGGGTGCGATTGAGAGCGAGTCGGAATCGGCGTTCCAATTGGCGCCGAGAAAGCCGACTCAGCTTAACGACATCCCCTACGTTTATTCCAGTGCCTGCATGTTCGCGGATGAATCGGCAGGCTTGAGCGACATCCCGGTCTTCAACGGCAATCACCCGGGTGGAAAGCCGCTGCGCCACGCCGGTCGGAGGGATGTATTCGGTGTCGATCGATGGGGCTTTGCCGTTCATTGATTCCGCCAAAATTTCGGCGGCCCGGTAGCCGATTCGTTCAGCGTCAGGGCGAACACTCGAAAGGGGAGGGTCGCTCAAGGGGCAGATGGCATCGTCGTCATCGACCCCGATTACACCTAGGTCATCGGGGACGGAAATTCTCAATTTGCGACAGGCATTGAGGGCCTGTTGGCCTCGAATGTCGTTGCAGACGAAGAGGCCAGTCGGTGGGCTCAATCGGGACAACCATTCGGACAGCGGTTTCACATCCACAAGTCCAGAGCGTTCAATGGTGGTGAGGGCGGCTTCCGTTGCCCCATCCGTTTCGTAGACGGAGAGGGGGCAGTTTGCTGCGGAGACCATTTCGCGAAAAGAACTCAAGCGAATCTCAGAAAAGTGCGCGCCACGGTATCCGCAGAATGCGAAGCGCCGAAAACCTCGTTGCCAGAGGTGTTCGAAGACGAGGCGGGCGACAGCTCGGTCGTCGGTTTCGACTTGAGGAATTCCGGTGTAGTTCCGACGGCAGCGCACGTCAACGATGGGAATATCCAATCCGCGAAGGGGGGTAATGATATGGTTGTCGAGCCGAGCAATGATCCCATCAACCTTGGCGTCCGCGAGCCAGCTTGGTAGCGTCGCATCGATCGTCATTTCTTCGTGCAAAAGGGACCAATTCCCCTTCGTCCGCGAAAACTGAGCAATGCCGCGCAAGAGACTCCGCCCGTAGGATCGGGATGACTCAATTATCAGGGCCACGTTTTTCCGTGTTCTGACCGACATTGGCTCAGTTTTGCACGCTTTAGTTGGTGTCGCAAATCATTAATGCCTTGTCGCAAAGCATCCTCGACGTGGGCGTAAAATCTTTTAACGTTCTGGGGCACATTAATCAAATCGAAGGCGAATCGTGTTCCTAAAATTCAATAGATTGATTCCGGCCATCTTCAGGATGGTGATGCCCATTAAGCCCGGAGCTAGCGCTGTTGGGATCGTCTTGTTTGTTTGTCTTACGGGCGAGGTCGTTTCCGCTACCGAGCCGACGTCGCAGGCTTTGGAGTTTTTTGAGAAAGAGGTGCGTCCCTTGTTTGTCGAGCATTGTTACCGATGTCACAGTGTGAACGCAAAACGATTGGAGGCTGGATTGCTGCTTGATAGTCGCGCGGGACAGCTTAAAGGAGGCGATTCGGGTGCGGCAATCGTGCCAGGGCATGCTGACGAGAGCCTACTCATCCAGGCGGTGCGCTATGAGGAATTTGAGATGCCACCCAAGGGCGAGTTGCCAGCAGGAGATATCGAGACGCTTGTTCAGTGGGTCACTATGGGCGCTCCCTGGCCACAGGAGGCTGCGCCCGTCGCGAATGCGAAACGGGGGACATTCGACTTGGAGACGCGCAAATCGGAGTTCTGGGTTTGGCAACCGATTGCTGCGGTAAAACCGCCGGTCGTTGAAAATGTTGCCTGGCCGAAGAATGATGTGGATCGCCACATTCTTAGTCGACTCGAGAACGCTGGCTTGGAGCCTTCTGGAGATGCGGATCGGACGGCCGTGCTTCGGCGGCTCTATTTCGACCTCATAGGATTGCCCCCAAGTCCTGAAGAGCTTGCGGCCTTTCTGCAAGATAAGGAACCGGATGCAGTAGAACGGCTTGTTGACCGGCTCTTGGTGTCACCTCATTTCGGAGAGCGTTGGGGAAGGCATTGGCTCGATCTCGTGCGATATGCGGAATCGCGCGGGCATGAATTTGACAACGACACACCGAATGCCTTTCAGTATCGCGACTACGTGATCCGGGCCTTGAACGCTGATGTGCCCTACGATCAGTTTGTGCGCGAGCATATCGCTGGGGATTTGTTAGCAAGACCCCGACGGCATCCAACCCGGCAATTCAATGAATCGGTCTTGGGTACGGGTTTTTGGTTCCTCGGTGAATGGGTTCACTCACCGGTCGATATTCGGAAGGATGAATCGGATCGTTTCGATAATATGATAGACGTGATGTCAAAAACCTTCCTGGGCGTCACGGTTGCCTGTGCTCGCTGTCACGATCACAAGTTTGACGCGATTTCGACCGCCGATTACTACTCGCTCTCGGGCTTCGTGCAGAGTAGCGATTATCGTCAGGTGCGTTTTGAATCGATGGAACAGAACCGTGAAATATCGCATGCGCTAGCCGATGTTGATGTGAAGTATCGACGAGAAGTTCTCGATTTTCTCAAAACGGAGGCGATTCAGCCGCCGAAGCCGTCTGCTCCGCTCAATGACGAAGCGATCCTATTCGATTACGGAAACCTCTCGCCGAGTCAGTATTTGCAGGACGGGTACATTTTCGGCGGATCTCCCCGACATGAGGCTCATTCCTATCTCGATGACGACGATGAGCCGGTTCTGAAAATCGCGAGATACGGAGCCGCGGTCAACGATCTAATCTGGGCAGGTCTTGAGTCGGTCACGGTAGGGCGAGTGCAGGATAGCAATGCCCTGGTAAGACTACCGATGAGCGGGCGCACGCTTCGCACGCCGACCTTTGAGCTAGAACATGGCAAGGTGAGTTGTTTGGTGGAAGGAAGTGGGCACGTTGTTGCTTGCGTCGACTCTCATCGGCTCGTGGCCGGACCTTTACACCGACAAACGATCAAATCCATTGAGCCGGGGACTCATTGGGTGACCATGGATTTGGCTCGGTATATCGGCCATCGTCTCCATCTTGAGTTCGTTCCCTCCAAGGACACATCTCTGGCCATTCGGTTGGTGGCTCAAGGCCTTGATGCGGACGGCCGTTCCGATCTTGATCAACAATTGGCAGCGTCTCATCAGGAGCTTCGTAGCTATGCGGAGGCTGTCGAGAAGATCTTTCAAACCGGCGATGATGGAGTGGTCGCTGCGACAGCGAGAAAAATCGTTCGCGAGTGGGCGAGTGAACGTCGTCAACTTAAGCAACAGATTGTGTTTCGGTCCCGGGTGGCGCCGGCGATGATGGATGGTACTGGCGAGGATGATCGGATCCTGATTCGGGGGAATTCCTCCAAGCCCGGATCGGTTGAACCACGGCATTTTCTAACGGCGATTTCTGGCAATACTCCCATGCCGATCGAAAGAGGGAGTGGACGACTAGAATTGGCTGAACACATCAATGACCCTTCGAATCCGTTGGCGTCCCGGGTCATTGTGAATCGTATTTGGCATCATCTCATGGGGAAGGGAATTGTTCCGACAGTGGATGACTTTGGCTTCCTCGGCCAGCGACCAACTCATCCCGAATTACTCGATCACTTGGCAACCCGCTTCCTTGCTGGGGGGCGCAGTATCAAAGGGATGATCAAATATATCGTCTCATCCCGCGCCTATCAGATGTCGAGTCATGCGAATCCACGTGCGATTGAGTCGGATCCCAGCAACTTGCTTTGGCATCACCAACCTCCCCGACGGTTACAGGGGGAAGCGATCCGGGATTCGTTGCTAGCCCTGTCTGGGCGACTAGATCGGACGCCCTTTGGTCCTCCCGTACCGATCCATCTCACCCCATACATGGACGGCCGCGGTCGCCCGAAGAAAAGCGGGCCACAGGATGGCGATGGCCGGCGATCGATCTACATTGCTGTGAGGCGAAACTTCTTGTCGCCATTCATGCTGACCTTTGACACGCCCGTGCCGTTTAGTTCAATGGGGCGCCGGAACGTTTCAAATGTACCGGCTCAGTCGTTGATTCTGTTGAATGATCCTTTGGTAGTTGAGCTTTCGCGTGGGTGGGCGCTGCGGGCTTTAAAAAACGTATCGCAAACGGGTCGCGAGGGCATCAAGAAACGCGTTGCGTGGATGTATCTAACGGGCTTCGGGAGAGAGCCGACCCCAAAAGAGAGCCAGACGGCTATCGCCTTTCTGGAGTCGAAGATGACCGAACTCGAGCTGACCAGTGGAGCCCCCGATCTTTGGGCCGACTTTGCTCACGTACTGGTGAATACTAAGGAATTTATTTTTCTCCGATGACGACTCAAAATCCTTACCCCTGCCAACGGTTCCGATCCCTGCCGACAACCCGGCGTGAGATGTTAACGAAGTGCGTTAGCGGCTTTGGTGCCCTAGCCTTGGCTGGCTTGCGAGCTGATCGCGCCTTTGCTGGAGACTCCGCCACCGGACCCGGAGCTGCAGGGCACGGGGCACACCACCGGCCGCGCGCGAAGAATATCATCTTCCTCTATATGGATGGGGGGCCATCCCAGGTGGATACCTTCGATCCCAAGCCGATGCTGGACAAATACAACGGAAAGAATCCAAGTGAACTCTTCAATGTGGAACCCACTCAGTTCAATAACAATGGCTCTGTGCTCGCGAGCCCTTGGAAATTCCAGCAATACGGTGCGTCCGGTATTCCGGTAAGTGACTTATTTCCTCATGTCGCTCAGTGTGTTGATGAGTTGGCGGTTGTTCGATCAATGACCTCCGGGTTTCCGGAACACACCTTTGCGAATTATTTCTTGCACACCGGCAGTGGGCTGCAAGGCCGTCCGAGCATGGGGGCTTGGGTTAACTATGGATTGGGGAGTGAGTGCCAAAACCTCCCAGGATTTGTGGTGCTCAATGGAGGCCTGATTCCTCCGGGAGGGCTTGATTGTTTCGGCAGTGGTTTTTTACCGGCCAGCTATCAAGGCTCGGTGTTCAAGCCTTCGGGAACTGGTGTCGCCAACATCACACCGACTGAGTCCTCACTCAAACATCAGCGCGACAAACTTAATCTCATCAACCAACTCGACGGTTTGGCGACCGGACAGTTTGGTGAGCACGACAGTTTGGAATCTGCCATTAAGAACTACGAGCTGGCCTATGCCATGCAGATGGCGGTGCCTGAAGTGATGTCTGTTGAGAACGAACCGGACTATCTCCGTCGTGCCTACGGCTTGGAGTCGAAATACGAGCCAACGCGCATCTATGCCTCACAGTGCTTGATCGCCCGGCGAATGATCGAGCGGGGAATCCGCTTTGTCGAGCTGACTTGTCCGAAAGTCGGTGGTGACCGCTGGGATCAGCATAACGGTCTCAAGTCTGGACACGAAAACAACGCCTTGGCGGTGGATCAGCCCATTGCAGCCCTTCTTAAGGATTTGCGGGAACGTGGTCTGCTTGATGAAACCTTGGTCGTTTGGTCGGGTGAATTCGGTCGCACGCCGTTTGCTCAAGGGAAGAATGGACGCGATCACAACCAGTACGGGTTCACTATTTGGCTAGCTGGTGGTGGGGTGAAGCCTGGCACCATCTACGGTGCGACCGATGAGTGGGGGTATAAGGCGGTCAAGAATCGAGCTGAAATTCACGACCTGCATGCGACGATGCTGCATCTCCTGGGGGTGGAGCATACCCAATCCACCTTCCGATTCAGTGGTCGCGATATGCGATTGACGGACGTGCATGGACATGTGATGCACGACATCATTGGGTGATTCCAGTCTGCGAGGACTTCGTTCGCCCGAATCAACACCACCTTCAAGAATCATATGAAGAGAATTTTTCTTACAACTCTGCTCATTGTCGCCTTTGGTCAAAGTGCCATGGCTGCTTCGTCCTTTGGGCAGCAGAAGTCGAGCACCGGCATCAAGCATTCCTTCCTCATCGCTGGCAATATCACCGCCATCGTCGGCGAAGACGGCCAAGAGAAATGGCGAACGAAGGGGCGCGCTCGCGATGCGTTCGTTTTGGAGAATGGCAATGTGCTAGTATCTGTCGCCAATACGGCCAAAGAAATCACGCGCGATGGGGAGCTTGTTTGGAGCTATAAACTTTCGGCTGATAACAAAGAGCTCGGCACTGCCGTCCGCCTTGACGATGGCAACACTCTGGTTGTGGAACGGGGCGTCAATCCTCGTCTCTTAGAAGTGACCCCAGAAGGCAAGATTGCTGTTGAAGTGCCACTCAAGCCAGAGACGGAGAATGCGCACATGCAGACACGCATGGCCCGAAAACTGCCGAATGGCAACTATCTCGTTCCGCATCTCCTTGCTTTCAAGGTGAATGAATATCAAGCCGATGGGACGATTGTTCGAACGATAAGAACAGATCTTGAAACTCTTGGCGGTCGCGCCGCGGAAAACTGGCCTTTTACCGCGATCCGACTTGCGAATGGTCGTACTCTCGTCAACCTGACTCATGGTAACAAGACGGTTGAATTCGATACCAATGGCAAAGTTGTCTGGAAGGTCACCAATGCCGATGTTGACGGGCGCTTTGCCGATCCCTGTGGCGGACAGCGGCTTGCCAATGGAAACACGGTCATCTGTAGCTATGGCCAGTCGAACGCTGAGAAACCAAAGCTCTTCGAAGTGACACCTGACAAAGAGGTGGTGTGGGAATTCTTCCATCCGAATGTCCGAGCCCACGAGACCTCTCTACATCTCGTATGCCGTCTTCTGCTTGAAAA
>CAJXVR010000067.1 GCA_913061285.1 uncultured Verrucomicrobiota bacterium | reverse complement strand
CGAGATGTAGAGAGGTCTCGTGGGCTCGGAGATGTGTATAAGAGACAGATCCTGGTACCGTCGTGATTGGGAAAGACGGGAAAGTCGTCGCAAAATTGTTTCACGAGGGCTATCGGAAACGTCACTTGTCTCAAGAAATTATCGCGGCGTCAAAATAGAGGGATTACCCATACTCATCAAGGGGGCGCTGTCGGTAGCCTTAGCCTCCGATACAACTCATTGTCCTAGCGGGCTGCACGAAATCGGCTTTTCCGATTCGGTGGCCCGCTTCTTTTTTGGCGACGATTTGATGAAGCGCGGTGAGGATCTCTTCATCCGTTGTATTTCCTCGAAGGAGTGGTTTGAGATCGTGTTCGTGGAGGCTGAAGAGGCACGTTCTAATCTGTCCGTCTGCAGTTAGTCTGATTCGATTGCAGTGTCCACAAAATGGTTCTGAAACGGGGGCGATGATTCCCAATTCTCCTTTGGACTGATTGACGGACCAGCGTTTCGCTGTCTCTGAAGCGTTCGAACTTGTGAGCGGTGTCAGATCAAAACGGTTCTGCAGGCGATCGAGAATTTCTTTCTTAGAGATGACGTGTTCCTTCTGCCAGGCCTTGCTCGAGTCGAGCGGCATGAATTCAATAAACCGGACGCTGATTTCTTCATCGATAGCAAATTGGCACAAGGCCTCGATTTCATGATCATTGATATCTCTAATTACGACGGCGTTGACTTTGACTGGATCGAAACCGAGCGCTTTCGCGACTTGCACCGATTGAAGTACCTCTTCGAGTCCGTTGCGGCCAGTGAGTCGCTTGAAGTTTGCTTTGTCGAAGGAATCGAGACTTATGCTGATGCGGTCAAGTCCAGCGTCTTTGAGTTCTTGGGCATACTTGGGGAAGAGGAATCCATTGGTTGTCATGGCAAGATCCTTAATACCCTCGATGGCGGAGAGTTTTCGAACGAGTGTGACAATGTCCTTTCGGAGCAATGGTTCACCGCCTGTGAGGCGAATCTTGTCGATACCAGCGCTCGCGGCAATAGTTGTGATTCGCTCAATTTCCTCGAACGATAGGATCTCGTTCTTTGGTTTCCAGTCGTGGTGAATTGGCTTCTGCTCCTTTTCTCGCCAGCGATCACGATAAAAATTCGCGGCAGCCTCTGTTTCGGGGAGGCAGTAGAGGCAGCGAAAATTACAGCGGTCTGTGACACTGATGCGGAGATCTCGAAGGGTACGTCCGTGTGAATCGACCAAAGGCGATTGGGGTATCATTCTGGTGGTGAAATCGAAGGAGGGAGCTCGAGTATTTTAACACTACCGCTCTGATTAATCTCAACGTTTAAGTTGTAATTTGTCCGTGTGACTGGCGTTTGAAATCCTGATTTCAGCAATTCGGCGCCTTTCCGGTTGGAATTGCTCGCTATTCCGCGCCTGATCCATTCAATTCGACGTGATATCGTCAGTTCGTTTCTAAGTTTATCCAATTGGGCCCTCAGGATTGAGAGATCGTTGAATTGTTGTTCAATCCCGGATTTTTCGGTTTGTAGGCGTTTTAACTCCGTGAGTAAGAATTCGCGATCGCCATCGGATGCTTTCAGTTTGTTTTCAGCATCTTCGATGCGGGTTTCGAGATCGTAGACGGATCGGTTGAGTGTTTCAACCCGTTGCGAAAGTTCTGTTCGCTCGGAACCCAAGTCTTTGATTTGAACGTCACGATCAGCGACCTCCGAAAGGGCTGTTCGTGTTTCTTCGACAGCCGCATTGGCCCGTGCCTTTTCAGCTCTCAGATCTTCCGATAAGGACTTAAACTGAGCTCGGATCTCAGTCAATTCGGAGCTCGTACGTTGCAACTCAGTACGAAGAACCACGTTCGTCTGTTTAGAGTTTCCGAGATTGACGGTTGTTTCTGTCAGTTCTGATTGAATCTCCGTCAGCTTCTGTTGGTTAGCGGCTTCGTTCTTGATGGCTTGGGTATGCCGATAGATGAGGCTGCCAATTAGGCAGACACAGACAAGCCCGAGCACCAAAGACACTTTGTTGCCACTCATATGGCTACAAAACTAGAATCAATGAGCTAATTTGCAAGCATTCTAGCTGCGTCCGAGAATTCTCTCGGGAACGGGCTCTTGCAATCACTGTTCTCTGTTCTAAATTGGCCGTGTGGAGATCCCCGAGGATATTCCAGTAATGATATTGCCGAATGCAACATTGTTCCCTCGAACAATGTTGCCGTTGTATATTTTTGAGCCCCGCTATCGCCGGATGCTGGTGCGAAGTTTGAAGGGAGATCGTCTCTTTGCGGTTGCGATGAAGCGGACTGGGTGTTCGAGAGAACTGCCTTGCCGGGTCGCAGGGCTTGGGATGGTACGGGTGGCCGTACGGAATGATGATGGTACCTACCATCTGGTGCTGCAGGGATTGTCTCGAATCGAACTCGGTAAGGCCGTGTCTTATCGCCCGTTCAGGCGTCATAAGTTCGAGATTATGACTTCTCCTAGTCGAGAGCTACCCGAGAGGGACGATTTGATGCAACAAATTGTCCAACTAGTGAAGGTTCGGCTTGAGCAAGGCTCTGAAGTTTCTGTTGAGATTCTCAAAGAATTGGCGACCGACGCTTCCATTGCGGAGGCTCCCGAAGAATCGGCTCATTCGAATCTGAGTGTTGAGGATGCTTTGATAAAGATGGCCAAAGATGCCGATCCTGAACAGTTGATCGATCTTGTTTCTTGTACCTTGTTAACTGTTCCGGCAGAACGCCAGACGATGCTTGAAGTGTTGGATATCGAGGCCCGGCTGAATTCATTGATCGGTTTTCTCTCAGGAGAGGTGGCCCGTAATGCGTGATCCATCAAAGTCTCCCCATCCTGATCTGGTTCCGCTGAACGAAGCGCCGCTTGAGTCGGCAGATCGAACGGAGATCATGAGCGCTCTTTTTGAGAGCTTCGTGACACAGCAAGGAAGCCTGGGGCTATCGCTTCTTGGAGATTTGCCGAGTGAAGGGGGAGAGGAAGACCGAGGGGTTGATGTTGAAAGCGCCAAACTGGTGATCGACCAATTAGAAATGTTTGAATTTAAGACCCGCGGCAATCTCTCACCTGAAGAAGCGGCTTTCCTGAGAAAGACCTTGACCCTACTTGGGGAGGCGCTGTTTAGAAGAGTCGGGCCTGAAGCTGGTGCCTAGTGGGTCTCATAGTCCCTGCTGATGTTGGCATTTTGCTCGGGAATGAGCGCTGAGACAGCTGTCGCGAGTTGGTACGCCGCATACTTAACACTCTGATTGAATCGGAGCAGCCTGGGAATGAGTTGCGGTCGTTTCATGAGGTGCCACGCAAGCTTCGGGAAACTAATTCTCATTCTAGGGGTCATTATCTGATTAAAATCGAGAGGAAGCGGTTCCTCTGCGCTATCAGATATCACTCGAAGTGAAAGGAATGGGATCCCTTCCGAATCCGCGATCGCCTTTATCGCGAAAGATTCCATTTCGATGGCATCACATTGTGTGCTTTGCCAGAGCGCTGATTTCTCCTCGATCGTAGTGGCCACCTTCTCAGCGGAGTGGAAGGTGCCTTTGGTAAGTGAGAGCGGGCCGAGTGATTGGGGTGGAAAAAAGCTAGTCTCAGACTCGAAAAGCACGGTTCCCTTAGTGAGGGAGGGATTGAGTCCGCCTGCGAATCCGGAGCTGACAATCACTGCTGGGCTATTCGATAGAAGGTGCTTTGCGAGGGCGTTTTTTGCATTCTCTTGTCCCATTCCGGTATGGAGTAGCCGGAGATCGGGGCGAATGCGACGTATCACCTGAGATTCTGATCGGTCAGCAAAGCATATCAAGATTTCGCTTGTCTTGCAGGGGAGCATTGGAAAGGTGCAAGAATCGTGAGGGCAGTGCTAGAATGCTTGGAGAATCGGGTTCTAGGCTTGCTTGAGCAACTTTTGATAGCTCGCAAGAGCAAGGAGTGGCCAGGTGTTGCGATACATGTCGTATTTCAAATAAAACACTTTAGGAAAGCCTGTTCCGGTCGTTTCTAATTCGGTCCAGGATCCGTCTTCATTCTGTGTATCGTTGAGGTGCTCGATGCCTCTCATGAGGCTTGCGGAATGAGGGGCTCCGAAGACACAAAGCCCCATCACGGCCCAGGCAGTTTGGGAGGGGGTGCTAGGTCCCTGGCCCTTAAAAACCGGATCGTCATAGGTGTTGCAGCGTTCTCCCCAACCGCCGTCTGCGTTCTGAACGCTCTCAAGCCATACTCGCGCCCTTTGTAGAAACGGTTCGTCGGGAGAGACCCCGATGGCATGCAAACCGCGAAGTACTTGCCAGGTTCCGTAGACGTAGTTGACACCCCAACGTCCATACCAAGAACCGTCAGGTTCCTGTTGGCTTTTCAAATAATCGATCGCTTTGACAACTTGGGGGTGTTCTATGGAAAACCCTTCGTAGCCGAGCAATTCGAGAATGCGGGCTGTGATATCGGCGCATTCTGGATCCAGCATGGCATTGTGATCCGCGAAGGGCACTTTCTCCATGATACTCCGAGTGCAATCCTTATCGAACGCAGCCCAGCCTCCGTCCCGACACTGGAATGTTAGCAACCATTTGAGCCCACGAGAGAAGCATTCGTCTCGTTTCTTCGGGTCCGAAGTCTTTGTGAGTCGAAGCGCCAGGAGAACCATGGCGGTATCATCAACGTCAGGATTCCATTTATTATGGTGTTCAAAGACCCAGCCGCTAGGTTCAACGTCAACCGGATTCTTATAATACCAGTCTCCGCGAAAACGAATCTCTTTCCTGATTAGCCACTCCGTCGCATCCACCAAAGCCGGGTGGTCTTCGGGGAGACCAGCCTCCCGGAGACAAATACAAGTGATTGCGGTATCCCAGACGGGTGATAGACAGGGTTCGATTCGTACCGAGGTTTCCGTTTCGTGCTCGAGATTCTTGAGCTCCTTCTCGGCTCGAATCACTTGGGGGTGATCATCTGCGTAGCCAAGGGCTTTTAGCGCGATGAGAGAATTAAGCATCGCTGGGAAAATGGCAGCCAGGCCGCTAGATCCCTCAAAGCGTTCCAACATCCACTCTTCCGACCGCCTGAGCGCTCGTTTTCGAAATGGATGCCATCCCTTCCGAGCGAACAATTCTGCGAACTTATGGAGTCGATCGAGGTGAATGAAAAAATTTCGCCAGGTGAAGCGTTTGGGGTCTCGGCGCAATTCGAGATCTCGCTCGTTGAACCCTTCGGGATAAAGCTCGTCGAGGGTGATGGGGTTCTTCAGCTGCCGTGTCGGCCGATGATGATTAATGATTGAGAGTGGCACGAGCATGGATCTTGTCCAGTTGCTCATCTCGTGAAAGTTCACGTGAAACCATTTTCCGATTAGAATGACTTCGCATGGAATGGTGGGGACATACTTCCACGGGAAGAGGCCTAAGAGGGCTAGGTAGAGTTTTGAAAAGGTGTTCATTCGGGGGATTCCCCCGAGATTGAGCGCTACTTCTCGCGCGCGGAGCATTCGTTTGTCGGTCTCCGGGACCCCTGCCAGCTTGAGTGCCAGGTAGGCTTTGATCGTCGCATTGACCTCAGGAGGGCCGCCATAGTAGATGTTCCATCCCCCGTCTGGGAGCTGCATGGAAAGAATGTGGTTAATCCCTTTTCGTTGCCAGACGTCATCGACCTTGCCGTTCCAGTGATGGTAGCAGATCGTGTCGGACACAAGGGTGGAATCGACCATGAGTTCTCCAACCCAGTAGTTCCCTTCGATCTGTTCACCGATCAAAAAGTCCGTTGAGCGGCGAATTGTCGCCTCGAAACGGCTTTTGAACGAGCTCAAGAAAGAAGCCTCGGCTCGTTGGTTCGAGATTATTTGATCGGAACGTATACTCATCTAACAGTTTGTCTCGTCTTCCCGGACGATTCTCATGATACCGCGGAAAATGATGATTAATAGCAGCTAGAAACGGTGGTGTTCAATACTAATCCCCTATTGAAAACTAGTATCACAGGCGTTTGTTCAAATCAAATCTCGATTAACACTGGTCTGCCAACTAGGATCTTCACTTCGACTGCGATGCGATTCTTGATGTTGAACTGGCGAGATCCTGGGAGTCCTCTTGCTGGTGGCGCAGAGAGGGTTTCTCTCGGCTACCTGTCTGCTTTGGCCGAGCGGGGGCATGAGGTTTATTGGTTCGCCCATGACTTTAATGGGGGCGCTTCCAACGAACGATTTGGCAATGTTCAGGTCATTCGGGGCGGCGGTGTGGGAACGTCGGTCTTTCGGGCGCGTCAGTGGATGCGGCAACAGTTGCCCTTTGATCTTATCATTGATCAACATCATGGGATTCCCTGGTTCGCACCGTGGTGGAGTCGAACGAGGACGGTTGCTTTCATTCACGAAGTCCTAGGACCTATTTGGCATAGTTTCTACCCGCTGCCGCTCGCATGGTTGGGGCGATTACAGGAGAGATGGATGCTCCGCCTCTACCGGGCGGTGCCTTTTTGGTCGGCCTGCCCGTCGACTGAAAAGGCTCTTAGAAAGCTCGGTGTCAGGGATGTGACTCTGATCCCGTATGGCGTTTCGACTCAACCAATTGAGCCATTGCCGATCAAGAATATTGGATCGTCGCTTCGTCTTGTGGTGGTCTCTCGTCTTGCTCCCAATAAACGTATTGAGCACGCGATCCAGGCTCTTTCGATCCTGCGCGACCGAGGATGCGATGCGACGCTGACAATCGTCGGGGGCGGTGAAATGAGGGGAGCTTTGGAAGGACTCGTGGGGAAACAGAAACTCTCGCGATTTGTTGAGTTCTCGGGGCAACTTTCCGAGAGTCGCAAGGATACGATCCTGGCCGAGTCTCATCTGCTACTTCACACATCTATTCGTGAGGGTTGGGGCTTGAATGTGATCGAGGCCAATTGTATGGGAACTCCGTCTGTTGTATATCCGGTTGCGGGTCTCATTGAATCGACACTCGATGGTGTTACGGGCGTGGTTGCTCAGGAAGAGACCCCAGAGGCCTTGGTCGAAGGCGTGATGGAACTGGTTTCCAATCCCGAGCTTTATCAGCGGTGCCGGCGAGCGGCCTGGGAGCGCGGAGCCGAATTTCATTGGAGCAAGGTTCTTCCTCAGGCATGCGATTGGCTGGAATCGTTGGCAGCCGGGGCATCGCGATGAGTGAATTACTGAGGAAGGCCGCCGTCTGGGGTGGGTTTGTTGTTTCGGTTGCCTGCATTGCCTTGGTTTTTAAATCCGTCCCAGTCCGAGATTTTTGGGAAGCACTGCAGAGAATTCATTGGCTGTGGATCGTGCCATCCTTCGTGATTTTTTATGCGGGGCTTTATTTTAGGGGGCTGCGTTGGCGTTGGCTTTTGGGGGAGTCGGAGAGGAAACATTCAACCGAATTGTTGTTTGAGGGAATTCTCGTTGGGTATGCGTTTAACAACATCCTTCCTTCCGGTCGGGTTGGTGAATTTGCTCGAGCGCTTTATGTCTCCAAGAACCGCGCGCTTACATTCCCTTTCGTATTTGGGACGATTGTGAATGATCGTCTTTTTGATAGCCTTATCGTCCTGCTGCTCGTTGGCTTGACCGCATTTTGGGTGCTTCCTATTGCGCCTGAGATTGAGGTTGAGTTTGGAGGCTTTGAGCTGTCGGCCGAGGTCTTGAATCCTCTGTTTGTGAATGTCGCGTTGGGAAGCCTTAGTGTGGTTGCAATGGTGCTAGCGCTGTTGGTGCCTCCGGTTGCTCGATTCATTCAAGGGGTTGTCGGTCGCTTGCCGTTTCTTTCTGACTCAGTACGGAATCGCTTGCTTGGAGTCGTGGTGGGAATGTTTGAGGGGCTTAATGCGGTCAAGAGTGGTCGCAGTCTAGTGTGGGTCAGCGTTTATACGTTTCTCATTTGGGGTGTCAATGCGGTGGCTGCTTACACACTTGCCTGGGCGATTCCAGGGCTAACGATCAGCCCATTCCAAGCAATTGGGCTCATGGCGATCGTAACGGTTTGCGCCGTTATTCCAGCGGCTCCGGGCTTCTGGGGGCTGTATGAGGCAGGGATGATCGTAGGGTTTCAGGTCTTAGAGATTCATGAGGAGAACGCCGTGGCACTTGCCTTTGGGGTCACGATGCATCTTATCTACTATTTGCCGACCACTGGGCTGGGGCTCTTGTTCGCCTTCCGTTCTGCCATTGGTTTTGGGACGCTCTCTGAGATCAACGAACTGGAGTCTGCTAAGAACTGTGAGGAAACCGAGCGTTCCGCCTAGCTCGATGCTGTTAAGTGGATTTTGCTGACGATTGGCCGGAAAAAATCTGATCAATCGTTCGGGCAAGATCGAAATCCTTTTGCGTGAGGCCTGATTCGTCATGGGTGGTCAGGGTGAGACGGACCTTGTTCCAACGGATATCGATATCTGGATGATGAAAGGCATCCTCTGCGCTCGTGGCGATGCGATTGACGAACCGAATTGCGGCAGGGAAATCCTTGAACTGAAAGAGGCGGCGGATCTCGTTTTCTTGACGTTGCCACGATGAGACCGATGCTAAGGCAGCAAGGATTTCGGGCTCTGCTAGGCGGGGCATGGCCTCTTATGCGTCAAGATGTTCACGGGTGATCCATCCTCCTCCGAGGACAAGATCGTCTTGGTAAAAAACGCATGCTTGGCCTGGCGTGACGGCCTTTTGGGGATCGTCGAGGACGACTTTGGCTCGTCCGTTTGCTTCCGGAAAAACACTCGCCGTTGTGCCTTCGTGATTGTAGCGAATTTTGGCAAGGGCCTTGATCTCCTTGGGCGGGGCCTCAAAGGGAATCCAATTGCAGCGGTCGATATAGAAACTCTCTTGCACGAGATCCTCAGCCTCGCCGACGACAACTCGATTGGTCTCAGGTTCTAATTTCAGGACGTAAAGCGGTTTTGGCGCGGAGATTCCAAGCCCTTTTCGTTGTCCAATCGTGTAAAACTCGATGCCGTCATGATGGCCCAAAACGTCTCCAGCCTGATTGACAATGTCACCTTTGTGCTCCGCTACCATGTTCGATTTGGTGAGAAAGGCTTTATAGTCTTTATCTGGTACGAAACAGATTTCCATGCTTTCTTCCTTCTCTGCGGTTCTGAGATTGCTATCACGGGCAATGTCGCGGCTCTCGGATTTTTGCAAATCCCCAAGGGGCATGACGGTATGGCTGAGCTGTTCTTGTTTGAGGGAGAAGAGAAAATAGGTCTGATCCTTGTGGAGATCGCGGCCTCGCTTGAGGAGAAATCGAGATTTATCATCGGACGGCTCAATTCTCGCGTAGTGGCCGGTGGCGATTTTGTTGGCCCCAAGCTTTTGGGCGCGACTTATCAGCGTGCCAAATTTGAGCTTCTCGTTGCACATCACGCAGGGGTTTGGGGTTCTCCCTGCCCGATACTCAGAGGCGAAATACTCAATTACCTGTTGTTGAAAGTCCTCAGCCTCATCAATGAGGTAGAATGGAATGCCCAACTTGCTGGCGACACTTCGGGCGTCCATCACGGCTTGTGGACCGCAGCATTTGTCCTCTGCCCGAGAGACACAATCCTGGGGCCAAAGCTTGAGCGTGATGCCAATCACATCGTAACCTTGCTCTTGAAGAATTGCGGCGGCGGCTGATGAATCAACCCCACCACTCATGCCAAGAACCACGCGTTCTTTTCTGTCGTTTGCCACTTGGGAAGAAACTAGGCGGGAGTTTGATCTGTGTAAAGCAAGAGAGCGTGGGGCAATCTCAGCGGATTTTGAGATTTTTGAAACTCCAAGCGTTTATGATGTGTTGAGGTAGAAGCAAAACGACCCGATCCCTTTGAGGGGCTAGGATGACGGATCCGGAAAAATTTGAGGCCTTTATGAAAGCCTACCAGAATATGGTCTTCACCACGGCTATGCGCTTGTTGGGGAATACCGCAGAAGCTGAGGACGTCGCGCAAGAGGTGTTTTTGCGGGCTTTTGACCGGTTTGAGTCCATCAAGGATCATCCTAAGGTGGGTGGTTGGCTTCGCACGGTTTCCCGCAATCTCAGTCTTAATCACCTCACTCGCCATCGTGCTCGCTGGCGTCTTTTTACTGAAATGCGTTCTCCGGATTCGGATCAGACGCCGTTTCAAGATGATATTGAGGCCAAGGAGCGAACCGATACCTCGGCTGTCGCTAGCGATGAGGGAGGCTTGATGGAATCGTTTCTGGCTGAATTACCTGCGAAACAACGGGTGCCATTGGTACTCTATCACTTTGATGAAATGAGCTACGAAGAGATTGCTCAGACACTGAAGATCTCTCTCGGCAAGGTAAAAACGGATATTCGGCGAGGGCGAGAGAATTTGCGAGAGCGGTTGACTCGTAGTGCTGCGGCGAGGGAAGAATGGGGACTCCCCGTACCGGTTTCTAGCTAGTTGGGGGGATGTAATGAGTAGTTTTGATATGGAAGAGCATGAATCCAGCGGCAGAGATGCAGCCGACAAGGTCTTGGATCAGTATTTTCGGGCGCTTTCTGATACGGAGGCTCCTGCAAGCCTTATCCCTCGGGTCCAGGCAGCGATTGCTGCGCGTGCCTTACGCCCATGGTGGCAGCAATCCTACCAAAGTTGGAATCACAAGACGCGAACGCTTGTTCTGTCCGTTGCAGGGGGAATGCTGCTGCTGCTCAGCTGGCTCTTGCCGATCTATTTGCCTGCGATCAGTGGCGGTGGTGGATTCGGGTTGATGACACCATATTCTTCAAGTCTGGAACCCCTTTGGGCGGTCGCGATGCTGCTGGTGGGAAGTTTGCAGGCCTTCTTGAGTCAAGTGCCTGCGACAGTCTATTACCTAGTCGCTGCGATTATTTGGGTCGGGTATTTGCTGGCGGTGGGAACAGGAGTATTTCTTTGCCGTTTGGTTCAATTACAGAAAGCGAGGTAGATTCATGAGGTGGATGCGTTACCGAATTAATATTGGGTGGCTTGCGGCGGTGTTTGGGCTATGCCTGGCCTGTGGCATGCTCTCCGGTCAAGAGGCAGATGGTGAAGGGCTTGGTGAGAGCGAACGGGACGAGCGAGATGATCGGGGTCCGCGACGGGTCCTGCCCGCAAAATCGCTAAGCGCCTTGTTCCATCCTCACGATGAGCTCGTCTCGATTGGGAATGACAATGTTCGGATCGGTTCGGATGAATCAACCCGAAATGCTGTTGTTATCGCGGGAACAATCTATGTTGACGGTGAGATCGAGGGAGATTTGGTTGTCATTGGTGGAACCGCAATGATTGATGGGCAGGTTGGTGGAAATGTGATCATCGTAGGAGGAACGGCGACCTTTGGTCCGAGATCAGAAGTAAATGGCGATTCTATCTTGGTTGGGGGGCCGTTTGAAGTGGATCCGGAGGCCCTCTTTCGTGGGCAGCAAACCGAGGTCCAATTGCCTTGGTTGCTGCCAGCATTCACATCGCTCCAAGTGTTACTTGGAAGCACGCTATTGTTAGCACGCCCGCTTGCACCGAACTTGTCGGTGACGTGGTGGTTGGTTGCTGGGCTCTTCTTTGTGAATTTGATGGTGCTGGTCTTGCTGCCCCGAGTGGCGGTTCGTTCAGTGGAGGCCTTGTCGAGAAGTCCCGTGACCGCATTCTTAGTTGGTATTTGCATCATGCTGCTCTTCGGCCCTCTGTTATTGCTCTTGGTCGTGAGTGGGTTTGGAATTCTCTTGCTCCCATTTCTGCTTTGCTTAGCGTTGGCGACTATCCTCTTAGGTAAGGTGGCGGTGTACACTTCTGCTGGAACGAAGATTGTTGGCCCTGTGGGACCCGGTCGTGAGGTGCCTCTTCTAGCCTTTGTGGTTGGAAGTATCGGATTTTTGATTGCTTATTTTATTCCAGTGATCGGATTCATGACGGTTGGGCTGGTGATTCCTTTAGGAGTCGGGTCGGTGATTCTTGCGGGTTGCAACGCGTTTCGAGGCGAAGTGCCTCCGCGTTCTGAAACTCGTCGAGCTACGGTAACGATGAAAGGTACAACGGACGATGGTAAGGAATCGTCTCAGCCGGAAGATGAGTTGCCAAACGAATCCGGTATGACCGCTCTCGATCCATCTTCTCCGGACTCTGAATATGAACGAGTAGGATTCTGGCCTCGAATCGCGGCTACTTTTTTGGATGTCTTGCTGGTGGGGCTGGTTTTCGGAATCGTCGTGGGGGATATGGGCCCTGGGACCACTCGGCTCCTATTCTTCGTCTGGTTTGCCTACCATGTGAGTATGTTGGCCTTAGCCGGGGCTACCGTTGGTTCCTATCTGTTGGGGCTTCGCTGTGTCACATTGGACGGAGACGGGCTTACCTGGGGGACCGCGGCGATTCGAGCCTTAGGGAGTGTAATCTCGTTCGCTGCTTTGTTGATCGGGTTTTTCTGGGCCAGCTGGACTCAGGCTCGGCAATCTTGGCATGATATGATTGCTGGTACAACCGTCGTTCGTGTGTCCCGAGTGGCTTGGTTTCGGGGGAAAGGCCGGATGCCAAGGAGTTCTACGAGCTCGACGTTTTCCGCGAGCGATACGAAAACGGCTTCTTAGGAGGTTCGGGTAAACCGAGCGCCCTGAACGACGTTCGGAAGTGAAGCTTCCCAACTTTTCCGAAATTCTCTTCGCCATGCTTTTCAAGAAATTGCTTGGCCGCTTCGTCGACCTTTTTCGAGGCTCCTTTTGGCAAGCTCAAGCCGAATTGCTTTTCGAGTTTTCCAAGGCGCTCGACGAACTCGTTTCGGGCCAGAATGGATGCCGCCGCAACCGCTACGTCAGACTCTGCTTTGTGCCTTTGTTGCAATTCGATCTCTTTTCCCATGCTCATCATGGCGCTCTTAGTCACTTCTTTGCTCGTTGCGAACTGATCGCTGATAGCGATTTGAGGCATCGGCTTCATGCGATGCCGTTGTCCCATCAGGTTCTCAATCACTCGCGCGTGCCCCCAGGCGAGAAGTTTGTTTACTGAGTTCATTTTCGTGTAGAGGCGATTGTATGCCTCATTGCCGATGGGGACGACGGTTGAAACGCAATCTGGGTGTTTTGAAATCACCTCTGCGAGTGTGGCTATTCGGCGATCTGAAGAAATACTCTTGGAATCCATGATGCCTTGAGCTTCAAAATCCTTGACAATCGCTTCGTTGACATAAACCCCGGCAACACACAGCGGACCGAAAAAATCTCCTTTACCACTCTCGTCGACGCCGACGCGAGGGAGAAGCCGCTCTGGATTGAGGACATCCTCATAGCCCAAGCGGGCTTCGCCAAGAATCTCAGGCTCCAGGATAAACTGTACGAACTCTTGTGTTCCTTTACCTTGGACCACCAGTTTGCCGCTGGTGTACAAAGCGATGTTGATCTTTTCCTGACTCGCAGCAAACTTTGTGTAGGCGAGTTCCTTGAACTGGAAGCCTTTCTGTTCAAGACTCTGTCGTAGCGTCTGGCCCTGGTCCGAAGTGAGTTTGCACGTGTATGTGGTGATTTCTTTGGCAGGCATGGAGCGTGTTTAAAACGGATATCGAGCAGACAATGCCTGAAGCGGCGACAATCGTCAAAAATCTACTTCGATGGTATCTCACGGAAGCTCGTGAGCTTCCCTGGCGCCAGAATCGAGATCCCTACGGGATTTGGGTCTCGGAGATCATGTTGCAGCAGACTCAAGTGAAGACCGTGATTCCTTATTGGGAGCGTTGGATGAAGCGGCTTCCTGATGTGGATCGCCTTGCTCGTGCAAGGGAAACGACCGTCATCAAGCTTTGGGAGGGGCTCGGGTATTACTCTCGAGCGAGAAACCTACAGCGTGCCGCTCAGATGATCCAGAACGAGCATAAGGGCTGCTTTCCGAGTGACTACGAAGCCTTGTTGGCCTTGCCTGGCGTCGGTCCTTATACTGCTGGGGCAGTCTCCAGTATCGCATTTGGGCAGCCCCGTCCGATTGTTGATGGAAACGTCATTCGTGTGCTTACAAGAGTCGATGGGATCCGGGAAAGCACTAAGCTAAGCCAGACAATCCGTGAGCTATGGTCACGATCCGAGTCTCTGGTGCGTTTCGCGAGCGAGCTTTGGAGACCTGGACGGAATGTCTGTGGGGATTTTAACCAATCGCTGATGGAACTTGGGGCAACGGTTTGCTTGCCGCGACAGCCGCTCTGTTGTGATTGTCCGCTGCGTCGGTGCTGTAGAGCGCGTGCTGAGGGGATGATCGAGGTGATACCGAATCTTGGGGCGCGAAAGAAGATGATCGCGCGGATGTTCATCGCTGTTGTCGTTCGTCGGACAGGGAGATATTTAGTTCGTCAGCGAAGCGCCGGAGAGATTAACGGAGGCCTTTGGGAGTTCCCGAATGTTGAGCTGACAAGTCAGGACCCTAGTGGTGCCGTCTGGTTAGATTCTGGAATGGGGTTGGATCCATCGAAACTCTCGGCTTTGGGAGAGGTGAAACACTCGATCACGAATAATCGAATCACTCTGAAGGTTTATTGCAGTGATGTTTCGCCAGATTATTGTGTCATGGAGGAAGCGGGTGAATGGCTCGAGGCTTCAGAACTTGAGCGATATGCCTTTACCGCCGCCCATCGAAAAATAGTCCGGAGGGCGATCAATGAAAATGGGAGGTAAAAAATGGGAGGTAAATCTTGAGTCTCAAATTCGACTTTCATTCCTGGATGTTGAAAGATTCCTTTAGTTGGTGTTGTTCCTGCTTTCTAGACATTCCTGTTGGGACGGTAACTTATCAACCTGGAGTGCCGTCTAGTACTTAAGTTTAAAGGTGTATCATTCATGGGGTTCTTAGGTCTTAGATTTGTCGTTGTTTGTTGGATAATGGGGTTGAGCGTTGGCTTTGCCGGCAAGAGTGCCTCTCTTCCGACCGATGGTCTTCCCAGAAATCTGGGAGATCTCGTTCGGATCCAGCAACGGGTTCAGGCAGTCCTTGAAGTTTGTCAAAAGGCGACTGTGGGCCTGGGTCGCGGAGGGAGTGGAGTCATTGTATCTCCAGATGGATTGATTCTTACGGCCGCACACGTGTCCATGAACGCTGGACGGGTAATGACCGTAAGCTTGTTGGATGGACGGCGGGTTCGAGCAAAGGCCCTCGGCCTGAATCATCTTGCGGATGCTGGTCTAGTCAAGATCATGGAGCCTGGGGATTGGCCCTATGTGCCTTTGGCCCAGGATGGCGGGCGAGAGGCAGGGGATTGGTGCTTTGCATTGGGGCATCCCAGCGGATTTGATGCTGAGCGAGGGGCGGTATTAAGGGTGGGAAGACTGATTGGCTCTCATGCCTTGGTGATGCGAACCGATTGTCACTTGATAGGCGGCGATTCTGGTGGGCCGCTCTTTGACTTAGGAGGCAACGTCATCGGGATTCACAGCAAAGTATCGGAGCGTATCGATGAAAACTATCATGCTCCCATCGAAGCGTTTCGGCGGCATTGGCAGCTTTTTCTGAATGGCGAAGAGATCCAAGTATCACGAAATCCTGAAGGTGGCTTTCTCGGCGTTGCTTCAGAACTTAGCCTTAAAGGGGCGCTCATAAAGAAGGTGTTCGCAGACACGCCAGCTGCTGCTTACGGTTTTAAGGAGGATGACGTCATTGTCAGTATCGATAGTGTTGCAGTTTTTGATTCCGAAGAGTTGGGGTGGGCATTGCAGCGAAACGCTCCTGGGAGCACGGTGAAGATCGCTCTCCGTCGAGGTAACCGGCCAATGGTGTTGCCGGTAGTGTTAGGGAAACGACCTCCTTCAAATTAATGCCATGCAAAAGCTAGATGGGTATCGTCCGTTTCTGCATTTCAGTGTCCATCCTCGATACTTGAGGATCTTCATTTTGCTCTTTGCCGTCAGCGTCGTTGTCATGCTTTACAGTGACAGTGGCGTTGGTTTTTTGCCCTCCTCACAGCGAACGAATGGAGAGGAAACCTTGCTGGCGTTTGCTCCCGTTACGGAACGCGGTGAAGCATCGGTTGTACAGATTTTCTCAGGGGAGGACGTGCGAGCGTTGGGGACGGTAGTTTCACCTCTCGGGTACATTGTTACTAAGGAAAGCGAGGTCCCAGAAAACCCTTCCGTAAGACTTCCAAATGGGAGGATCTCTCAGGCTCGAAAAATTGCCACGGATAGGTCTCTTGATTTGGCGTTGATGTTTGTTCCGGGAGCGGAGTTATTGCCCGTGAGATGGGGACGGTCTCCGGGTTTACGAAAAGGGGATTGGGTGGTTTCTCCAGGGCAGCTAGGACGTTCATGGGTGGGAGTGATTAGCGCTGAACGTCGAGAGATCAAACGAGTCGGTGGAGCCATGGGAGTGAGCTTGGGGCCAGATCGCGGTTCGCGAGAAGGGGTTCTAATTGTCGGTGTTGTTGCCGACTCTCCTGCCGATCAAGCGGGCTTGGAGGCAGGCGATGTGGTGCTTCAAGTTGATAATCGACCTGTGAGGAGCCGACAGGCCCTGATCGAAATGGTTCAATCTCACGATCCGGGTGAAGAAGTGAGGCTCCGAGTGGCGCGCGGAAATGAGGCAATGACTGTGAGTTTGTCTCTAGCGTTCTATTCGATTTTTGATGCTCTAGATCGAAACCAGATGATGAGCGGGGAGACATCAGATCGACGTAATGGATTTCCTGAAGTCATTCAGCATGTCATTCCGTTGAGTCCGAACTCCATGGGCAGTCCGTTGCTCAATCTCCGGGGCGAAGCCGTCGGGATCAACATTGCGCGAGCCGACCGCGTGACTACCTTCGCGATTCCTGCTGAGAGGGTCATGGCCTCGGTTCGGAATATGATTCAGTCTCTGCGTGGGACGATTGACGAGAAATCCCCCAAGATCGGGCTTGTTCTTCCCTAGCTATTGGTTGCTGAACGTCTTCGAGTCCACTTTGTCTCCGATTTTGAAGAGTTTTCTACCTGACGTACGAATACCGGCTACTTTTCTCCACGGAGCAATTTGGTAGAGCGTGAAGTCAACAAGCTTATTTCTATGAGCAACGAAATCCTTGAATTCTGAAGCAGATCCAATCTTTGAAATCAAGCTGAGTTCATCTCGAAAAAAGGAAGGGTGAAGCATCAGCAATGGGATCGAGAGTGGCTTGCCGATGGGATAAAGGACCTCCCGAAGGAAGGCTCTCTCGAATTCGTCCCGCTCGAGCCTTCTTGAGACGCAATAAGCTTCCTTAAATGTAATCGATTCACCCATTCTGATCTCTACTCTTAATGAATCAGGGTTTAAGACTGGAACTCGAGCTGATAGATGTGTGTTTTTCCAAAGTCAGGCCACTTGCCGTTCTTGGGGGCTTTCTGGCTCCCCGCGCCGCAGAGAATCAATTGATCCCCTTTGTTAGTGAAGAGAGCTTTCGTAGTTCTCATCTTTGTATTGAGTGAATGAAGAAGTGTTCCGGTATTCGTATCAAAAATCGCAGTGTTCCATTGCCCTTGAGCAAGGCGTCCGGCCATCACGAAACGTTCATTGTGTGGATCGATAGTGAGAGTTTCCATGAGTCCTTTCCCTGCGTCGTTAGGTTCGATCTCACGAGAGAGCGGGGTGCCTTCGGTTTGCCAATCAAAGCATTGCCATGTTTGTTTTCCATTGCCTGCCATGGGATCACGCATCGGGCCCATGCCGCAGGCAATGAGCCCCGAGGTCTCTGGGGTAAAGGCGAGATCAAAGATCCCCCCAATGTAGTGATGACTCTTGACGATGCCCCAACTGGTGAAGGCGTCCGTTGTCCAGACTGCTCGCAATCGGCTCGTTGCTAACTCGTAGATTCGGATTTGACCCATGAGATTGCCCGCCGCGATGAATTTTGAATCCGGAGAAAAGGCTAGTGACGTTACGGGAGGCGTATGTTCGAATTCATGGGTTGTCTCTCCTGTGACTGAGTCAAAGATCTTGATCGACGGTTCGGACTCAGCGGCAGGTTCGTATCGGTAGCCCCCGGAGTGATAGCGACCAGTACATGATGCCACCTGCTTCTGATCTGGGGAGATGGCAAGTCGCCATGACCAAAACTTGTGAGCTTCGATCACATGAATGGGATGTTTGTTTTCGATATCATGCCAGATTAGAAGGCCATCATAGCCGGCAGAAATGAGGGTGTCTGGAGTGGGCCCAACGACGACGCCAGAAGCATAACTCTGATGGTTCCCGATCAAAGTCTTCTGTTGCGAATTGAGATCGAGTGATTGGATGCCGCCATCCATGCTCGCAGTGAAGAGCGTGGGTTTACTTGGATGAAGAACGGCCGAGAGTATCCCTGAGGCTTGCTCGATGGTTTCGATATGCCTGCTCGTAAGGTTTGGCACGGTGGTGGTGGGGGCGGTATCAGCCTTCATGAGATCTCAAATCAAGACTTGGTGAATCGGTCTCGTTTCTTCTTCGACGCGATGGAAGGTCGGAAATCCGGGAAGATCGTATTCTTCATGAGGGTCGATTCCGAGGGCTGAAAAGATGGTAGCGAAGAGGTTCTGTTCGTCGAAGGGAGAGTCGGTTACTTCGACTCCAAGTGGATCGGTAGCGCCAACCACCGCCCCCCTCTGAATGCCACAACCTGCCATGGCAAGACTCCACGCGTTGGGATAGTGATCGCGTCCACGACTTGCGTTGAGCCATGGGGTTCGCCCAAACTCTCCCATCATGACGACGAGGGTATCGTCAAGGAGTCCTCGGTCTTCCAAGTCATTGATTAGCTGAAAAATGATATTATCGAGATCCGGTACGAGCATCTGATAGTTCTCGTGATGAAGTACATGGCAGTCCCAAGGCATCCCGTTGGCTACCATGACGAAGGGGGCACCGTTCTCGACGAGATTCCTGGCCAAGAGAGTGTGTTGCCCAAAGGTTCCTTGGCCATAGCGTTCTCTGTCGGTCTTGGGGAGTTGTTCTAGATCGAAGAGGTGGGCCGTGCTCATTAGGCCTTTGACTCGTTCGAAAACGGCGTTCTGCGAGGCTGCGGCCGCACTCTTGGAGTCGTTCTCATATTTCTTCGCAAGAAAACGCCTCAAGGCTTCTCTTTCTTCATGATCTTCGGTGCTTATATCAGCAAGTTTGTTGACGTTAGGAATCTTGAAGTCTCCGCCAACTCTGACTGGTCCGTATTCCGCTCCGAGCCAACCTGCCCAATTACCTGCTTTGAATGATTTGAACTCATTTCCTTCGGGACATGGATCCAGAAGGATGAAATTGGGGATAGGACTTTCCAATTGTGAGAGTTGCTCCCCGAGCACGGATCCAAGAGTCGGGCGTATGAAGGGGGGGCGTGGCGCAGCACCTCTATTCAATCGATCGATGGCCTGAAAGTGCTCCGAAGGTTTTGTCTTCATCGATCTGATGACGGAGAGTTTATGGGCAATTGAGGCGCACTGGGGCATCAGTTCGGAGAAATGGACACCTGGAATAGAGGTTGGAATACTGTTGAAGGGACCTCGCGCTTTTAATTCCTGTTTGGGATCCCATGTTTCAAATTGACTAGGAGCACCACATAGCCAGAGAAGGATGCAATGTTTGTTGTTCTTCTTGGCTGCTGATAGTACTTGTGGATTTGTGAAAAGACCGGACCAGCTCAGCATCGAGGCTAGGCCTGATACGCCAAGTCCTTCAAGGAAAAGGCGTCGATGAATGGTATGGTCGGAGGACGTGCATCCACGACCTTTTTGAGTAGCTGCGTTAGTGCCTTTCATCGCTCTTCGATGCTTATCGATTCATCTGAAACTCAGGGCCAGCGATCAAGCTCCACATCAATTGCTTTTGGGCTGCAACCTGATCTTGCGAGCGTTTATTCAAGAAAGTCTGTACGTATTCGAACTCGGTTTTTGTCGGTAGGCGTCCGAGTAGGGAAACGAAGGTCTCTGAGATGCGTTCTGTTTGATCGGAGATCTTCAGAAGACGATGACTTGTATTTCCTGGGCGAGGAGACAATAGGTGATCGATCTCTGGTGAGTTCGTGAGAAACATTGCTTGTTGAAGGGTTGCCTGGTAGCTGACGGGAAGGAGATCGGTGAACTGTTTCCGGATTGATGCCTGCATTGATTTCGCCTTCGTGGGGAAACGGTCTCGATAGTCGGATTCGGAATGCCCTGTTGCCTGAATAATCAGCCGATAGAGTGTTTCTGCCTTTAGTGGTTTTTCTATGGCGCTAATAAACGCATCTCGGTGTTGTTCCGGATCGAGGTCGGATCGCGCTGCGAGCTGGTAGGCGTCGCTCGCGATGATTCCTTTGATGAGCGCCTTAATATCGAATTCGGTAGATTGGGCATAGTTGGATAGCCACTCGAGGAGCTGGGGATGGCTAGGGGGATGCTTGGAGTTGATTTCATCAACGGGGTGAACGAGGCCTCTGCCAATTAATAGAGCCCAAAGATGATTGACGAGCGAGCGAGCCAGGAGCGGGTTCGAATCGGTGACAGCGGTGGCCAGGCTTTCCCGGCGGGAAAACTTGGGAATCGCGGCTCGTTCAGCCTGTTGATCCTTTTTGCTCGGGCCGATGATATATTTTGCCAAATCATCAATCTCTTTCTCGCCAGCCTTGGGGCGCTTTTCGTTGATGAGCTTACCGTTGAGGAAGGCTAACTTAGCTGGTTGCGATTCTTGTTCGAGATTGGCGAAATTGATAAAGCCGCCGGTAGCGGATTCTGAAACACCGATGCCAATACTCGTATCAACATTTTGACTTCGATTGAACGCGGCTACCAATCCCCAGTAATGAAATTGTTTGATTTCATGGGCTAATGGATGGTCATGGCATTGGGCACACTTGATTTGGGTGCCGAAGACGAATGGGGCGATCGATTCTGCGATCGACTGGTGGTCGTTCTTGTGCTCGTAGACGAACCAAAGTGCGCCGGCATTCTTAGGTCCAGTATTGCTCATTGGATCCGGTTGCCGAGCCAAGATGATTTCTCGGACTACTTCGTTCCATGGACGATTCGCTGCGAAAGCGGATTCCAGATAGCTTATCCACCCATGCCTTGAACGTTGTTCGCGAGCCCGTGTTCCCTTGCGGCCTAGCAAGAGGAGATCGAAGGTTTCAGCCATGTTCTTGGCGTAGGCTTCGGTCTTGAGGAGCGATTCAGCCAGTTTGCGACGTTTGTCTGGGCTCCCGTCAAAGAGAAATCTCCTGATGCTCTCTGCGTCGGGACCGGTCCCAACGAGGTCGAGATAGACTCTCCTGACGAAAGTCCGGTCGTCACATCTTGGAGTTGAGCTAAGTCCCTGATTACGCCATTCAGCTCGGATGTAGTGATTGATAGCTTGGTGAATCTCTAGGTTTTTGAATGCGTCAGGAATGTCCGTTTCTTCAGTCGAAGGCGAAACCTCTTGCAGGTGTGATGTACGGGGTTCGTTGTCGCTTTGCCCTAGGCCGAGATGAGCGATCCACGTCTCGATAGAGTTAATTTCCTCAGGTGCAAGTTGTTTCTTAGGGGGCATGTGAGGATCGGATCCCTCCTGAATCAAAACATAGAGGCGGCTTTGATCCGGGGCGCCCGGAATGACGACATTTCCAGAATCGCCTCCTCTGACTAGGCTTTGGAAGGTGCTGAGATCAAGTCCCCCCTTTTGCTTCAGCGGCCCGTGACATTTCACGCAGGCTCGATCGAATAGGGGGCCTATCGTCTTATTCCAAGCGTTATTAGCCTTCCGCGGGGAAATCTCTCCAGCACTGGCGGCAGCAAGACTGAGACCGAGGGAAAAAGCCATCCCGGACAGCGCCCAACGAGGAAGCACACATGGTTGCCGAAAACGTCGCATGATTGAATGCAGAGAGATTACCAAACCGATCCCTGAGCGCGACATATTTCTAAGCCTCCGATCTTTCCTATGCTGAGCTCTGTATTTGAAAATATCGCTTGGAATTTCTGGGAGCCTGTTCGTATAGGATGGGTAAAGATTTGCTTGGTAGATGCCCGCTTTAAAACCAGAATAGGGCTCTTTCTTGGTCTCGTCCCGACGATGGGACTTTGAATTTAACATTGATCGATCGCTTTTTTATGACCACGGAAGGAAAATTGTTGCGAGGGTTGGTTGCTGCGCCCTTCACACCGTTCAATACCGACTTGTCGCTCAATCTCGGAGTGATCGATCGTTTTTCTAGTTACTTGGTATCAGTTGGAGTGACAGGCGTGTTCATTTGTGGAACCACCGGTGAATTTCCATCGCTCACAATTGAAGAACGAATTGCAATAGCCGATGCCTGGGTAGTTGCAGCCAGGCGCGATGGATTGAAACTCGTGCTCCATGTAGGAGACAACTGTTTGGTTACCTCCCAAGCGCTTGCCCGGCACGGGGGGGATATTGGTGTTGATGCCATCGCAATGGTTCCTCCGAGTTATTTCAAACCTAACGGTATCGGAAACTCCCTGGAGGTATTTGGTGCGGTAGCTGAATCTGCTCCGGCGACTCCGATCTACTATTATGACATCCCAGGCTTGACGGGCGTCGCGGTTTCAACCTCTGAATTTATCCGGCAGGCCAAGGCAACGATTCCAACCTTTGCCGGCGTCAAGTTCTCCAACACGGATTTGATCGAGCTTCAACGATGTGTTGGGCTTGGCGACGAATCCTTGAATTTGCTTTTTGGTTGTGACGAGATGCTCTTATCGGCTCAAGTGCTCGGTATTGATGGTGCTGTCGGCAGTACCTACAACTATTTGGCCCCGCTCTATTCCCAGATGCTCGACGCTCTGAAACAGGGTGACATGGAGCGCGCTCGAACTCTTCAGGGTTTATCGGTGAAGGTGGTTGACTTATTGTGCGAAACGAGTCCTCTACCGGCAGGTAAGTTGCTTCTAAAACGCGTTGGATTTGATTTCGGGCCCGTGCGACTCCCCTTGAAAAACCTAACGGTGAGTGAAGAACAGAACCTGAATCAATCGCTTGATAACTTGTCAGTGTTTTGATTGTGGTTGTCGTGCCAATGAAGTGATTATCGAAGAATTGAGTGATGAATCGGAGAGAAATTAATCGAGCCCTAGCCAGTGCAGATGAGGCGGCGCGAAAAGCCGGAAGCATTCTGAAGAGTAAGTTGAATGCAAAGAAACGCGCCGATTCCACCAGCCAATATGATATTAAGCTGGCACTTGATATCCAATGCCAGAAGTTGATTGAAAAGGTTCTTCATGAACGTCATCCAGAGATTGCTGTTCTTGGGGAGGAAGGTGAAACAGGGGAGGTCGAAGGGGATCTGCGCTGGGTCGTTGATCCGATTGATGGGACGGTCAATTTCACCTATGGGATCCCTCATGCGTGTGTGTCTATTGCACTTCAGAGCCGGGTTGTGGGGGCTCGGCGAGGGGCAGGTCATACCTACGAGACGCTGGTTGGGGTGGTTTACGATCCGTTTATGGACGAAATGTGGACTGCAACGAAGGCAGGTCCGGCGCGACTCAATGGCCGGAGGATTCGTGTAAGCCAGCGTTCCAAGCTGGAGGAATGTATCCTGGCAATCGGATTTTCGAAGACTAAAGCCTCAATGGAGTTAATGTTGCCGACTTTTGGTCGATTGTTACCTCGAGTGCGTAAGATGCGCATCATGGGATCTGCCGCGCTCTCTTTGAGTTGGGTTGCAGGGGGAAGAATGGATGCTTTTGTTGAGAGTGGCGTCTGCTTGTGGGACATCGCTGCCGGAGGGTTGATTCTTGAGCGTGCCGGGGGAGATTTTTTCTGCCGTCCTATCGATGGCTATCAACAATTCCGTATGGTGGCAAATAATGGGTTGATTCGGAAGAAGATCGAGCGACTCATCAAGAAGTAGGCGCTCAGGAGAGTCGGTATTGTGCCCATCGGCCTGAACCGATGCCATGAATCAGGTTAGCGGCGTGCATCTTCTTGAGAATGTAAGACACTTTCATTTGGTCTTGTTTGATGATTGTTCGGCAGCGCTGATTGTCGACCACGGCGTGATCACGAAGGTAATCGAGAATCTGTTTCATCGATTGGCGTGTGCTGTCTTTGAAGGATGAGTTTTCTAGCTCCTCAATGGCAATTCGGTGCTTCTCGATCAAAGTTGAGCGATCATATTCATCAGCTATTTGAGGAGTCGCCTGTAGTTCAGTGGTTGTTTGTGCGTCATCAGTGGCTGGCTGATCGAAAAAGAGCAAGTGCTCAATATCGATGCACGACCCGCCTGATTCGATCATTCCTCGCTCTATTAGGTTCTTAAGTTCCCTGATGTTACCTCGGAAGTGGTATTGATTGAGGGCATCCATCGCTTCCGTCGTGAGTGATGGGATGGGACGCTTCATTTCCTGTGCAAAGAGTCGGCTAAAGTGCTCGATCAGCAGGGGGATATCTTCGCGGCGTTCGCGGAGTGGTGGAAGGTTTACCGTGAAGCGGGCTAGGCGAAAGTAGAGGTCTTCTCGGAAATCGCCGTTGTTCATTCGAGTATTGAAATTGATGTTCGAGGCCGCGATGACGCGTAGCTTTATGGGGATTTGTTTGCTTGAGCCGACTGGGTTAACCGTAGCATCTTCTAGAACGCGCAGAAGTTTTGGTTGGAGAAGGCGGGGCATTTCACCAATTTCATCCAAAAAGAGAGTGCCTCCATTCGCGAGTTCGAAGTAGCCCTTTTTGTTGCTCACGGCGCCACTGAAAGCGCCTTTTTGGTGTCCGAAGAAAAGGGACTCAGCTAATTCTGAGGGGATTGCTGAACAGTTGACGGGGATGAACGGGGCGTGGCGATTGTTTCCTCCTGCATGAATTGCCCGTGCAACGAGCTCCTTTCCAGTGCCGCTCTCTCCCGTAATAAGGACATTCACGTCCCCAAAATTGTGCAATTGCTTGATACGCCCGAGAATGTTCTTAAACGTTTTGCTCTTCCCAACAAAGCCTGCCACTCCCCAGCGATCTGCTTCGCTCTCAGAACTCAAGGTCAGTTGCTGTTCTGCCGTTTCTGTGCGTTCCTCAGCCTGTTGGCGTTTGGTGATTTCGGAGGTAAGCCTCTCGTTCACTTTCTCTAACTCGCTGTTTTTCTGCTTGAGCGCCCTTGCGAGTAGAGTGATCCGGAGGTGCGTTTCGACTCGGGCCAGAAGTTCTTCGTTACGAAAGGGTTTATTGATGTAGTCGACGCCGCCGGATTCGAATCCTTGGAGGGTATTCTCAATGTCATCTCGGGCGGATATGTAGAGAATAGGAATGTCTTCTGTGTTTGGGATTTGCTTAAGTTTTCGACAGGTTTCGAATCCATCCATTTCAGGCATGAAAATGTCAAGGAGGATGAGATCTGGTGGATTGATCTTGGCGATTTCAATGGCGATGGCGCCGCTTGGGGCCGTCGAGACGATATATCCAGCGTTCTCGAGGACTTCGCCCAAGAGATTGAGGTTCTCTTGGATATCGTCGATTACGAGGAGGCGTGCTCGACCGGTACTAACAAGTCCAGTATTCATTCTCGGTTGCTTGAAAGATCAGTAGGCTGCATTTGGTTTTCTTGGCCTACGCTAAGCATGGAAGGTGCCAGGGAAGCATGCTCTAGCTCCTAGGTGGCTATTCCGGCCAGCCTGAGCGTGAAAATGGCTCGCTCAGGTGTGAATTAGAAAAGAAATCCTAACTGTTGTCGGAAATCTAGCGAAAAGTGTCGATGATTCAGTCTTGCTCAACGCTAGTAGACGCTAATAAAACGCTACTAGCGCCTATGAGTGCTCTACTAGCGTTGCTGTTGGGGGAATTTACATAGTCTGATTCGATATGACGTCGCGGCAGGAAGAAAACCATTCACGTTCCTTGTCGGACAGGAGGGAATCGGGGACTAGTTGAGATATTTGGTGAGCCTTCTCAAAGTCGTTTTGCAGAAAGGCGATACCGAAGTGGGCATAGTGATAGGCTGCTTGCGCTTGAGCGTCTGGTGCGGAATCAAGGGGGATTTGTTCGAAAAGAGCGGCAGCGTCTTCGACGCGTTGATTGATTGTGAGGGCGATCACGTGGTTGATATGATGTGAGAACGAGTTCGGATTTTCGTTCACTAGCTCGAGCGTTAGCCGAACGGCTCTTGATGGATCTTCTCGGAGAAGAAGGAGCGCTTCGGCCAGGGCGCTCTTAAAATTGGAATTGCTCGGTTCGAGGTTGAACGCCTTTTCGCTGGCGTGACGCATGTCTTGGTAGTTCCTAACCCGAAATGCATATCCCGCACGTGAATACCAATATTTTGAACTATCCTCATACTTGGATTCCACTTGGGTAAGCAGTCGAAGGGCATGCATTGGAAATCCTAGTTGGGTGAGTTCCTTGGCGAGATTATTCTCGGATTGGACGTCGTCGGTGGCAACCGAGCTAGAGAATTTGGCGAATGCCGTGTCTGCTGAATTTCTTCGCTTCTGCTTTGCGTCGGCAGTTCCCTCGAGGTAGTAGCTGAGGGAGGTGGCTCGTGATTCGGAGTTGAGTTTTCGGAGATTGATGGCGATCTCACGTAGTCGATCCCAGTCATTGAGTTCGATGAGTAGATCCGCATAGTTTGAATAGAGCGACGTTTCACCTGAAAACGATTGAATGTGCTTCTGGACAAGGGTGTTCGCAGTCTCCGGGGCCCCAAGTTCTCGGAGCAGCCTTAAGTGAGCAATAAGATCGTTAGCGTTTGTGGGAGGCTTCTCGTAGTCCGAAGCGAGCTTCAAGGAACGTTCGCTGTTCCCCGTTTGCGAGAGTAAGGTCCAATAACCTAGATGGTGAGAATAGCTGTCGTTCTGTGTGGCGATGAGCTCGCTCAAAGTGGCTTGGTAGGCAGCAGTATTTTTTTGCTGGTAGTGTATTAGGAGCAATAGTTGGCGTGAGTGCCTATCGCTGGGATTGTTCGCAGCGAATTCTTTAATCTCGGTGAGATTCTTTTCAGCCTCGGCGGGGGTTCCCCAGAGGGCGGTATAGGCGCTTCCATAGAGGATATTGCTTGGCAGGGAGCGAGTCGATTCGCTCAGTTGTTGCCATTGGTTGTTAAATTCCTTGTGCCTAAAGAGATTAAACAAGGTTCTGGCGTAGGCAGCCCGCATGGGTTCGGTGAGCTCATCTTCATGAGGACTAAGAAGGGAAAACTGGAGTTGATCGAGACGGGAGCGGTCAAGTGTCTCTGCGATAATCTCGAGGTCAGAAAAGTTCGTCTGATTCAGTTTGAGAAGCCAAAGACTATAGTTGATATTCTGGCTTATTTGTTTTGGTGTGGGGTGTTCAATATTCAAGAATGAGGCGATGGCGGATTGGAGATTCTTTGCTGTCTCTTATACACATCTCCGAGCCCACGAGACCTCTCTACATCTCGTAT
>CAJXVR010000066.1 GCA_913061285.1 uncultured Verrucomicrobiota bacterium | reverse complement strand
TCTACACTAGATCGCTCGTCGGCAGCGTCAGATGTGTATAAGAGACAGGCTCAGAGTCTTGGCCTATCCGCACCCGGTTTGGCTGCTCGAGATGGCCGATCCATTCGGAACATGCCGGGACGGCTTCAAGGGCTTGTAGGGCTCGATTGGACGACTTTTCTGAATCGCCAGACCTCGGTGCCGGTAATGAATGACGCTCAGGCCGCTCTGGCTGGAGAGGCTTGGGTAGGGGCAGTGAAAGGCATCGAGAATGTGGTCTTTCTTACGCTCGGGACCGGTGTGGGAGGGGCGGCAAAAGTCGATGGCCATATCTTGAGGGGGGCGATCGGACGAGCGGGGCATTTGGGGCACGTCTGTTTGGACCCTCATGGTGAACCTGATATTTGTCGAACTCCGGGTAGTTTGGAGCTCGCGGTGGGAAACTGTAGTATTTCGAAACGAACTCAGGGGCGGTTTCAGACGACCCACGCCCTTGTGGACGCAGTACGGTCAGGGGATGCGGAAGCACGCTCTTATTGGGCGAATACGGTTCGACATCTCGCCTGTGGCTTGGTTTCGTTCGTGAATGTTCTGGACCCTGAAGTGATCGTTATCGGCGGCGGCATTGCTCGGGCAGGGGAGCTCTTGTTTGATCCTCTTGAGACTTACATGAATGATATGGAGTGGCTCGTGCCCGGCAGTCCGCGGGTATCAATTCGGCCGGCGGTTCTCGGAGAATGGGCGGGCGCCTATGGTGCGGCCTATTCAGCTTTGTAGGGATTCTTGTGACCTTTCCAGAACCGGGCTCACTTTGTAAATCTTCGCTCCTAGCGAATCTTTGAGCGTGTGATAGGGTAGGGTCCGATGGATGCGATGGCTGAGGCAGAACGAGGGACGACGATCCCGATGAAGGACCAACAGGACGCTCTGGACTGTAGTCTTGCCTTGATCAGTCAGGCCATTGATAGCGAGATTCAGGTTCGTGACGAATCTTCCAACACATACGAGTTAGTCGTCACTGATGCTGTTTTGCCTCATGCGATAGAGACGATTCGCCGCTTCCGGGAGGAGAACACTCGTTGGCGCTGGGCGAAACCCCTCGCCGAGGCTCGATTAAGCTTTCGCTGGACGAGCCTCATTTGGTGCCTCGTTCTAGGCGCCTTCAGTTACCTTTCTGCGCTCCGCCCCGGTGTCGTTGAGGGCGGCATTCTAAATAGCGCAATGGTGTTTGAAGGGGAGTGGTGGCGCGTCCTAACAGCGACCATGCTTCATCGAGATGTGGCACACCTCTTTTCAAATATCACGGCAGGTTTTTTTCTATTTGGGCTTACCATGGGGCGGTTCGGAATTGGGCTGGGACTCTTGGCGGTCGTGTTGACGGGCGTCGGTGGGAACTTGTTTGGCTTGGCCTTTCACATGGATCCCTACCGAGGCTTGGGAGCATCTGGGGCAGTCATGGGAGCTTTGGGAATGTTGGGCCCACATGCCGTAGGATTGATGCGTGAAAATCCAAGGGCCTATCGCTTAGTCGTGAGCGGCTTGCTGGGGGTGGCGATGCTCTTTGTGCTCTTTGGAACCTCTCCTGAGAGTGATGTGATTGCCCATTTCGGCGGGTTTGTTACTGGGATCGTGCTCGGTGTGCTGCTTGGCTTTTTCAGAGAGGAGGAACTAAAGCGGGGTCGTTGGAACCTCGTTGCAAGTCTCATTCTCTTGGGGGGCTTATTGTGGGGCTGGGGACGTGCGCTTGGGTTTTCTTGGCCTGAAAGTGGCCGGTCGCTGTTGCCTTTTATTTAATTCCTGCTGAAGAATTTGACCTTGATTGTTCTGGGAACGAACCGTGAGTTGCTTCAGTTTTTCTGTGGTTTCAGGGGTGGTTTGATTGAATGTTACCTAAACAGTGGATGGCTGAATTGAGTTTAATATAGCGACTAGGCTTGATTAAAATATAGTTTGTTATTGAGGGGGAATTCTCTAAAGTCTCCGCCGTGTATCCCCTCAGTCCAATAAAAGTTGAACGATGAAGCGACGGAGTTATCGCCAGTACTGTGCCTTGGCAAAGGCACTCGATGTGGTTGGTGAGCGCTGGACATTGTTGATGGTTCGAGAACTCATGATCGGGCCGCGTCGCTATCGTGAGCTCTTGGAAAATCTCCCAGGCATGGGAACCAATTTGCTGGCTGCTCGTCTGAAAGAACTGGAAGCCCAAGGGTTGATCGAGCGTGCAGCGATCGAAGGAAGCGCTCGCACGCAAGGCTACGCGCTTACGGATCGTGGGCAGGAGCTCGAGCCGGTAATTCGAGGTCTCATTCAATGGGGAGTTGATCTTCTAGGGGCACCCAAGGAAGACGATCTATCGCGCCCAGAATGGGATCTTGTTGCCTTTCGAATGCTTTTTCGACCGGAGTTGGCCTTGAAAGTTGATGGTTACTTCGTTCTTCGAGCGGACGAACTAGAGCTGTTTGTTCAAGTCGAAGCTCGAAGAGTAGCTCTTTTGGACCGCCTCCCCCGGGACGTTGTTGAGACGGTTATTGAAGGTCCCGGGGCTCTTCTGCGTGCTGTTATTCTCGGTGAAACCAGTTCTGACGAGGCCTTGGGCAGTGGACAAATTCAGATCAAGGGTTCAAAACGCCAGGCAAAGCGGTTCTTGGCCTGTTTTCGTCATCCCTCAGAATAACTGCCGTTGCACATCGAACATTCACTGGGTCGCAAGAAAGCGGTTTGGTTCTGCCTTGAGCTCTCCCATTGACGAAATGGGCTGCTTAGCAGATGATCTTCACGCACCTCAGGATGCACCCGGGTCCGCGGAAAGAGCTGAGCTCACCTGAACATTGGATTCAAGTCACTAAAACCTTGATGCAGCCTGTCATGCGGACCTCAGGCTCAATGCAGAAGGGTTCTCATGCCAAAAAAATTGCCGCTTCGTCCCTCGATGGTGCAGTTGCGCCGTCAAGCCAAAGATCTACTCAAGCAACTTCGTTCCCAAACTCCGGATGCCATCGCGCGAGTTGATCGTTGCTTTCCGGAATGGATGCAAGCGATGGGGAAACCAGAAGCGAAGCCATCGATTGCCCTTCATCAGGCGCAGCGTGTCATTGCTCGTGAGTTTGGTTTTTCTAGTTGGGCTCGATTAAAGCGACATGTTGAGAGTCCAATTGAGACTTCGGGGCAAACCTCGCATGTGGCACTACTCGCCCGGGTTTATGAACGAGTCTCGAACGGTTTTTCGGAAGATGCTCCGATCATCGTTTTAATGAGGAGGATGGTGGATTGTCTCTTAGAATCTTATCTGCAAGAGGAAACCTGGGTTTTCGTTGTGCTCAGTAACTGCTCACCCCTGAGGGCTGGCAAATCCCGGTCTGAGGTCTTCGGCGGTAAGTTGGAGCGAGAGGAGGGCCGGGATTCGATTGCCCGCTATTTTGGGTTTTCATCCTGGGGTTCCATTGGAGATGCCGGTGAGGGGTCGCTAGATTCCCGCTTTGAAGAGGCGGTTGATGCTGTGATTACGGGTGATTTGGAGGGGTTGTCGATGCTCTTGGAGCTGGATCCTGAGTTGTCTCGCTGTCGCTCATGCTGGGGGCATCGAGCGACGTTGCTTCACTATGTCGCTGCCAATGGGGTTGAAATCCACCGGCAGGAGGTGCCCAAGAATGCCGTCGCCATTGCCCGGCTCCTACTCGAATCTGGAGCTGTCCCCGATGCCTTGGCTGAGACGTACGGGGGGGGGCTGAATCAGACCCCACTCGCCCTCCTGGTGACGAGTGGGCATCCCCATGAGCAAGAGGTGGTCGAGCCGCTTGTGGCGCTCCTTGCTGAGTTTGGTGCTCAGCTAGACGGGCTGGATCTTTCAGGGACTCCGCTGAAGATGGCTCTCGAGTTCGGTTACAAGCGCACAGCTGACGCTTTGGTGCGGTCCGGGGGCACTATCATTAGCCTCGAGGTGGCTGCTGGCATGGGGGTGCTTTCCGAATTGATGGCGTTTCTAGCTTCGAAGCCTGAACCGAAGCAACTGAGCAAATCGCTCTACTTCGCGGCCCGATACGGACATGAATCGTGTGTCCAACCTTTGATTCAAGCAGGCGCGGATTTAAATGTTCGAGGATGGGCGGGAGCGCCCGCATTGCATTGGGCTGCGTTTGGAGGGTATCAGGGGATCGTGAAACTCCTCGTCGCGGCCGGGAGCGATCCGAATCTCAGAGACCATCGATTTCGCTCCCATGCCGCAGGGTGGGCGAACGAAGGCCAAAATTTCCAGATTCGGAATTGGCTGCAAGAACAGGGATGTCGAACTTCCGTGACGGAAGCGGCAGCCTTTGGCCAAATTGGCCTGGTCGAAGCCCTGGTGAAGCGCGATCCATCGGTGGTGAATCTAAATGAGGGGCGGACGCCCCTCCACGAAGCGGCTGGGCGGGGGAATGTGCCGATGACAAAATTCTTGTTGGCACACGGTGCTGATCGATCCGCGACTGATGCTCTGGGGCTTCAGCCAGTGGACTGGGCTCGCCACGGTGAGCACAAACAGATCCTATCAATCCTTGAGGGATGAACCGTCAGTATCGAAGGGGGAACGTCCGTAGATTAGGCCGATCGCAATGCCGATGAGTGTGAATTGGATGACTTGAAAGAGAGTTCCGAGAGCGATGAAGTGGGAAACCGGAGCTATCTTGAATTTGGCAGCGGTCGCAAGAACCATCACAGTCCAGACGTTGAGTCCAAGAAAAAGGGAGCATTGAATTCCTCTTAGCCATGCGGGGCCTCCTTTGCGGTGCCGGTAGTACAAGGGATAGAAATAAGCGAATACAATCGCCTGTACGATGACCGCCAACATGCCAAACGGCATGATCGGTTCCCCTCGCGTAAAGGCCCCCATGGCAAGGTACTTCTCGTGAAACAACTTCATGTGCCAAGGGTAGGCGACTAGCATGGTAATGACGAAATAAGCGACGATGGCGTAGATAAAGGGCTTTCTCATTTGACTAGATCACTTGTTTTTTACAAGTGGATTAATAATGCTAAGTCGCTTGCGTTTTGCAAGTGAATAATTCTGATGTAGGGTGCCTCCGTGCCTAAGAAAAAGAAAGAGGCTTGGAGGGGGTGCCCAATTCGATACGGGATGGGGGTTTTCGGCGATCAATGGACGTTGTTGATCATTCGCGATTTGATGTTCAAGGGGAAAAAACATTACGGGGAGTTCTCAGATCCTGCTGAGGGAATTGCCACGAATATTCTTTCCGATCGGCTCGCTCGTTTAGTGTCTGATGGAATCATCAAGAAAGACCGTGATCCATCTCATGGGGCGCGGTTTGTTTATCGGCTTTCGGAGAAGGGCAAGGACCTACTCCCGGTAATGCTGGCAATAGTCGAATGGTCGGCAAAATACGATGCGAACACGGAGACCCCTCCTGCATTCTTGGAAAAACTAAGAAGGGACCCTGCGGCTCTGAAGACTGAGATCTTGCAGGCTTTGGCATAAGTCCATGCTTTGAATTCACGGGGTTGTGCTGAATGACTGACCGAGAGTAGAATTGCTCCATGGTGATGGTCCGCTATCTGTGTTTGATTGGTTTAATGGGGATGAGCAGCGCGGCTGTCGCGGAGAAGGGAGTTCGTCCGGGACGAGCCTTCTTGGGATGGGACGAATTCACAGCTTGGACGCAAGTGCCTGCGCCATCCAAGGGCATCACTGTCTATGAGTCCCCTGCCATAAGGGTTCCAAGCGAATTTGATCAGCTCATTCTGTCTTGGAATATTCCGAACAGCGGGAGCCGGAAATACACATTTACCGTTGCCGTTCGGCAAGAGGGAGCCTGGTCTAACGAGTTTGTTCTCGGGCACTGGGTGTCGGGAACGTTCAATGATCTTCGAACGAGTGAGAATGGACAGGCTGATAAGGTTGCTCGAGTACTGACGGATACCCTCGTCTTGGCCCATCCTTCAAACGAAGTGCGTATCCGGGTCGAACAACGCGGGGAGGCTTCAGATTCGCTGGATATCGCCTTTTTAGGCTTATCGGCGGTTGACACTCGTGTTGCGCTGATGCCTCGAAAATCCGATCGGGCTGCCTGGGGGACAGAATTGGCCGTGCCGCAACGCTGTCAAATGGATTACCCTGGTGGTGAGGTTTGGTGCAGTCCGACAAGTGTCGGAATGGTTTTGGCTCACTGGGCAAGCGTTCTTTCTAGGCCCGAGCTGCGTCGTTCAGTGCCCTCCATTGCCGCTGAAGTGTTTGACCTCGGCTGGGAAGGCACCGGGAATTGGTCCTTCAATACGGCTTTTGCTGGGACCTTTGAGGGGATTCGGGCGTATGTGGTGCGTCTGAGCGATGTGACGGATCTCGAGGCGTGGATAGTCGCGGGAGTGCCCGTGACGGTTTCAGTTGCCTACAGTGTGCTGAAACAGAGCCCGCCTCGGACCAATGATGGGCATCTGATCGTCTGCGTCGGATTTACCGAAGCCGGTGACATCATCGTGAATGACCCTGCTCGAAGTGGGCGTGTGCGCTGGGTTTACGATCGCTCGGATTTCATCGCCGCGTGGCGTCGGTCGAGAAACACCGCCTATTTGATTTATCCAGAATCTTTCCCACTACCGGCAGACCCTTGGGGATTGTGGGCAACTCGGTCACGTTGAGAATTCAGGGACTGGGAGGTTTGTTTGCTCATCGTTGCCATGATAGGAACGGCCGTTGCCAGCGTGACGCCGAGAAGGGCGCAGGCCCAAAACCAGCTGGGAACCGGGATTGACAACATCATTGCCACACTCATTCCGAGCATCATCGTGCCGACGGCAATCGCCGCACCGCGAGGAGCAGTTTGAGCGATTCGGGTGGCGGCATAGGTGCCAGCCAGAGTGCCCAGGACCCATGCCATGAGAACAAACAAGAGCGCGCCGGTGGGAGCCTGGTTCATGTAGGATTGGATCGATTCGGGATCGTTCGGGTTCATTTCCGGGGGAGGAGGGTAGACGTGATGCCCGATTCGTTGAATCCCGCCGATGAGAGTTCCTGCGACTAGGAAGCCGACGACAAAGCCAAGGATGTTTCTCGCCATGGGGAGAGACTAGCGAGGACTCTTCAGTGAGGAAATATATTTGCGTGTCTTTTCAAATCAGTAAGAATAGGTCGTTATTAACACGTGTTTAAAATGAAAATGAAACCTAGTTCACGTTCCACCGTAGCATGCCTAGCGCTCGTTGCTGCCGGGGCTTTCTCCTTTGGTCAAACGCTCACCGCAGAAGGCAACAAAGCGCCTACTGGATTTACCGCCCTGTTTAATGGGGAAGATTTAAGCGGTTGGCATGGAATGGGCCATTTTGATCCTCGCAAATTGTGGGCGATGAGTGAGGAAGATCGAGCTGCTAAGCGAGCGAAGGATGTGGAGAGTGTCCGTGAGCATTGGCGGGCCGAGAATGGGGCGATCGTGAATGATGGGCACGGGGTTTATCTGACTACTGATAAAGATTATGGGGATATTGAATTCATGATCGATTACAAGACAGTGGCCAAAGCGGATAGTGGAATCTACCTCCGTGGAAATCCGCAGATTCAAATCTGGGACTACACCAAAGAGGGGGGAAAGTGGAACATCGGCGCTGATAAGGGTTCCGGTGGGCTTTGGAATAATTCCCCTGGTGCCCCGGGCAAAGATCCCAGCGTCCTCGCGGACAAAGGATTCGGCGAATGGAATCACTTTCGCGTGATTCAAGTTGGTGACCGCACAACGATTTTTCTTAACGATCACTTAGTCGTCGATCACGCCGTGATGGAGAATTTTTGGGATCGAAAGAATCCCCTTTGGAGTAAAGGGCCTATTCAGCTGCAGACACACGGTGGAGAGATTCAGTGGCGAAATGTCTATCTCCGCGAGATTCCTGCTGCAGAAGCCAAAGTCATGCTCGCAGAACCCGGGTTCAAGCCTGTTTTCAACGGTGAAAACTTGGACGGTTGGGAAGGTCCTGTAGACAACTACACGGTGGAAGATGGGGCGATCGTTTGTAAGCCGCGTTCGGGTGGGACGATTTATTATCACCAGAAACTAACGGATTTTGTTGTTCGCTTTGAGTTCAAGTTGCCCCCTGGGGGCAACAACGGGTTGGCAATTCGTTACCCCGGCAAAGGAGATACTGCATACTCAGGGATGTGCGAGCTTCAAGTGCTCGACGATACAGCCAAGAAATATGCTAAGTTGGACGCTCGCCAATATCATGGATCGGCCTACGGTATATCTGCGGCAAAACGAGGGTTTCAACGTCCTGTCGGCGAGTGGAACTACCAGGAGGTCACCGTCAAGGGCTCGACTATCAAAGTTGTGCTAAACGGAACAACGATCTTGGATACGGATGTCAGCAAGGTGAATGAGTATATGGCGAACAGCCCACATCCGGGGAAAGACAATGAGTCCGGGTTCTTTGGGTTTGCCGGACACGGTGATCCTGTGGCATTTCGGAATGTTCGCATCAAAGCTTTGCGCTAGGACGTGAGTATTGCAACTAAGCGCGGTGATGATGGATCCACCGGGCTCATGTATAATCGGCGCGTGCCGAAGACCTCGGCTCGTGTCGATGCCTATGGCTTTGTTGATGAGCTGAATTCCTCACTCGGGCTTGTTCGCAGTCAGGATGATGACGCTTTTTTGACGAGTACCGTCGAGGCGATTCAGGACCAGCTTGTCATTTTGATGGGGGAGCTCGCGACGGATCCTAGTGACAGGGAGCGTTTTATAAACGATGGATTCCAGGTGGTTGATAAAGCCTTTCTTGAGCCCATTGATCGCCTGGTTGTCAGTCTGGAGTCGCGTCAACTTTCCTTTAAAGGTTGGGCTAAACCGGGCGATAACCCCATTTCAGCGGCTCTCGATATGGCTCGTTGTATTTGCCGACGTTCTGAGCGGCAAGTTTGTCTCCTCGTCGAAAATGGCGAAGAGCCTAACACCGAGATTCAACGATATCTCAATCGTTTGAGCGATGCTCTGTGGCTATTTGCTCGCTGGGTTGAAACAGGGCGACCGGTTGCAGGTGACGAGAGTTAGCGATTGAAGGAATGATGCAATTTCCGAGTCATCGCCGTTCTTCCAGTGCTGCCGGTTTCTTGTCTGCCGTGAGCTGCGTGCTTCTGTGTTTCATGCTTGGGGTCTCGTGTTCACCCACGCCTAGTCGTGATGTATTGCGAGTTGGAATGGAACTCGCCTATCCACCCTTTGAAATGCGGGATAAACAGGGGGCTCCGGCTGGGATAAGCGTTGAGATCGCTCGTGCGCTTGGGGACTCACTGGGTAAGGAGGTTGTGGTTGAAAACTTGGCGTTTGATGGGCTTATCCCATCATTGAAAACAGGGAAAATCGATCTGATTATCTCGTCGATGACAGCAACGGCGCAGCGGGCGGAATCTATCGATTTTTCAGAACCTTACCTGCGAACAGGGCTTTGCTTGTTAGTTGGCAAAGAATCGTCGATTGAATCGTTTGATGACCTGCTTTCTGAGGGGCGGATGGTAGCCGTTAAGAACGGGACAACAGGGCATCAGTATGCGGTCAATGCGCTTGAGAGCGATCGGGTGTTGGTCTTGGATAGTGAGTCTTCGTGCGTTTTGGAAGTCGTTCAAGGTAAGGCGGTGGCCTTTATCTATGATCAGATGTCGACTTACAAGAACTGGAAACGGCATGAAGAAACGACTCGTGCGATCCTAACTCCGTTTCAGTCCGAATCTTGGGCGATTGGCGTTCGGAAGGGGCGAAGCGATTTGCTAGCGGACGTGAACCAATTCCTGAACGATTACCAGAGTTCTGGTGGTTTCGAAAAACTAGGCGATCAATACTTGCAAGAACAAAAGGCGGCATTCAAGGAGCTTGGAGTGGGGTTCTTCTTCTAGTCGCTGCTTCCGTTGGATTAGTATTCAGGTTTGAATTGTGGAGCTATGTGAGCGTTAGGGGATCTTCGCGAACAAAGCAAAGGAAACTCTCTTGGTTAATCTGTTTGTGAGTCTTGAGCTTCCATTGTGAGCATTTTTCAAGACTTGGGAAGGCGGTTCCTTCCGCGATACTTGTTGCCTCGGAACCTGCCATGATAATCGGGCAAATAGTGAGGTTTAGTTCGTCGACGAGGTGAGCTTTTAGGAGGGATTGATTGAGTTGGCCTCCTCCTTCGCAGAGCAGTCGCCTGATATTCCATTCGGTTCTGAGCCATGCCAGAGCTGATATCCAGTCGATCGTTTTGCCTTTGCTCTGATGGATTCCTTCAGCCTTCGCTTGATACTGCTTGAGTTGAGTGGGTGGGATTTGATTGCTTGTGAGTACGAGAACTGGTCCCCCGGGGGTAGTGAAGAGGGGAGCGGTTAAGGGGAGGCTACCGTGAGCGCTTGCCAAAATACGAAATGGGGCTGACTTGGTGGGGCGTTTTTTTTGCTTTCCTGTTCGAACACTGAGCGTGGCCCTTTCTTGCCTAATCGTTGTGGCGCCACTTACGATCCCATCGACACTCGATCGGAGTCGGAAGAGATGGTCTTCGTCTTTCTTCGATCCGATTCGTGAGAATTGTGACGCTGCTGCCGCAATCTTCCCGTCCGCTGACATTGCCATATTGATCAATACATAAGGGCGCTTTGGCGGTCGCTCCTGCAATGGGGTGTGCTTGGGCATGGTGGATAAGTGGGCTAGTTGATCAGCATTGCATCTCCATAGCTAAAAAAGCGATAGCGGTTTCGGATCGCTTCGGCATAGACCCTCTTGATGCGCTCGATCCCAGAGAGTGTGTTTGGGGCTGCCATGGCGCTGATCAGCATGAGGAGGCTTGATTTGGGGAGGTGGAAATTGGTGATGAGCGAATCGACGAAGGTGAACGAATAGGGAGGGTAGATGAAGATGTTTGTTCTCTCCTTTTGAGGCTGAATTTTACCTGTTTCTCGACAGACCGCACTTTCCAGGACTCTTACTGAAGTCGTGCCGACGGCGATGATTCGTTTTCCATCGCGCTTTGCTGCATTGAGGCGGGCTGCGGCATGTTCTGAAATCTCATAACGTTCGAAATGCATTTGATGCTCGGAAACGGTTGTGGCCTTAACCGGGGCAAAGGTGCCGATGCCGACATGGAGTGTCACTCGAATAATCTCCGTGCCTCGCTTCTCGATCAATTCCAAGAGCTCTGGCGTAAAGTGAAGTCCTGCGGTCGGTGCAGCAACGGAACCTTGCTGGTTTGCGTAGATCGTTTGGTAGCGCTCTTTGTCGTTGTAGGCTCGATCGCGAGCGGGGCTGATATATGGGGGAAGGGGGATTTCACCCAAGGTGTCCAGATGATCAAGGATATTGCCTGGAGCGACGAACTGGACGTGGCAATGCCCGTCGTCATTTTTCTCCAGTACTTCAAATCGAACTCCTGAGGGCTCATCACTTGGTGTGTGTAAGTGAACCACGGTGCCTGGGTTGACCCGTTTCCCGGGTTTCAGCATGACCCACCAGCGATTTTTTATAGTTTCCTGGATTAGTAGAACTTCAACTGCCCCTCCGCTTCCATGCTTCCGTCCTCTAAGACGGGCTGGGATGACTTTGGAATCGTTGACGACGAGTACATCGGAAGCGCCAACAAGCTCAGGGAGCTCGGCGAACTCTCGATGGGTGATGTCGTCCCTTTTCCGATCATAGAGCAGTAGGCGAGACTGATCGCGTTTCTGCGTCGGCTCCTGAGCGATTAGGTCCTCTGGAAGTTCGTAGTCAAACTCGTCTAAATTCAATGTTCTGGTCTCTTCACTCATGCCCAATCCCTTCTAGAGGGTCTCTTGATCTTCGGTGGCTGGCAATAGAAGAGCGTCTTCGAAGTGATTTTCTGTTGAGTCAGTTGGTATTTTATAGGTCTTCGGGCGAGATCGCTTTTGGCTGAAAATCTCGACCTCAGTAGTCCCTTTTAACGATTGACCCGAAGGTGGTGTGAGCGTAATGTGGGTTGAAGTGTTCCACTGTGGGTTGAAAGTGTGGAATGATGTGGGTTGATCCCACAAGCGACTGGAATGGGTGAAAATGTTGAAAATGCGCCGCTTTTCTTCAGTTCTGAATATAAATTCGGGATTGATTCGAAGCGCCGTGTTCAGATTCCAGCGAAATGGCGTGGGGTGTCCAGTGGGGGTACTTTTACCGTGCTTGTGTGGAAGAAAAAGGCAGGGCAGGGGGCTTGCTTGCTAGCGTTGCCGCCGGCAGCAATGGTGGATTTGATGCAAAAATTGAAGGAAATGCCTTTTGCGGACCCAAATGCAGAGGCCCTGCGACGTTCTTTAGGTGCTCGTTCTGATCAGGTAGTGATGGACAAGGCTGGGCGGATCTGTCTGCCCGACAAATTAGCCGCGCTTGCTGGGTTAAAAGACGACGCTTTGCTGATTGGTATGTTTGATCGATTTCAGATTTGGGATCCTGAGCGGTATGACGAAGCGAGTGCTCAGGACGAAGAGATTTACGACGAAGCCATTCAATTGCTCTAGGATATGAGTTTGAGTCGATATTTCGTAAGTGAGAAGAAGCTTCAGGAAAAGGAAAGCGAAGCGAATCCTTTTCAGTGGGCGAAGAATGTCGGGCCTGATTGCCATGGTGAAGTGGCTGAGGTCGAGTCGTCAGCGTTTGATGGTGTTATCGCTGAGCCGGATGTCAGCGGTGATGGGCGCCAGGGCTCGAGCGAACTTGCCGGTTCGAAGACGGTTCTGGGCTGGCTTGATCGTGTGATTGGGCGATCAGAAGGGGGTGCAGCAAGGGCTCCCCGACGAGATATTGGGGAAATCACGGTGAAACGGAACGATCTCTGGGAGTCGGATTGGGATGTGCATGTGGCTCAGTCAGATGGGCTAGGGATCGAGTCCGGGGCGGAGTCAAGACCTGTGAAAGCAGGGATTCTGAGGCGTTTTTGGGAGCGTTTTGGACCGGGGGTTGGGGCGGAAGGCCGAAAAGTTGTAGATTTATGAAAAGTGCCAACGTTCGATCACACATCAGTGTTGCTGCCGGAGGTAATAGCTCGGTTGGAACCAAAGGAAACGGGACGGTATCTGGATGGAACGGTCGGTGGGGCTGGACATGCGGAAGCCATTTTGGAAGCGAGCGGGCCGAATGGCCGCTTGTGCGGATGCGACCAAGATGGCGAGGCCGTTCAGGCAGCTAGAGCGCGATTAGAGCCCTTTGAGGGGCGGTTTGAAATCCGGCAGCTGAATTTTGTTGAACTGGGGAGTTGGCTGGATGAGGGGACGATCGACGGTGCGGTGTTAGATCTTGGGGTGAGCTCGCATCAGTTTGATGTGGCGGAACGTGGGTTCAGTCTTCGCTTTGACGGGCCGCTTGATATGCGGATGGACGAGCGGGCGAGTTTGACGGCAGCAGATTTGATCAATGAACAGTCTGCTGAAGAGCTTGCGAATATTTTTTATGAGTTTGGTGGGGAGTCCGGGTCGCGGGCGGTTGCCCGTGCCATTGTTAGTGAGCGTCGGTCCGGGAAGATTGGGTCGACCCTTCAGTTGGCTGGCTTGATCGAGCGAGTTCTCCCTCGGCGAGGGAGAACTCACCCAGCCACGAAGGTCTTTCAGGCGCTCCGAATTGTCGTCAATGATGAGCTCGGGCGTCTGGATCGGGGATTACAAGTGGTGTGGTCTTTGTTGCGTCCAGGGGGACGACTAGCGGTGATTACCTTCCATTCGGCTGAGGCGCGAATGGTCAAGTTGTTTGGGCGCCGTTTGGCGCTTCCCTATCGGGTGGATGGGGATGTTGATTTGCCTGAGTTTCGTCATCCGAAACCGCCGGAGATGACGTGGGTTTCACGGAAAGCCGTGCAGCCTACGAGGGCAGAAGTGTTGCGGAATTCTCGTTCCCGAAGCGCTCAGCTTCGGGTGATGGAAAAGTTGTAATGGGCCTTCTCGTTTGGATAGCGAAAGGAACAAATGTTGTATGAGTTATGTGGCGTCGTGTGCAAAGTCGTAATGAAATTATCGGGGCTGGTTGGATTGTAAGAGCTGTTGTTGTTTGTTTGTTCGTTGGCGGAAGCTGTGCGGGTTACTTGTGGCAGAAAAGTCAGGTGCATCAGCTGGGGCAAGCGATTCGAGGTTTGGAGTATGACCTTGAACAGCTTGAGAAGGGGAATGCGGTGCTTCGGCAGCGGTATTCCGTCTTGGCTTCGCCTCGAGAGCTCGACCAGAGAGTCGAGCAGTTCGGATTGGATTTACGGTCGCCTGCTCCGGAACAGATCCTTCGGATCCGGGATTCAGGCGGTCGAAGTGATGTATCAACCGTTCAGTCTCTTGGGTATTCGCCGGGGCGATTGAGTCGCCGGTATTAGCCCCAGGCTTGAGCATTTTGTCTTGGTTCAGGCGTATGATTTTTAGTGTTTAGTTGAACAGGTAGAGAATGGTAGTTCGCACCCAGTTGCGTCGATTGATTGTCTTCAGCACATTGTTGCTGTTAGGCTTTTCTGTGCTATTAGGACGCCTTGTTTATATTCAGGTCGTTCGACACGACGAGTTGAGCGGGAAGGCCTTCAAGTACACTCAGCGAACTTATCTTAAGCAGACGACCCGTGGGGATATCCTGGATCGGAATGGTTCAATCCTCGTCAGTACGGAGCGGCTGAAAATCCTTTGTGCCGATCCGAGTCGAATTGGTGATTACTACGAGCCATTAGCAGCTATTCTGGCCGAGCATCTTGACTTGGATGAAGCGGATCTAGTGAAGCGTTTGCGTCCCCGGTTTTATACCAATTCTTTGAACAAGGTGGTTATTGATCCTCATGTGCGGCTCAGAGCTCGCATCACGGAAGATGAATGGAACTCTGTCAAGCAGCTCATGAAAACCGTTCCATTGGCAGATGAGGATGCCTTGGATAAGGATGGGAAGAAGTTTCTGACTGCCCTGAGGCGCTGGGCGATTTATACCGAACCTGTTGATAGTCATCGCCGAGTTTACCTGAATGGCGAATTGGCGGCTCATGTGTTGGGATTCGTTCAGACTAAAGAACGAGTGGTGGGGCGTCAGTCCGTATTTTATGCTCGGGGGAAGGCAGGGATTGAGGGGCATTTTGATCAGTATCTGCAAGGAGTGCTGGGGTGGCGAACTACTGAGACCGATAGCCGTCGTCGGGAACAGGTTGCTCTTCGAAGTATGGATGTTGATCCCGTTGATGGTCTCAACGTACATTTAACGATTGATGCTGGGGTGCAAGCGATCGTCGAGGATGAGCTGAAGATTGGTGTTGAAGCATCAAGCCCACTCTCCGCGACCGTGATTGTAGCACGTCCCCAAACAGGAGAAATCCTCGCCATGGCGAACTATCCTACTTTTGATCCCAATCATCCTGGAAACTATGAGACTCGCAACCGACGGAATCGTGCGATCAGCGATGAGTTTGAACCTGGATCAACTTTCAAAACGGTTTCCGTCTCTTCGGCCATCAATGACAATGTCGTCAATCTGAACACTCGGTTCGACTGCGAGAACGGTCATATCTATTTCATGGGCCGGTCCCTTCATGACGATCATCGATACTCGGTCTTGTCGGTACAGGATATCATGAAGAAATCATCGAATATTGGGGCATTCAAGATCGCGCGGCGCCTTGGGGCGGAGCGACTCCACTATTACCTGAAGGAGTTTGGTATTGGCGATCCAACAGGGATTAGTTTGCCAGCCGAGAGGGCTGGGACGTTGCGGACGGTGGACAAGTGGTCTGGGCTCTCTATTTCGCGTGTGCCGATTGGGTATGAGATTGCCGTGACTCCGCTCCAGATCACGATGGCGATGTGTGTGATTGCGAACGGGGGATGGTTGATGAATCCAATGCTGGTACAGCATTTGTCCGATCCCAATGGAGAAATCGTGATGCGCTATCACCCGGAACGACTTCGCCGTGTCATTACCGAAGAAGCGGCCCAACGAATGACTCGGGCTCTTGAAACGGTCGTTGAAGACGGGGGGACCGCTCCAAGGGCACGTCTCGAGCACTATACCGTCGCTGGCAAGACCGGCACGGCAAGAAAGTACATTCCTAACGTTGGATATACGCGGAGCAAATATTATGCATCGTTCATTGGATTCTTACCTTCTGAGGCCCCGGAAATCGTGATTTCGGTCATTTTTAACGAACCCAGGGGAAGCATCTACGGAGGCGTGATTTCGGGCCCGGTGTTCCAGGGAATTGCGAAAAAGCTGACCAATTATTTGAACATCACGCCTTCGCGTGAATTGAAACTCGAGACCAATCGGCCTAGAGGATTGAGAGAAGAAAACTACGCTCGTCGCTGAGACTCAAGGAAGCCAATGAACAAGCCATTGTCCAATCTGCTAGTGGATCTGCCTGATTGTGAGGTTGTGGGGTCAGATACCGTTCAAGTCTCAGGGGTGACTGCGGACTCGCGGAAAGTCATGCCTGGGATGGCCTTTGTCGCTGTGTCAGGAACGAGCGATGATGGGCATCGTTACGTCGGGGAAGCAGTTGAGCGAGGCGCAAGTGTGATCGTGGGAAACGATTCAGAGGTCTACCACGGAAAGCGAACCTTCGTCCGTGTCAGTGATCCCCGCCTTGCTGTGTCTCGTCTTGCGGCGTCGTGGTATGAGCACCCCAGTCGTGACATGACGGTTGTTGGGGTCACGGGAACGAATGGAAAGACGAGCGTGTCGTTCATGCTTCGGCATATCATTCGTTCGCATGGTGATTCCTGTGGATTGATCGGTACGGTCCGCTACGAGGTGGGCGATCGGCATATCCCTGCGAGTCGAACCACTCCAGATGCGGTCGAGCTCCAACGGCTATTGGCAGCGATGCGGAGTGTTGGGACCCAGAAGGTTGTTATGGAGGTCAGTTCTCATGCCTTGCAACAGCACCGTGTCGCCGATGTTGATTTTAATCTGGGGGCCTTTACCAATTTGACTCGAGATCACCTTGACTATCATCGTGATATGGAATCGTACTTCGCAGCCAAGTGTCGGCTCTTCGAGTTGCTGGCAAGTCGAGACGGTAGCGGTTGTGCTGTGGTGAATGCTGATGATGAGTATGGGCGTCGGCTTGCAACCAAGCTGGAATCTCTTTCGGTGGTGCTCTATGGCCTGCAAGATTCGCGCTCTGTTCGCTTCTCCGCGATTGGGTTGCGGCAATCGAAGACGGCGACCAATTTTGCCCTAATGAACAACGGGGAGCCAATCGCTGTGTCTCTGCCAATGGTGGGATCTCACAATGTTCAAAACAGTCTTGCCGCTGTTGGTCTCGGGGTGCAGATGGGATATTCAGTGGAGGCCATCGCTCAGTCTCTTTCTTCGTTGCCGCCGATTCCAGGGCGACTAGAACGTGTGGATCTGGGGCAGCCTTTTTCTGTTTTTGTTGACTACGCGCATACGGCTGATGCGTTGCGTCGCGTCCTTGAAACGATCCGGCGCTTGAGCTCTGGCCGCGTGTTGCTGCTGTTCGGTTGTGGTGGAGGCCGGGATGAGGGCAAACGGCATGCGATGGGGCGAATTGCGGCTCGCTTGTCTGATCGATCTTGGATCACGAATGACAATCCGCGCAATGAGGATCCAGAGTCGATTGTTGCTCAAATCGTTGCCGGTATCCAGAGTGTTGGGGGGCATAGTTGGGCGGTTGAATATGATCGTCGGCGGGCGATTGAGAATATTTTGCGGGAGGCGGCTCCGAATGATGTGGTTCTCGTGGCTGGGAAAGGGCATGAGACCTATCAGGAGATCGATGGCTCGGTCATTCCCTTCGATGACCGACTATACATCGAGAAGAGTCTAGAGAATGCTGGCTTCAATCCTTCAGCCGTAAGGTTGGCTTCGTGATGGACGCTCGGAGTCTCAGTTTTATTGCCGAGGCAACGCGAGGGGAATTGCGGAATGCAAGCCCTCAGAATCTCGTAATGGGTGTCGCGACTGATTCTCGCAAACTCAATCGAGGGGATCTTTTCGTCGCCTTAGTGGGTGAGCGTTTTGATGCCCATGAGTTTTTGAATCAAGACTTGGGCACGCTGGCTGGTGCCTGTCTCGTCGAATCGGACCGTGTGGGCCAGCGACTTGCCGGAGTGCCTCAGATTCTTGTCGATAACTCTCGAAAAGCCTTGGGACAGCTCGGCGCGAGTTACCGACGGGCCTTTGATTTGCCTGTCATTGGAGTGACTGGATCGAATGGTAAGACCAGCACAAAACGATTTATTGGAACCATCTTGGGTGAGAAATATGACGTTTGTGTCAGTCCGGCGAGTTTTAACAATGACGTCGGCGTCCCTCTTTCTCTGTTGCAGATGGATGGGGAAACGAGTGCTGCTGTTTTTGAAATTGGTACCAATCATCCAGGTGAAATCAAACCTCTGGCAGAGATGGTGCGTCCAAAATATGGCGTCTTGACCTCGGTCGGGAGGAGTCACTTGGAATTCTTCGGTTCCGTGGAGGCTGTCGCTCAGGAAAAAGGGTTCTTAGGAGAGGCGTTACCTGAAGACGGTGTGTTTTTTGTCAATGGTGATGCCCCCCATTTGGACATGATCTTGCCGCGAGTTTCAGCACGAATCGTCAAAGTTGGATTTGGGGCAGACAATGATTGGGTAATTGATCGCTGGACGATGGGTCGCTCCGGAATGACGTTTGCGCTCCGCTCTCCAGGCGGTTCTGTTGATTCCGACTTTCAGCTTCCTGTATTGGGGCGGCATCACGTGCTCAATGCGAGTCTCGCGATCGCCCTTGGGAGCGAGTTGGGACTTAGTGGACGCGAACTCGTTGCCGGCGTAGCCAAGTGCCAAAACGAAAAAATGCGGTTTGAGTTTAGCGAATTTGGAGGCGTTACGATTTTTGACGACACCTACAATGCAAATGCCGATTCGATGAATGCTGCCCTTGAGACTTTACAATCCTACCCTGGAACCGGGAATCGCTATGCGGTGATCGGAGATATGGGCGAGCTTGGAGACTTTAGTGCTACGGCCCACGAAGAGGTTGGAAGGGTCGCTGCGGAATGCAAGGTCGATCATGTATTTGCGGTGGGACAATGGGCGGAACAAGTCTGCAGTGGGGCGGCGAGAGCGGGAGCTCAGTCGGCGCGCTGTTTTGACGATATTGATGTCCTTAGAGAATGTGTGCTTCGTCAGTTAAAGACTGGGGATACGGTTTTATTGAAGGCTTCACGGGCCTCAGGACTGGATCGTCTTGCTTCGGATTTGAGGCGTTCGCTTGGGGCAACTGAAAGTACCAAGAACGAGTAGGGGGTTCGAGTGCAATTAATGAAACAGGCCTCAAGAAAGACAAGCTAAACGTCAATGCTCTTTTACTTGCATCAGTACGTTCTGGACAGTGTGGCAGGCACAACCTGGGAGGAACCCCTCTCGGGCTTGCGTGTGTTCCGCTATATTTCGGTTCGTAGTATCGGTGCGGCATTCACGGCTCTCGTGCTTTCCTGGCTCCTCGCGCCCTTCGTCATTGAGTGGCTGAAGGCGCTCAAATTTCGGCAGAACTATGTGGATAAAGCCGAAGAGGCTGGAGGTATGGTAAGGGTCATTGATAAGACAGGTACGCCAACGATGGGAGGCGTCCTAATTGTTCTCTCGCTCGATCTTTCTGCTCTGATATGGGCTCAGTGGAATTCTTTTGTTCTATTGACGCTTCTCTCGCTCATCGTTTTGTCTGCTTTGGGTTTTTATGATGATTACTTGAAGGTCACGAAACAGAACAATCAAGGTGCCAAGTCCAACGTGAAGCTCTGGGTGCAATTGATTCTCGGAATGTCCGTTGCTGGTTATCTGTGGATGGTGCCAGAAACGAAAGGACTTGTGGCTGACCTGATGGTGCCATTCTTCAAATACCCGGTCCTTGAAAACGTTGCTTGGTTAGGGGCAATTATCACCGTGGTGACGATTATGGGGAGTTCGAATGCCGTGAATCTGACGGATGGATTGGATGGCTTGGCGATTGGTTGTACGATCATTGTGACGATCGTTTTCATGATCGTGACGTATGTATCGGGAAACATTAAATTCGCTAGCTATCTACAGATTCCCTATGTGCCGGGAACAGGGGAATTGACTGTCTTTTGTGCGGCAATGCTCGGTGCGGCGGTTGGCTTCCTATGGTACAACTGCCACCCTGCGGAGGTTTTTATGGGAGATACGGGGTCCTTGGCCCTCGGCGGTGCCTTCGGAATTATGGCCGTTCTGATTCATCAGCCATTTATTCTCGTGATTGCTGGAGGCGTTTTTGTAGCCGAGGCCGTTTCCGTGATTCTTCAAGTCGGTTGGTACAAATACAATATGAAACGCTTCGGTGTGGACCGACGACTATTCTTGCGGGCGCCCCTACATCATCATTTTGAGAAATTGGGCTGGCATGAGTCAAAGGTCGTGACTCGATTTTACATTCTTTCCGGGTTGTGCGCGGGGCTCGCCTTGCTAACTTTGAAGATCCGTTAGTGGTTAATTTATTATCGATAGAGCGCTGGTGATCACATTTACGAACAAACGAATCCTAGTTGTTGGGGCTGGTGCCAGCGGTATTGCTGTGTCCCGGCTCCTGACATCGTTGGGTGCGACGGTTTGTTTGGTCGATGAAAGCGAGCCCAAGCTTGATGCTGTGATCCTGGGTGATTTGGAGGGGCTCGGCGTGCGTTGCTGTTTTGGCATGGATTCCGTCCGTGACCTGGCCTGTGATTTGGCTGTGGTGAGCCCTGGGATTTCTAAAGAGTCTCCATTGATGCGCGAGCTCTTGCTTCGGCAGGTTCCGGTTCTTAGCGAGATCGAAGTGGCTTTTCAGTGCTTCAAGGGGCGAATCGTATCGATCACCGGCACGAATGGAAAAACCACCACCACTCGCATGATCGAGGCGATCCTATCTGGTTCGGAGGTCGCTTCGAGTTCTGCTGGGAATATTGGCTATCCCTTTTCTGCACTTGTTCAAGAACAGCCGCAAACGGAGTGGGTTTCTCTGGAGCTCAGTTCGTTTCAGTTGGAGAACATATCGGAGTTTCGTTCAGAGATTGCCGTGCTCTTGAACCTGGCTCCTGATCACCTCAACCGGCATGAATCCTTGGAAGACTATTACCGCGCGAAAGCCAGGATTTTCGAGAATCAGAGGCCCGACGATGTTTCAATAATACAGCTTGAGGCCAAAGAGATCATGGATTCTCTTGGCTGTCGATTCGCCGGACGGGTTCTTACGTTCAGTACCCAGGATGTATCGGCCGATCTTTATTTGGCTCGAGGATTTGTGGTGAGTCGAATTCCTGGCTGGTCGGGGATCGTCTACGACATAAGTACCGGAGCGATTCGGGGGAAACATAACGTGGAAAACGTAATGGCTTCGCTACTTTGTGGGCATGCGATTGGCCTTTCCTTGAGCGATATTCAGGTTGCCTTGAGCGCCTTCAGGACCGGGGCGCATCGGTTTGAACTGCTACCGAGTTTGGACGGGATTTGCTTGGTAAATGATTCAAAATCGACCAATCCTGCGTCGCTTTGTGCCGCTCTAGATGCTGCTCGAGAGCTTCTCTCGAAAGACGGTCGCCTTTGGTTGCTGGCTGGAGGGGAGGGGAAACAATTGTCTTTTGATTCTCTCTCATCGCTGGTTGCTGAGCATGTTCACGGCTTGTTCCTATTCGGTCGTTCCCGTCATGAACTTCAATCTCATTTGGGTGCTTCCTCATGGTGTTTTGTCAGCGAGAATTTACGGGAATCTATTCAGGCCGTCTTCGAGCATGCACGGTCCGGTGACATAGTTCTGTTTTCCCCCGGCTGCGCGAGCTTTGATCAGTTCCGTGATTATATTGAGAGAGGCGAATATTTTAAGGAGCTTATCCGTCAACGACGTCAAGACCTCGTCTTAAGCGGACTCAAGAATCGGCAGGGTACTGCTGTTTCTCACCGCTCTAATGCCAATGGGATCGGCGATCAAGCTGAGGTGGGATCGTTCGCTTTAGAAAACAAATAATTTACCTATTTTAAACAACCAAGAAAACCAAGCCCACAAGACCTATGAGCCATCCCAACCCCTTGCTGCCGCCTGGATCCTCATTGGAGGATCGTAAACATCGGAAGACGAAAATCCTCGTAACGGTATTCGGTATCGTCGCCTTACATGTGATCCCGATCTCAGGATTGCTTTTGATGCAAGGCTGTAAGCCCGAATCGACATCGATCGCCACGACGACAACGAAGACGCCTAATGATGAGATTCCTTTGCTGAACACAAACGATCTTTATCGTGATTTCGAAGAAGATACGCGCGGCCTATCCGTGCCTCTGGAAACTGAACCCGCTCCCTATGAAACCGTGGAGAATCTTGAGCCGACGATTTCATCTGAAGTCATTCTTGATGAACCCGGGGTCGGCGAGGTGTCCCGAACTCCTGGATTTGAGACCACTGACGAACTCTACAATACGGAACTCGCTCAAGGTTCTGGTTATCCAGAAGCTGTCGTCGCTCCGATCCCCTCGCCAGAAATTGTTCCAGTCAATGCGGAAGAACGTGCGCCGGAAACCGATCCTTCGCCATCTCAGTCACTGACGATCGATTACAAGATTCAGCCAGGCGATCGACTCTATTCTCTAGCGAAACAGTATGGGACGAAGGTTGAATCGATCGTGGGTGCGAATCCCGGGTTAGATCCGAGGAAATTGCGGGTTGGGAAATCGATCGTCATTCCAAGGAATTCAGTGAGCGTCACTAAGGCCGCAGCGAAAGTGCCCACCGTTGCGACGGCTGTTTCTACCGGTAAAGTCTACCAAGTAAAACGTGGTGATAACCTAACGCGGATCGCCCGAAAGAATGGAGTCTCCCTGAGTGCTCTTCGAAAAGCCAATGGTTTGAATACGGATCGGATTCTTGTTGGGCAAAAGCTGCAGATTCCTGTGGCTGAAGTTGCGACGGCAATCAGCAAGTAATCAATTTCTAGCGGCAAGAATCTTCCCGATTGAAACGATGCGAACTGCGACGATGTTTCTCATTCTGTCCGTTGCTGGCTTGCTCACCTTTGGAATGGTGATGCTCTATAGCTCAGTGCTGTACGGGGGGGATCAATCGTATCTCATCAAGCAGTTGGCTTGGTCAGCTATGGGCCTGCTCTTGTGTCTGGCGACGGCCCTAACGGACTATCGCCTTCTCAAGAAGTTCTTTTGGATTCCTGTCGTTGGCTCACTGATTCTGCTTGCACTCGTGTTGCATCCCGAGTTTGGGAAGGAATACAATGGAGCCCGCCGTTGGTTTCGGGTTGGGGCGTATGGATTCCAACCCTCAGAATTAGGGAAACTAGGTCTTATTATTTTTGTTGCCTGGTACGGAGATCGATACAAACGGTTCATGCCAACGTTCTTACGCGGCTTGGCGCTTCCGGGGTTAGTGATTGGGTGTTTTCTTGGGTTGATCTTTGTTGAGCCGGATCGAGGGACGACGGTGCTTCTTGCCGCCGTATCGGTTGTCATGCTTCTGATTGCGGGCGCTCAGTGGAAATTTGTGATTCCTCCCATTATTACCGGAGCTGTCCTATTGGGAATCTCTCTTTCTGTTGACGAGATGAGAATGGCGCGTCTGGAGGCGTGGTTTGATCCTGAAGCGGCCAAGAACGGTGCGGGTTTTCAAACTTGGCTTTCCCTCCTGGCTCTAGGATCAGGTGGGATTGAAGGGCTTGGTCTGGGGAATGGGCGGCAGAAGCTCGGCTTCCTGCCACTTAAGGAGAGTGATTTTATATTTTCAATCATTGGGGAAGAATTGGGGCTCGTCGCTTGTTTGGCTGTGGTGATCGTCTTCATGGTGCTAGTGATTGCTGGAGTTTTTATTGCGGCACGTGCGCGAGATAATTTCGGGTTTCTATTGGGGAGTGGGATTGTGTTTTTGATCGGGCTCCAAGCCTTTATCAACATCGGAGTTGTCACGAACACCTTGCCGAACAAAGGTTTAGCACTGCCGTTCATTAGTTACGGTGGCACGAGTTTGTTGATGAAACTTGTCTGTGTGGGAATTCTCATTTCGATTGCCCGAGGTGGCCACGCTGAGTCGGTGAGCGTTGGATTTCACAACTCGGACGGAGCTCTGAACGAACCAGAACCAATGCCTGCGTAATGAGTGCGTCTTCGAAGTCATCCATGAAAGTGGCAATCGCGTGTGGTGGGACTGGAGGTCATTTCTTTCCTGGTGTCGCTGTCGGCAAAGCGTTGATCCACCGGGGAAACGATGTGCTGCTGATCGCTTCCGAGAAATCAGTGGATCGAGAGGGGGCCAAGGGGGTTGAAGATGCGCGGATCGAGTTCTTGCCTGCTGTTGCGATGGTTAGAGGGCGTCTTTGGTCCTTTTTCCTTGGACTCTCTAAGGCGATCTTCCGATGCCTCCGCTGGTTCTGGCATTGGCGGCCAGACGTTGTTCTGGTCATGGGAGGTTTTACAAGCGTTGCTCCCGCAATGGTCGGTCGCCTGTTTGGTGCGAGGGTGTTCTTACATGAAGCGAATTCGATTCCCGGCAGAGCAAATCGAATCTTGGCGCGCCTATGCCATGGAATCTTTGTTGGTTTTCCGGCGGCCCAATCTCACTTTCCAGGACGGCATGTGCAGGTGACAGGAACGCCGGTTCGAGCGCAGTTTCAAGCCCCTCTCCCCAATGATGCTTGTGAACAATTTGGGCTGATTGAAGGACAGGCCACGTTGCTGGTGATGGGAGGGAGTCAGGGAGCTCAGGCCATTAATGAGTTGATGTTAGAGCTTGGACCTATTCTCAGTGAGCGATATCCCACGCTTCAATTTGTTCATCTTACCGGGCGAAACGACAATGCTCAATTGACGGCCATGTATCAGAAAACGGGTGCGAGATACGTTGTTGCTGGATTCTGCGAAGACACGACCCGAGTGGTGCGCTTAGCGAGTGCGGTCATATCTCGTGCCGGAGCGTCAAGTTTGGCCGAGTTTGCTGTTGTGGGCTTACCTTCGTTGTTGGTGCCCTATCCGTCAGCCGTCGATGATCACCAGGAACACAACGCCTTGAGTTTTTCTGAGGATGGCGCTGCGATACGAATCAAGCAATCTGAGCTCGATCCGCCTACAGTGGCAGAGGTCTTAGGCCGCTTGTTGTTTGATTCGGATCTAAGAGCCTCTATGACTGACGCGCTTGGGAAGTGGGATTCACGAATGGCAGCTGAACAAATTGCAGACTCCCTTCTAGGCGATGCCCTGAATCGTTCGGGGGATATCAAGTCGCTCGAGGGTTCTTATGAGGGACTGAAGTCATCAGGCAACGAATCTGTTGACCGTTCGAATTTTGAAACTCGACCGTGCGCATCTCTGTAACAAGATGACTCAACTAGAAATACAAGACTGGCTTAGGGCGTCCGAGGCAGGAACAAGTGTCTTTCTCGTAGGGATTGCTGGTTGTGGTATGGCTGGGATTGGCCATCTGCTTCTCGACCAAGGTTTTGATGTATCCGGATCAGATCTTTGTTGGAATGAGTATTCACGGACGTTGTCCGAACGGAATGCTGTCGTTTATCGTGGCCACAGTGAAGAGCATATCACACGCGCTCGTCCTGGGCTGCTTGTCTATTCTTCTGCGATTCCTAGGGATAACCCGGAACTGAGTGCGGCTCGTCGGTTGGGCTTGAAGACGGTGAGAAGAGCCGATTTGTTGGCTGCGATCATGTCCGCCCAGAAGTCTATTTGTGTGGCGGGGATGCACGGGAAGACCACAACTTCGTCACTCTTTGCCTTTGTCCTTCGTGATCTCGGGATTCCATCTAGTTTTGCCATTGGCGGGGATGTTCCTCAACTCTCGGCTCCAGCGAGTTTTCATGCGGTGTCGGAAAACGATTCCACTCGGGAAGATTCTGAAACTCCGTGGTTTGTGGCTGAGGTGGATGAGAGTGATGGTGGGTTAGGGGTCTTTAATCCTTTGGATTCGGTGATTCTGAATATTGACGACGAGCATCTAGACTATTTTGTCAGTGTGGATCGGATTCGAGCTGAATTCGGATCGCTCATTGAGCGGACTCGAGGATCCGTGCTTTTCTGTGCGGATGATGCCGAAGTGAGTCAACTTTGTTCGACTCGGACGAATGCCGTATCGTATGGGTTCCACCCCTTAGCGGACTACCGGATTGAGCTTAGGGCCTCTGATTCAGCCCAGGCGTCAATCGAGCGTTTTACGCTTTGGCAGCAAGGGACGCTCATTGGTGAGTTCACGCTCCAGCTTGCTGGGCGGGCGAACGTCTCAAACGCGGCGGCTGTGATTGTGTGGCTCTTGCAGCGGGGGCTGAGCGCCAAACGGATTGGAGCGGCGATAGCCAAATTTAAGGGAGTCCGACGACGGCAGGAGATTGTTTTCTCCGATTCTCGTTTCCAAATAATTGATGACTATGCGCATCACCCGACCGAGATCCGAGAAACGATTCAGGCGGTCAAGCGCTTCTCTCCAGAGCGACTGATTGTCGTTTTTCAACCCCACCGATACACGCGGACGGAGAATTTAATGGAAGCGTTTGCTGGGTGCTTTGACGGTGTTGATCAGGTTTGGCTAACCGAGATCTACGCGGCTCACGAAGCCCCAGTTCCGGGAGTTTCCGGGCAGGCCCTTGCGGACGCCGTTGCCAAGAAAGGCGATTCACCAGAATATGAGCCGTCACTCGAAAAACTTCGCAGCCGTCTTTATGACGAGATCCGATCCGGCGACCTGATTCTTTTTCTTGGAGCGGGAGGGATTACCACCGTTGCCCATCAATTGGCCTCCGAACTTCGCTCAGGGGAAACCTTGGTAGTGCCGGAGTATATTCACGCATTGGAACAGGGGTTGAATCCGGGAAGTCATCTGCGGCTGAACGAACCGCTAGCAAAGCGAACAACATTGCGCGTGGGAGGTCCGGCTGAAGTGTTCTTAGAGCCCGTGTCGCTTGCTGATCTCTGTTTCGCTCTCAAGTGGGCAACAGAGAAGAAGGTGCCCGTATTCGTGCTGGGCCGGGGATCAAATCTGCTGATCCGTGATAGTGGAATACCTGGGCTAGTCATCTCTCTAGCGCAACCGGCCTTCTCCCAGACCCTTGTCCGAGGTGATGAGATGGTTTGTGGTGCCGGAACGCGATTGCGAGTGATTGCTGCAGAAGCCAAGCGGGTGGGCCTGAGCGGTTTGGAGTTTCTTGAAGGCATTCCAGGGACGCTCGGTGGCGCGTTACGCATGAATGCGGGAGCGATGGGAGCATGGATGTTTGATGTTGTGGAACGGGTTCGATTCGTCGACTACCAGGGTGAGGTTCATGAACGGCCTGCGAGTGATCTCTATGTGGAGTATCGGGGCTGTCTCTTATACACATCTCCGAGCCCACGAGACCTCTCTACATCTCGT
>CAJXVR010000065.1 GCA_913061285.1 uncultured Verrucomicrobiota bacterium | reverse complement strand
ACACTAGATCGCTCGTCGGCAGCGTCAGATGTGTATAAGAGACAGCTTTAATACATCTGCTGCCAACAATATCGGTCGGTATAGCACTGTGCAACGAGGGGTCATTATCAATTGGAATCAGCCAAGTGCTGTGACTTTTGGTGATCTTCTCGGTGGTCGCCTAAATGCAACCTTCGTCAATCCTGATACTGGATTAGCCGTGGGTGATCCTGCGAATGGAGGTTTTGCATTGACCGAAGGTACTCAGGGGAACGGAAACTACACCGTCACCTACACCGCTGATAGTGGTGGAGCTCAGATCAAGACGACTGGGGCAGGTGAAACTTACGTCCTGTTTAAGGCTGGGAGCGCGCACAAGGTTAAAGTGACCTTTAATTTGCATACGCCTCCTGTAGGTATTGGGTTTGGTAGTACGTCGATGACTCGTGATATCACTGTGAATGCCCGAACGATTAAGGTAACACCAACCAATGTTGCGATTACGTTCGGTAACAATGTTCCTAATAACGGAACCTACACCTTTGCGTATGCTGATCTTCCCGGAGCTCACTACAAGAATGGTATTGGAACTAATGGAGCAGCGATTTTTGCGAATCCAGCAGCCAACAATACTGATGACTTCATTGGTAGGGAAGTAAATGACGCTGACCGTCTTTTCACCACTCCGGCGACGAATACGAGTGATGCTGGCGAATACACGTTGGTTGCTTCCAACTTCAAAGCGAAAGAGGGCAATGTTGGGTTTAACTATGTTAATGCTAAGTTTACGATCAACAAAGCTCCTACAACCTTAACTTGGCCCGGGGATCTTGCCTCCATCACCTATGGTGAAGCAATTGGCTCGGCTCAACTGTCGGCTAGCGGCCCAGTTAATATTGAGGGAAGTGTTAATTACAATAGGACGGCTGGGACAATACTGACGGCCGGTGTGCATGCAGTTGAGGCTCAGTTTATTCCGACAAGTTCTAACTATGCAAATAGTGCGAAAATGTCAAAGAACCTGACCGTCAATAAGAAGGCGCTTACCGTTGGGGCTCAGAGCACGACAAGAGTCTTTGGTGATGACAATCCGACGTTCTCACCAACTGCGGATTCGTTAACTGGCTTGATTCCGTCAGACGTTGGGTTGATTACGCTGACGTTCCAGACGCCTGCGACGAACAAGTCCAATGTTGGGAAATACAACATTGAGCCAGTGTTAAGTGATAGTAGTAACAAATTGGTTAACTATCTGTTGACGATTCTAACGGCTACGGTTGAGGTGACAAAACGTCCCGTGACAGTGACTGCAACTGACCGATCGATGCAAACCGAGACCAATCCGATTCCGTTTCTGAATGATTTCCAGGTTCAGAGTCCGGGTGCTGACACGCGGCCTAACGATCGTGTTGTTTTCGGTAATCTTGCTTCTTTCCATGCGATTAAGAATGAGAAGTTTAGTTCGAATAATGCGGAAGCATTCCTACGGATTAGGCAATTATTCCCAAACATTAATCTTACTACGACGGCCACTATCAACAGTGCCAACGGGACGTCATTCCCAATCACTGTAGCTACGGTTGGTACTGATCCTAATAGTATAGTTAATGGTGCAAAAGCCGATGGTAACTACTCTTTCACTACGGTGCCTGGTACGCTGAGCGTTACTGACAAGAAGGCAACGATTACCTGGGCGAGTACTTCGATCACTTACGGTCAGGCTATCGCAAGATCTGGTGTGAAGCGTGCTGATAAGGATAAAGATTCAAGAACGCAAGCGGTTAACTTGTTTGACGCAACGGCAACGCCTGCTGGCGGAACCTTTGCTTACTCGATCAAGGGACAGGGCGAATTGCTTGACGGTATAATCTTCCCTGCTTCAACAAAAATCGAGCTTGAAGTTGTCTACACACCTCCAACAACGGCTCCTGATTTTGGTCCGACGACGTTGGGTATGAATCTGCAGGTTCTGAAGCGCGATCTTAATATCACGATTCTGGATCAGACGAATACCTACGGAAGTATCGATCAGAACTTCCAGGCACGTTATGGTGAAGTGCAAAAGACTGGTGAAAGCGCCGGTGATTACAACAATCGTCAGGCAAAGAGTCCTAATCGTCTCGTGAATGGGGATACTCCTGAAAGCTTAGATCAGCAATTGGTTCTATTCTCAAACGCAACAGCGAGCAGTGGTGCAGGAACCTACTTCATTGCAGTAGCTCAAACCGCTGAAGACTCAAACTACAACATCCGATCAGTGTTTGGTTCTCAAATACTCCGCGATGGAATTACTCGTGATCCGAACAATCCTAATGTTATTCTTGCCAACGTCGGGAACAACATTGATGGGATTGGTGCTCCTACTTCATTCGTCACTTCGACTGGTAATCAGCTGACGTTTAATCCAGGAACAGCAACACCTAGTGTTCCGGTGAACTTCCCGATTGGTGCTAACGCCACAACGACTGGGCTTACTGAGTTCCATGCTGGAAAGTTGACGGTTAACAAGGCTCCTCTAACGATCACGGCTGATGACCTAGTCAAGGACCAGGGAAGCGCTAATCCTCCTTTCACTGCGACGGCATCTGCTGATCAGCTAAGGAATGGTGATACTCTGGAAACCTTATTGAAGACGCAGTTGATCTTCGTTTCGGGTGTTAATGCTGGTAGCCCTGTTGGAAGTTTTCCAATCTCGGTTACAGGTGCATCATCTGATAACTACATTATTACTCATCGTGCTGGAACGTTCTCAGTTCAGCCTCCCCAGGCTGCAATTGGATGGTCTCCAAATCCGAGTGCTGTTGTCTATGGCAATGGATTGACAGCAGATCAGTTGAACGCGACATCCACTGTGGCCGGAACGTTTGACTATTCTGCAAATCCGCTTGGAACTGTCCTCGGGGTGGGTTCACAGACACTATCTGTGACCTTCACACCTTCGGATCTCGCTCTGAATCGGGTGACAACTGTCACGTCTAGCCTACAGGTGAATCCAGCTCCGCTGATGATTACAGCCAATGCTATCAACCGCGGGTTCCTTGAGCCGAATCCAGCCTTTACGGTCGGGTTTGACGGATTGGTAAATGGCGATACGCCTTCAGTATTAACAGCACCAGTAACGTTTACAACCGATGGTGTTGATGGAGCAAACGCAGGAGTCTATCCATTAGTTCCTGGCGGGGCGACTGCAGCAAACTATGATATTAGCTTCGTTTCGAGCAATGTCACGATTAGCAAGGCTACGGCCCTGATCACGATCAGCGACTTGGATCAAGTAGCAGATGGCAGTGCCAAGGTTGCGACAGTAACTACGGATCCTGTTGGAGTTGGTGTCAATGTTACCTATAACGGTAATTCGGCAGCACCAGTTGATGCAGGGACGTATGAGGTGAGAGTTCTGGCAAATGATCCAAATTACCAAGGCTTTGCGTTGGGAACGTTGAGATTGTCAGGTTCTGCTACTGTTGCATTAGACAACCTTGTCCAAGTCTTCGATGGGACAGGGAAGGCTGCGACTGTTACGACCATACCTGTAGGGCTCGGTCGGACGGTCACCTACAATGGTAGTGCTGACGCTCCGGTAAACGCGGGGACCTATGAGGTTCGCGTGGTTATCTCTGATCCTGTCTACTCAGGGTTTGGTGTTGGTGTTCTTACCATTGAACCTGCAACTGCTGAAGTTACGTTTGATCTGGATTCTCTTAGCCAACCGGTTAATGGGATCACGGGAGCAACCGTTAATACGGTTCCTGCAGGATTGAATGCTGAGATCTTCTATGGAGATACGACCTCACTGCCTACGGAGATCGGTAGCACGCTGATTCGCGGTGTCATCAACGAACCTAACTGGGTTGGTTCTGTGACCAGCACGTTCAGAGTGACGAACGCCACACAAACAGTGACAACGTTCAGCTTGCCAGAGTTTACCATGGCAGGTAGCCCGTTGAATGTTGGTTTGGTTGCAACGGCAAGCTCTGGTTTGCCTGTGACGTTCTCTGTGAGTTCTGGGTCAGCCTCTGTGAATGGCAATCTGCTCACGGTGACTCAACCTGGTGATATCGTTGTTGTGGCTAGCCAAGCTGGTGATGACTTCTGGGCACCTGCTGAAGCAAGCTTCACAGTGAGTGTCACGGGTCAAGGTGTTGCTCTTGAGGCTCCTTCGCTGAGTGTTGCTGGTGTCAGTGCCGCTGGTATTGAATTGGCAATTAGCGGTGCAGCCGGTGCAACGGTTTCTGTCATGGTGACGGACTCCTTACCTGGTGGTTCTTTCAGTGCTGCTGGAACGGTAACTCTTGATGGAAGCGGTAACGGTTCTATCACAGTGCCAGCTGATGGTTCTGCAGGTTACTTCAAGGCTGCTAACCAGTAAGCAAGTGTTTTAGCTGATAAACAGTTCGTTTTCGAACTGATGCAAACCAGGGACTCTTCGGAGTCCCTGGTCTTTTTTTATACTCGCTGATTCCAGATGTTGTGGGCCTTCTCTTGGAAGTGCGATGTGTAGCGCCTGTTTGAATGCGGTGGAATAGTTTCGCGGAATTGCGCCATGGACTTGTCATTGTCCAAGAGAGGAGTAGACTCTTGCAAATGGGTAAAGACGTGGTGCCTGTAAAAATACGAGGGATTCTACCTGCTAATAGTGGGTGGGCTATTTTCCTTGGTACGGAGGAGAAAGTCTTCGTGATCCAGGTGGAGCATAGCATAGGAGCCGTTATCGGTATGTTTCTCCGAGACACGGAGAAAGAGCGGCCTTTGACTCATGATCTCATGGCCGACATATTCTCAGGATTTGGTATTGTCGTGGAGCGGGTCATTATCACTGAGTTGCGAAATTCGACGTATTTTGCTCGGATGATTCTGCAACAGCAGAACGAATTGGGGCGGAAGGTGCTAGAGGTTGATGCTCGTCCAAGCGACTGCATTGCCATGGCAACGGCTCAGAAGAAGCCGATGTTTGTGTCAGCGGCCCTGTTTGATGAGGTTGAGGATATGTCTGAGGTGCTCCAACAGATTAATGACGCGAACGGTGAGACCGACGACGATTAGTTGATGAGCGCTGCTTCGGTGGATTCGGCTGGGAGCAATGCTCCTCTAGTGGTGGTTTACGGTGACGACGACCTAGAAGTTCGAAGTCAATGTTCGAAGGTGATGGATCGGTGGCGTGCGGAGCTTCCGAATGTCGATCCTGAGTCTGTTGATGGGAACGCCAGCACTGTAAAGGAAATGGCTGGATCAGTGTCTGCGGTCACGGCTTCATTGGAAACGCTTTCATTGTTTGGTGACGGTAAGTTAGTTTGGTTTCGAAACTGCAATTTTCTTGGCTCAGAAGGGCGCGTTGCTCAATCTCGCTCAACGGGTGAAGCTCTAGATGGATTGCTCGAGTCGCTTAAGCGCTGTGATTGGAATTCGACGCGTTTTCTCCTTTCTTGCAATAGCATTGATAAGCGGAAACGCTTCTATAAGTGGATTCAAAAGTCTGGTGATCTGATCGCCTGTGATTCGCTGGCCTCGCAGGGAGACCGCGGAGAGGGGATTGCGATCCGATTGATTCAGGAACAGTGTCGCGAGGCAGGAAAGACGATGGCGGGAAATCTGGCAGAACAATTGGTTCGTTGGGTGGGGTTAAATCGTCGAGCACTTGTATCTGAATGTGAAAAAGCGATATTACATTCAGGCGATTCGAGCGAGATTGGGGAACACGACGTGCAGGCCACCGTGACTAAGACACGACAGGCGAAGGCATTTGCTTTTGCCGATGCGGTTGCGGATCGTAATCTGAGAAACGCATTGCTGTGTCTCGACGAAGAACTTTGGGCTATGCGGACTGATCGGCAGAAAAGCGAAATGGGTTTGCTCTACGGTTTGATCTCAAAGTTCCGGAATATGCTTTTGGTGAAGGACTTGGTGGTTCAGGGGAAACTTCGCGTGGAACGCAGTTTTGCTAGTTTTCGTTCGCAATTAAGTTCTATTGATAAGGCGGGGTTTCCGAGTGACCGACGTTTCAATCCTCTTTCTCAGAATCCGTATGTGATTTTTCGTGTTATTGCTCAGGTCGGTAATTATCGTCAATCAGAACTCGTCAACTCCTTGTCGGCTCTGATGGAATGCAATACGCGACTCGTTTCGGTGGGGGACGATGCCGGGTCTCTCCTTCGCGAGTGTGTGATCAATATCATTCTGGGAAAGAAGTGAAGGTGTTTGAGGTGAGTATGTTTCTTCGATGAGTCGCAAGATGGGGACACAGGTTTCAATTGCTATCAATGGCGAGAGTGGCGCAGTGTCATTGTGTGGTCGTGCAAATGTGTCGTGCAGTGTGGTTTTTAAGAGTCTCCTGGAGCATCTGCGGGCAGAGCCGATAAAGGAGATTTTCTTGTTTTTGGAATCCTGTGTCATTATGGATAGCACGTTCTTGGGAGTGTTAGCCAATCAGGGTGCGCGAGATTCGGGTCAAGGTGGCAAAGTAAGTATTACCCTGGTTTCTCCCTCTGAACGAGTCTTGGGGTTGATTGAGAATCTTGGAGTGCTGGATTCTTTTACTGTTGTTGAAGGTCATCCAAACGCGGCCCAATTTGTGTTTCAGGAAGTCACTTTGGATGCAGAAAACGATTTCACCGAGCTTACCCGGACAAGTCTTGAAGCGCACCGAACGCTCATCGATTTGAATGAGGCGAATCGAGCCCGGTTCGAGGGAGTTACGACTTTGCTTGCCAAGGAGCTTGAGGATCACGAAAAGTCAAAGAACTAGGGAAATGTCTAATCCTGCAAGTCAGCCGAGAATTGGAATTATTGGAGGTAGTGGTCTGTATCATTTAGACGGACTAGAAGAGCTCGGCTGGCAGAAGGTTGAAACCGCCTTTGGAAGTCCTTCAGATGAGTTGCTGCTTGGACGATACAAAGGCAAAGAGGTGGTGTTTCTTCCTCGGCACGGCCGGGGGCATACGCTTTTGCCGAGTGAGTTGAATCATCGCGCTAACATTATGGCGATGAAGCAGCTAGGTGTAAAATGGATCATCAGTGCGAGTGCTGTCGGTTCGCTGCAGGAGGAATTCAAACCTTGTGATATTGTCTTGATAGATCAGTTTCTTGATCGAACCAAGCGTTCTGTCGATCAGACACTTTTTGGTGGAGGTATTGTGGCTCATGTGGCCTTTGCTGAACCGATCTGTGCCGAACTGCGATCAATGATTTTAGAGGTCGCGAGGCAGGAATCTGTTTCGATTCACGATGGAGGAACCTACATCAATATGGAGGGGCCAGCGTTTAGTACTCGAGCGGAGTCCGTTCAGAATCACCGAGATGGACATGCTGTTATAGGAATGACAAATCTTGGGGAAGCCAAGTGTGCTCGTGAAGCCGAGATTGCCTATGCCACGATGGCGATGGTGACGGACTACGACGGTTGGAAGCCCCATGATCCTCATGTGACTGTTGAGGCAGTTATTGAGTATCTGCAGCGAAATTCAGAAACCGCCAAACAGATTATTGGACGGGTGATCGAGGGGTTCGATGTGAATATCTCGTGCTCGTGCCATTCTGCGCTTGAGTATTCAATTTTGACCCAGCGAGAGCTATGGCCTCGTGAAACGGTCGAAGCCTTATGGCCTGTGATTGGTCGATTCGTTGATTCCGAGTCGTGAGAGTCTATTTAAAGGCTCACGCAATCGCCAACTCGAATCCTGATTGATCCTGTCATCCGTCGGGCAAGTCGGGTATTCGTGGCTACGCGATAGAAATGGTTGAACGGTGACCTCGAGGCCCAAGGTGGAAGTTCTGATTTACGATGGGTTCGGAAGTTTTTAGCGAAGTCGGTAAGAACCTTCGCAGTCTGCGGATCTCTCGTTGGTACAATGCAGCGCTGGCAAGGGTTCACTCCTTGAAGAGGGGCTTCTCCCACAGTGAAGTCCACTCCCTCTGTTGAGTTCTCCCCAAAAAGGTGGTCCTCCCAAAAAGCAGGAACGTTTTCGATTTCGAGATTCGTCCGTAGTCGGCTTCGGATGCTATCGACCGTTAGCCCGGGAAACCAGATAGCGATCCGCTCAAGCGTTGCTTTACTGATAATTGTTGGACCGGGGGAGCTTGTGTCATCGGGGAATCCTGGGGTTTTCGATTCGCTTACTTTCACTAAGACGTTGAATTGCTCGAATATCCATTGTTCCAAGCCGTCGAAGCCTCTGGTGGGATCAACCGTCATTCGTTCACTGCCGCCTCGTCTGGAGAATTCGAAGCACGAGAGATTTTTATTCGCTCTCAATGTGATCTCATGGATTCGGGGATCGCGCTTCGCGTTGAAATAGGTTCCGTCCGGTAGCCGAAAGGCGAATCGGCGATCGTTCTCTAGTGAGCCTGATTCGGTTAGCAGGCATTCTGTTACTTCGATAGGAGCCAGCGACTTAAATGGGTAGATTCGAATTCGTCCCAATTTTGGGTTTTGTCTTTCTGAGTCTACTGCTAGTTTTGGAGCCATGATTTCCTCTCTGCCGGTTGCTGAAAGACCCTATCGAACCCTAGTCCAAGGTATTGTTTCCACATGCTTGATGTTTTCTTTGAGCGCACACGGAGAGAACTGGCCTAGCTGGCGGGGGCCGAACGGCAACAGTGCCTCAAGTGAACGACTCTTCCCGACGACCTGGTCGAAAGGCAAGAACATTAAATGGGTGGTGCCATTGCCCGAACGTGGAAACAGTTCTCCGATCGTCTGGGAAGATCGTGTGTTTCTCTCCCAAGCCGAAGAAAATGGAGCGCTGCGATCATTGATGTGTTTCAACCGAGCGGATGGGCGATTGATGTGGAAATCTGAAATTCGCTATGCTCGGCCGGAAAGTAAGCATGAGACGAATTCCTATTGTGCGGCGAGTCCCGTTACCGACGGGGAGCGGATCTACGTGAGCTATGGTTCAGCTGGGTTCTACTGCTATGATTTTTCTGGACGGGAGCTGTGGCACCGTAATTTTGGTCCGCACCAACACCAGTGGGGGGATGGTTCTTCGCCCATCTTGAGTGGCGAGCTTTGTGTTTTTTTTCACGGTCCTGGGCCTGGCTCGTTTCTCGTTGCCATGGACAAACGAACGGGAGAAACCGTTTGGAAAATAGATCAACCCGTAGTTGCCGCTGGGCCAGAGCGGGAGGATGGCTTTGCTGGAAACGGGAATGGGATGGTCGGGAGTTTTGCCTCTCCCATGGTCGTGGATACAGGGAGACGAGAGGAACTTGTGATGACCTTTCCCGAGTCCATCCGATCCTTTGATCTTGCGTCCGGGAAGGAATTTTGGCGCTGTTCGGGGCTCAATCCGCTCGTGTACAGTTCTCCGCTTTGGTCTGACGGAGCTGTGATTGCTATGGGGGGATACTTTGGGCCGATGATTTCTGTCAGAGCTGGTGGGATGGGCGATGTCACCGGGACGCATCGTTTGTGGAAGTCTGGAAAAACGCCCCATCGATTGGGGACGGGAGTTGTGAGTGACGGGTTAGTATTTGTCTTTGATCGTCCTGGGTTTGCTCAGTGCATTGATGCCAAGACCGGCGAATCTCTTTGGCAAGAACGAGTTCGAGGCCAGGGGGCCAACAACGCCATCTGGGGATCCGCTGTTTTGGCTGGTGATCATATTTTTGTCGTGAATCAATCTGGGGAAACGATTGTTCTTAAAGCTGATGCGCAATTCGAGGTCGTCTCGATCAATCCGCTCGGTGAGAAGGCCAATACAACCCCGGCGTTATCCGATGGTGAGATCTTTGTGCGGACGGATACACAGTTGTGGTGTATCGCCGATACGCAGCGAAGCGCTTCCCTACGATGAAATACTCTTAGCCTAGTTCTGAGTTGATGCCGAATCTGGGTGGCTAGATAATGATGCAAAATAGAAATTTGGTGGGGCTGTTTTCGTTGGTAATCGTGGTGGTTGCTCTGTCGAGCCCCGGGTTGGGCCTCGCTGCCCAGGCTATTCCTGGGACGCAACTTCTTGAATCAGAGGGGGATATTGCCTCGGAACTTGTGGCTGGTGTTGACGAATTTCTCTTGCGTAAGCTGGGAGAATCGGTTGCCAAACGAGAATCTTTTTGGCGGCGGAACCTGAGCTCGGTGGATGCCTATAACGCATCGATTGCGCCGAATCGGAAACGGTTGGAGTCTATCTTAGGGATCAGAGATAAACGGGTTCCATTCACAAGTCTCCGCTTGATGTCGACGCTTGCAGAATCTGGGGAAATTGGGCAAGGGGACGGATTTAAAATCCTTCGAGTCCGTTGGCCAGTCTTTGGGGATGTGTCAGGTGAAGGGCTCTTGCTAGAGCCCAAGGGGTGGGGTGGTGACCGGGCTGAAGGGCGTGGGCCGAAAATCAATATCATCGCGCTGCCTGATGCGGACCAGACGCCGGAACAGTTGATTGGTCTCAGCGAGGGGATCGACGAGCGTTCTCAATATGCTCGGCGGTTGGCTGAGAATGGCTGTCGAGTGCTGATTCCGACCTTGGCAAGTCGCGTGATGCAGCGGCGTCATAGTCCTGGAAGAAGTGGGGGGGCTAACTTGACCCATCGCGAATTCCTCTATCGTCCAGCCTTTGAATTGGGACGGCACATCGTTGGATATGAGGTTCAGAAAGTGTTGGCTGGGGTAGATTGGTTTTCCGCAGGTGGGAATGAGGGGGGAAAGATCGGTGTTATTGGGTACGGGGAAGGAGGGATGATTGCATTGTACGCCGGTGCTCTTGATACACGAGTCGACTCTGTCTGTGTGAGTGGCTATTTTGAAGCGCGAGAACGAATATGGGAGCAGCCGATCTCTCGTAATGTGTTCGGGCTGCTTGAAGAATTCGGGGATGCCGAATTGGCTGCGATGGTTGCCCCGAGGTCTTTTATCGTGGAAACCTCAAGAGGACCCGAGCAGAAGTTGCCTGGCGAGGGTGGCGCTCCTGCCGATTTGATATCGCCGAGCCCAGAGTCGGCACGGCTTGAATTGGAACGAGCTCGAGGTCTCGTTCAGGGCTTAGATGTCGAGGGGCGATTGCAGTTGATTGAACCTCCGTCAGAGAGGGTTGGTTCCGAGTCGACCTTGAAGGCTTTCTTGACCTCGTTGGGCTCCGATCGATCTATGGCTGCCGGAGGACGTCGGGTTTCAGGAAAACATTCTCAGGCGATCGAAGTTGAGCGGATGGAACGCCTTATTCATGAATTGGATCGGCATAATCAGCGCCTACTGATCGACAGTCCCTATGCTCGCCAGGAGTTTATGAAGGGACTCGATACAAGTTCGCTTGCCAACTTTGAGGCAAGCTCTGCTGAGTATCGGAAGATCTTCTATGACGACGTCATTGGTCGATTCGAAGAGCCCCTGTTAGCGCCCAATGTTAGATCGAGAAAGGTGTATGATGAAGCGACATGGATTGGATATGAGGTTGTCCTAGATGTTTTCCCAGATGTGATCGCCTATGGGATTCTCTGTGTTCCCAAAGATATCGCCGAAGGGGAAAAGCGACCTGTAGTCGTCTGCCAGCACGGACTTGAGGGGCGTCCACAGATGATTATTTCAGGGGATCACGGGGCTTATCATGATTTTGCCTCTAAGCTGGCTGAAAGAGGGTTCGTCACTTTCTCACCCCAGAATCTGTATCTTTTTGGAGATCGATTTCGTACGCTGCAACGGAAAGCGAATCCCCTCAAGAAGACCCTTTTTTCGATCATCGTTCCGCAGCATCAGCAAATCGTGAATTGGCTAAAAACCCAATCTTTTGTTGATGCAGCTAGAATTGGGTTCTACGGCCTTTCTTATGGGGGAAAGACGGCTATGCGCGTCCCTTCCATCGTTACTGACTACTGTTTGTCAATTTGTTCAGCGGACTTCAATGAATGGGTTTGGAAGAACGCCTCAACCCGTAGTCCCTACAGTTATGTCTGGACCGGGGAATACGAGATATTTGAATTCGACTTAGGGGGGACATTCAATTATGCAGAAATGGCATCTCTTATTGCCCCGCGGCCTTTCATGGTGGAACGTGGTCATTTCGATGGGGTTGCTCCAGATGAGACGGTAGGCTATGAGTTTGCTAAAGTGAGGCATCTGTATGCTGCGAAACTAGGCCTTCCTGAGCGTTGCGAGATCGAATGGTTTAAGGGGCCTCATACGATCAATGGGAAGGCGAGCTTTGACTTCCTTCACAGACATCTCAAGTGGCCGAAACCCTAGGAAAGAAGGCATTTTTATTAAGTCTCTGGCGATTTCACGAGAACAGCGGTAGGGCCACTAATTATTGATATGAGGAAAGCGACGTTTGGAGTCAGTTTGAGTGTGAGAATCTTGAGTGTCTCGTTAGGTCTCATGTTGTTAGTTGGCATTGATTCCACGGCATTCGCTCAACGTTTGATGGCACCGGGGATTGAGGTGCCGAGCGAGACGAGAGATCTGCTTGAGAGCAAACTCAATATGTTGGAAGTGAAGATAGAAGCACTGGGGAAGAGTAGTGACGGTGGTGTCATTGAATTGATCCCTGATGTTGAGATATTCTCGAAGGCAGTTCGAAGCGCTCTTGATTACGATGAATTCATCCGAAATAGTGAATTTCAGATTGCGGAGCAGTTGCTCGATCAGGGGCTTTCAAGAGCAGCGCAATTAGAGAAAGGTTTGTCGCCTTGGGCTACTGAGACAGGCCTTGTTGTTCGCGGGTATCGTTCTCGAATCGATGATTCTGTCCAGCCCTATGGTCTTGTCATCCCGGATGGCTATTCGGTGCGTGGACACGACAGGTATCGAGCGGACGTCTGGTTGCATGGCCGAGACAATCGATTGACCGAGCTCAAGTTTTTGCATCAGAGGCAGTCATCACCTGGCCAGTTTGTTCCGAAGAATACCTTTGTTCTTCACCCTTATGGACGCTTTTGCAATGCGTTTAAGTTTGCTGGGGAGGTTGACGTTTTTGAGTCACTAGAGGCTGTAAAGCAGCGATACCGAATCGATGAGCAGCGGATTGCGATCCGGGGTTTTTCTATGGGTGGGGCAGGTTGCTGGCATCTAGCGGTGCATCATCCGGACGTTTGGGTCGCCGCAGCCCCGGGTGCGGGGTTTGCTGAATCTGCGGAATATCTTGGGCTTTGGAGGAAGGAATCGAAGCCGACGTGGTATCAGCAGGAATTGTGGCACTTATATGACGCTACCGACTATGCATTGAATCTCTATCACAATCCAACGGTTGCCTATAGCGGTGAGATCGACAAACAGATTCAAGCGGCTCAAGTAATGGCTAAGGCGCTTGAAGAGGAAGGAATGAAGCTGCGACATGTGATCGGACCGAAGACCGCGCATTCGTATCATCCGCTTGCCAAGAAAGAAGTCGCTTCTCGGATCGACTCGATCGTTCGGATTGGAAAAGAGAGGATTCCACGGCATCTCAAATTTACGACCTGGACGCTGCGATATGCTCGATCTCATTGGATCGAACTACATGGCTTGGGGCAGCATTGGCGTCGTGCCAAGGCGGAAGGTTGGATCCAAGCAGATGATCAACTCAGGCTGGACCTAACGAATGTTACGTCCCTGACCTTACGGTTCGACTCGGGGGAAAGTCCTTTTAGTGCTGGTGCCAAGCCTCTGATTCGTATCAATGGTACAACGCTCCAAGGTCCGGCTGTGAAGTCGGATCGTTCGTGGCAGGTTTTCCTGGCCGTTCGTGACGGAGCGTGGAGAGTCGTTGCTAAATTCGATGAGGCGGTGATTCAGAAGCGCCCTGGGCTGCAGGGGCCTATTGATGATGCGTTTATGGACCGGTTTATTCTCGTTGAACCGTCAAGGCCCTTGGCGAAAACGTACGCGGGGCAATGGATTGGGAATGAACTGAAGCGATTCAAGCATGAGTGGCGAGGGCAATTCCGGGGACAAGCCAGGAGCGTGAAAGCGGACCAGCTTACAGAGAAACAGATTGCTCGGTGCAACTTGATTCTCTGGGGCGATCCTGCAAGTAATTCTGTGATCAATGCGATCGAATCAAAATTGCCGATCCAGTGGGATAATGGTCGAATCCTCTTTGCTGGTCACGTCTATGACGGGACGAATATCGTGCCCTCATTTGTCTACCCTAATCCGCTCAATCCAAATCGATACATCGTGATCAACAGTGGGTTTACGTTCAGGGGGTATGGGAGCAATGCCACGCAGGTGCCCATGCTACCTGACTACGCATTCGTCGACGTTCGGACGCCCGCAGATCAAAGTGTTCCCGGCAAGATTGTCGAGGCGGGATTCTTTAACGAGCATTGGCAAAGTAACGATTGAAAGCGCGGGGCGGATTGATTAGGGAAAGAATTGATAAAATGGCAGGGAGAAAGGCTGGAAACGACCATTCAGAACCGTGTTTACGGATTGAGGGACTAAGAATTGATCGAGAAAAGACGCGGATCCTTCATGATCTCGACTGGGAAGTGCGTCAGGGAGAGCATTGGTGCATTCTTGGGGCGAACGGCTCAGGAAAGACTTCTCTTTTGAGAGCCCTTACAGGGTATTTCATGCCGACCGCAGGTGAGATATTCTTACTGGGACACCAATATGGTGAGTCGGATTGGCGAGATGTGCGTTTGCAGTTGGGTATTGTTAGTTCTGCCGTGCGGCAGATGATGGCGGATACAGAGCCTGCGGTTATATCCGTAGTCAGTGGCAAGTATGCGATGATCGACTACTGGGGGGATCCGATACCTAAAGATTTAAAAGTCGCCCGAACGATTCTCAAACAAGTGGAGTGTGAGCACTTAGAAGATCGGGTTTGGGCTCATTTGTCTCAAGGGGAACGACAACGAATTCTCATTGGTCGCGCGCTCATGGCAAAACCATCTCTCCTTATCTTGGATGAGCCATGTGCCGGATTGGATCCGGGAGCTCGAGAGAACTTTCTTCAATTTCTGCAGCGACTTGGCAGTGGGAAGGGGGCTCCAACCATTATCCTAGTGACCCATCATGTTGAAGAAATCATGCCTGTGTTTTCTCATGTCATGATGTTGCGCGAAGGGCGTGTGCTTTGTTCTGGTGAAAAGCGTAAGGTGATGAATTCAAGCAATCTGTCGACTCTTTTTGCGACCAATGGGACACTCCGTCTGCGGGCTGAGCGCTATTCGTTGACGGTGAGAGCGCTCTCGCGTCGAATCGCTTAGAATGGTTTGAATTGGTGTTGTGTGTCTCGTTATTGATTTGCGGCAAGGTCGTAGCAAATAAGACGGTTCTCACTTCTTAAGTATAAACGTTTGTTCGAAATAATCGGTGCCGCCCAACAGGGATATTTTAGTTCAGGAACTTGGAATCGGGCTCGTTCGACCAGGGAATCTGGTGTTGGCTCGATGATGCCGAGGAGTCCCGCTTCGCCCAGGGCGAACAGTTTTTGATCAGCCATAATCAGTGAACCGCGGCCGAATACGTTGGGAGGTGTTAAACTCTTGCGCCAGCGCTCATCTCGATCCCACATGAGCCGTCCTGTTTCGAACTCAACACAACGAAATCGTGCATCTGGTTCATTACGCCCGCTAAAGGCGTAGAGATAGCCGTCGTGAAGAATGGGTGTTGACCAGTGAATTTCTAGAACGTCGTCGCGCCACAATTCTCTTGCCGACCGCCCATTCTCTTGAACTTGGAGAAGAACCGAGCCGATTCCGTAGTACGCGGCTGAAAGAAAGATGAGATCGTCTTTCACGACCGGGTTGATCGCGTTTACTGACTCATTGACTCTTGAGCGAAACCAAAACTTGAATCGGAGCGCTCCATCTTCAGGGTTGAGAGATACGAGTCCTTGCCTGGTAAAACAGAGTAGGTGCTGCTGCCCGTGGATCGTTGCTGCAACGGGGCTGGCATAGCTTGCCTGCATTGCGTAATCCTTCCAGATCACTGGCGGTTCACCTCGCCAACCCGTTTTGGGGGAGCCATTCCATGTATCCTTGCCGACGCTTGTCCAAATGGTTTCTCCTGTTTCTGGGTGAAAGGCGGCGATTCCAGAGTTCGGTTGCCCTCCAATCATTACGATAAGTCGATCATTCGTGAGAAGGGGGGTGCTACCAACACCGAAGAAGGCTTGTGGGATATTAAACTCTGCGGCCGTATTGCGTGACCAAACGAGTTTTCCGGAGGCTCGATCCAGGCAGACGAGTTTTCCTTCCGCGCCGAATGTGTAACAACGGGTGGCAGTGAGAAGGGGCGAACACCGCGGCCCGTTGTTATATCCGAATGGATCGACAAAACTGGTGGAGTAGGCGTGTTGCCACTCAGAGGTGCCGGCCCTTGCTGAAAAGGCCTGGATGATCTCTTGGTTTTTTCTGCGGTGATGAAGCACCAACTGATCGCCGATGATTGAAGGGGCACTATAGCCAGTGCCGATATCCTGTTTCCATAGGCGCTTGGGGCCTTCCGATGGCCATTTACCTATCAGGTTCGTCTCCGTCGATTTTCCGGTTCCGGCCGGGCCTAGAAACCGTGGCCAATCCGCTGCGAGGCTCGAGGATACAGAAAGAAAAGAAAAAATGAGATAGAAAGCGGATGGGCGAAATATCGTCATGGGATGCACGTAACTTTAATTGGACTTGCCGTCGATGTCGAACACTTGATCGTTGGGCTCTCCTAGATTGATGGAGGCTTTTAGAAAGCATTGGATTTCAAGATTGAATTGAACGCTCTGGCTTCGGTTTTAGTCTGAATCAATCAGAATAAGATTAAAACGGTTCGGGAGTCTAACCCCTTTTATTCATGTTGCCCGCTCGTTGAGGTGACGGAATACTAACAGAATGCTGAGGGAATTGACACGAAGAATACCTTGCCAAGGCGGCGGCGTTCGTTTCTTCTTAGTCGTGAAAGCGTATGGATGAAGGTAATTCGATACAGACGGGTTTTGTACAGAGGCGATTACACTGGGTAATTGGCGCTCTCTTCTTTGCCCTTTACTTTTTGACCGTAGGGCGCTGGGTTACTGGTGACAGTATATTGCCGATAGCCAAGGTGACCGGCTGGGATTGGTCTCCTCAGCTTAGTAATCCTCTCCTCTACCTTCTAACGCTGCCAGTTCGATGGTTGCCTGTCTCGTCTCAACCCCTGGTGCTTAACCTCATAAGCGCGTTACTTGCGGCATTAACCCTGAGCCAGCTCGCCCGCTCTGTGGCATTGCTGCCGCACGACCGAACGAGAGATCAACGGCAACGTGAGCGAAGTGAGTATTCACTGCTTAGTCAGCCTACGGCATGGGTGCCGCCCTTATTTGCGTGTGTTGTCTGTGGGTTCCAGTTGACCTTTTGGGAAAATGCCACGTCGATGACAGGCGGAATGCTCACGGTGTTGCTATTCTCATTTTTTATTCGAGCCATTCTTGAGTATCGGATTGTTCAAAACGATCGCTGGTTGTACTGTCTTGCTCTGGGTTACGGTTTTGCCGTTCCTTCGGACTGGGCATTCATTGGCTACTTTCCAGTGCTGGCGTTCGCTTTGGTTTGGACGAAAGGAGTGGATGCATTCCGTCCGAGTTTCCTAGTCCGAATGGTTGGCCTTGGTGCGATTGGGCTCGCAACCTATGCATTGTTGCCGGCAATCATCCTCTCAAGTGATCCATCAACCGGTGGTTTCATGGATCTGTTAAAAATCCAACTGGGGGCTCAGAAGAATTTTCTCACCGGAATCCCGAAGACGGTTGTCGTCTTACTCTCTTTAACTTCGTTGCTGCCCGTCCTGGTCATGGGTATACGGTTTCCTTCTTCAATTGGGGACGTGAGTGTTGTTGGTGCCATGCTCTCTAATTTCATGTTTCGGTCGATGCATATCCTGTTTCTCGGAGCCTGTGTTTGGGTTGCATTCGATCCAGCGTTTAGCCCGCGAGCGGTTGCTTCGACATTGCCGATTCAGTTTTTGACTTTCTACTATTTGAGCGCCTTAGCGGTCGGCTATTTCACGGGCTATGTCATGCTGGTGTTTAGTAAGGCGCCATCCCATCGGAGGAACAATCGAGAGGGACGTTTGTTAAATGGGCTGGTTTCTGGGCTACTTGGTATTTTGGTCGTGGTGGCACCCCTAGGATTGCTTTTTCGGAACTTGCCCTTGATTCGATTGAGTAATGGGGATCAGTTTGAAAAGTTTAGTGAGCTCGTCGTCAGAAATCTTCCCAACGAGAAATCATTGATCCTTGCAGATAATTCTTACTCGGCCTTGGTCTTGCAAGCGCAGTTGGCGCGGCAGGGACTGGACCGTGACTACACCATTGTCGACATGAGTGCGCTTTCTATCGGATTCTACGAGGAGCAGGTGCGTTCGCGAATTCTGGCTTCTTGGCCAGACTTGTTGCCGGAGGATAAGTTTCCCGATCAAATCAACGTTGGTAGCCTGTTGAATGTCCTTGGGCAGATTTCTACGAGAAACCCTGTCTTCTATTTAAACTCGAGTTTTGGACTCTATTTTGAAGTTTTCTATCCACGACAACGAGGCTTGGTTACCCAGCTGATTGCCTACAAGGAGGGCGAAGTCCGGCCGCCCGCTCTTTCAGAGGGTGAAATTGGTGCCAACCAGGACTATTGGAAAGAGCTAGCAGAAACCCTCCCAAATCTTGAAGCAGGGATTGAAACTGGTGATCTCGGAAGTTTGAGATTGGGAGCGTGGTTGTCGAGGGAACAGAACGTTTGGGCAGTCGAATTGCAGAAACTGGAAAGACTTGAGGAAGCCCGGAACGGTTTTAATCAAGCTTTGGCCTGGAATCCTGAGAACACCTGTGCCGAGGTGAACCTTCGGCAGAATGAGGTGCTTGCGAGTGGGGAGGCTTCCAAGCAAGTGGGCTTAACAGCGAACGAGACCAAGGGGGTTCAGCAGAACTATGGAACCTACGAACAACTGCTTTCGGCAAATGGGCCGATTGACGAATCGAGTTTTAGGCTTCTCTTGGCGGCAGAGTTTTCAAACGGGGGAAATCATCGTCAGGCAAGTTTGAACTACGAACGTGCGGCTGAGTTGGATCCAAGTAACGTTGATACGAAATTGAAAGTGGTCAACAGTTACTTTGCTTCTGGATTTCCCAAGGAAGCGATCGTGGCGGCGGGAAAAATGAAGAGTGCGAATCCTGAGATGGACTTAGCGAGTCGCTCTGAGTTGTTGCGGCTCGAAGCGCTGAGTCACTATGCCATCGGGAATCAAGCCGGTGTCAAGGGGGATGAAGAAACCAAATCCGCCGCGTTTGCCAAGGCCGAGGACCTATTGAAGACAGCCTTGGTAAACGATGCCAAGAACGAGAGCCTCTTTGAAACCCTCTCCCAAGTTTATCTTTTCACTGGGCGCTACGAAGAAGCGCTGACGCTTTTCGAGCGGCACTTGTTATTGAAGCCTAATGATCCTCGTTTGCTTCAGAACAAGGCGGTCGCTCTTATTCGCCTTGGCAATAATAAGGACGCTGTTGCTCCGCTAACGAAAGTGATTGCAGCGGATGCTGGAAATGCGATTGCGAGGCTGAATCGCGCGATTGCCTACTTTCGGGAGGGAGATTTCGAAAATGCTAAGCTGGACTACCTTGCAGCCGGAGAGATTGAACCCAATCATCATGCGATTTCCTTTGGCCTCGGTCGGATCAATGAAGCCGAGGGTGATGTCAGAGGGGCGATTGAGCATTTCGAACGGTACTTAGAAACTGCCCCTAAGAATACGGACGAGTACAAAAAAGTATCTGACGACCTGTTGCGATTGAAGTCTCAATAGGGTTCTTCGGGGATGCTTGTCACTCATGTCATCACCCGGCTGATCGTTGGGGGGGCGCAAGAGAATACGGTTTCCACAGTTCTAGGCCTCTACCGTCATCCTGACTACTCGGTGGAGTTGATCAGTGGGCTGACGCATTCAGATGAACCAGAGGGCAGTATTCAGAATCTGGTAGAAGGAATCCCTGGGCTTTTGCATCTGATTCCCGAACTTGTGCGTCCAGTCTCCCCGCTGAGGGACCTCTTGGCCTTGAATAAATTACGGCGAAGATTTGAAGAGACCAGGCCAGCAATTGTGCATACTCATAGCGGGAAGGCTGGAATCTTGGGAAGAATTGCGGCCCGACTCGCTAAGGTCCCAACGATCATCCATACCATCCATGGTCCTTCCTTTGGTACGTTTCAAGGGGATGCCCCCAACTTGCTTTTCCGCACAGCGGAACGAGTGGCAGGTCGATACACGGATCGATTCATTGGTGTTGCGAATGCGATGAATCAGCAGTACCTCGATGCAGGTATTGGGCATGAAGCGTTGTATGATAAAGTGTTCAGTGGATTTGATCTTTCTCCTTTCCTAAAGTCTGAGAACAATTCCGATCTACGTAGGCGCTTTGGGTTGAGTCCGGATGACCTTGTTATTGGAAAGATAGGGCGATTGTTTCAATTGAAGGGGCACGATGATCTTTTTACGGTTGCGCCGAGCATTCTCGGACGCCATCCGAATGCGAAGTTTTTGTTGGTAGGCGGAGGGGAATGGCAGGCCCGTTTTGAACGGCTCGTTCAACAACGAGGCTTGAGCGGTTCTGTGGTGTTTACGGGCCTTGTTCGTCCAGATGAAGTGGCTTCATTAATCGGCATTATGGATATTGTAGTTCATCTTTCTCGAAGAGAGGGGCTCCCGAGAGTGATCCCGCAAGCGCTAGCGGCTGGAAAACCAGTTGTTGCGATGGACTCTGATGGTGCCCGAGAGGTTTGCTTGAACGACAAGACTGGCTATCTCGTGCCGGTGGGAGCTGTTGATGCATTGGCGGACCGAATCAGTCAGCTGGCAGCATCTTCTGAATTACGCAAACGGCTAGGTCAGGAGGGCCGCCGTTTTGTGGAACAAGAATTCAGTGAAGCGACGATGGTCCAGCGGATTGTTGCGGTTTATGATCGGCTACTGAATAGCTAATCTAGAGCTTGAACCGCTACTGGCGTGGATAGTTGCTGTTGCGGATTCTCTGAGGGTGAGCTAGTAACGGGCTATGCGTTTCATTGGAAGCATCATTGAAAAACTTCAGCGCCATCCAAAGCGCCTTGTTTTTCCTGAAGGTGAGGAGCCTCGAGTTCTCCAGGCTGCTCGGCAATATTATTCGTTACGTCTAGGAGCCCCGATCGTGTTGGGGGACCGCACGAAGATTAAACGGATTGCGGGAGAGCTGGGTGTCAATCTGCAGGGGATACGGATTATCAACCCAGCTGATAGTAGCGACTTGGAGAATTTCTGTAGTCGGTATTCTCGAATGAGGCAGGAGAAAGGCCATGAAGCGACAGATGCCAGATCAATCATGTCGAATCCCAATTATTTTGGGGCAATGATGGTTGCAATGCACCAAGTGGATGGATTGGTCTCTGGGACAAGTGATTTTTCAGAGTCTGTTTTGCGCCCCCTATTTCAAATAATCAAGGTGGCACCGGGACAGACAACGGCTTCAAGTTGCATGATTCTTGAACTTGATGACACACGTTTTGGCGAAGAGGGAGTTCTCTTCATGGGAGACTGTGGTGTTATTCCCCATCCTACAGTGGAGCAATTGGCTGAGATCGCTGTTTCTACTGCACACCTTGCTCATCATTTGCATGGTAGTCGACCCCGGGTCGCGATGCTCTCCTATTCGACAAAAGGGAGTGCGGGGCAGAGTGATGTTGCGCGAATCCAAGCCGCCACGGCGCTAGCTCGTGAACGAGCGAAGGGGATCAAGTTGGAAGCTGATTTTGATGGTGAAATGCAGGTTGATACCGCTCTTATTCCCGGAATCGCAAGCAGGAAACTGCCGGAAAGCCCTGTCGCAGGAAGTGCGAATGTACTGATATTCCCAGATCTTAACTCCGGGAATATTGCGAGTAAAATGGTCCAGTACGCTGCTAGAGCGAATGCATATGGCCAGATTCTGTTGGGCTTGGATCGACCCGCAGCTGATGTATCCCGTGGATCAAACGCCCATGATATTCTTGGGGTGGCTGCGATCGTGGGGATGCAATCGATCGAATACAGCAATCTCTTTCCTGGTGCCGGAGAAAACCTGCCTGGCGATGCCTAAACAAGGTAGCTGTCGTAAGAAAAGAGAGGAATGAAAACCAAACTCAAGAATTCCACGACTCCGCGGCTGTTTATTGCTGCCACGAGACAGAACGATGGAAAGACGACGACTTCGCTGGGATTGATGGCAGCCATTCAGGAAGCCTATCCACGAGTTGGATTTATCAAACCAATCGGCCAGCGCTTTGTTGATATTCATCGTCAGAAAATCGATGAGGATACCGTGCTCATGGATCGTGTCTATGGACTTAATTGTCCTTTAGATGAAATGAGCCCGATCGCTGTCGAGAGTGATTTCACCCGAAGATACCTGAGGGCCTCGAACTATGAGGCTCTGGTTAGTCGAATTCAGAATGCCTTTGATCGGGTTGCTTGGGAAAAGGATCTTGTTATCTGTGAGGGAACGGGGCACGCCGGCGTGGGCGCGGTCTTTGACCTGTCAAATGCTCGTGTGGCCAAATTAGTTGGGGCGAAGGTCGTGATCGTTACCCGTGGTGGGATCGGAAGACCGATTGACGAAATTGCTCTTAATCAGGCGTTGTTTGAGAAAGAGGATGTCGAAATTGTGGGAGTGATTCTTAATAAGGTGATGCCAGACAAGGTTGAACAGATCACTGAGTTTGCTCGCAAAGGGCTCCATCGGCGAGGGCTTGATTTGTTGGGCGTGATTCCTCATGTTCGGTTGCTTTCGAGTCCAACGATGGATCTTATCCGGGACGAGTTGCATGCCACTCCGCTCAATGGACTTGAGGCGATTCATAATATCGTTGACGATGTGGTCGTCGGCGCGATGAGCGCTGCTCATGCTTCCAAGTTTTTTCGTGCGGGAACTCTATTGATTACGCCTGGAGATAGGGAAGATCTCATCCATGCAGTTGCATCAGGGAAGGTCGGGAGGCATCCAGTTAAACTATCAGGTATTATCCTCACGGATGATTTGAGACCTAATGCAGAAATGCGTGAGCAGATTCGAAACCTACCCTATCCGGTCTTGTTTACTCGTGAAGGAAGCTACGAGGTCACGTCTAGGGTTCACGATTTGATTGTCAAAACCCGGCCCGACGATACGGCCAAGATTTCCCTGATAAGGGATTTAATTCGATCGCACGTTGATGTGCGCAAGATTCTTAAGTCGATTACTTAAGATAAGTTTTTTTCTCTGAATTTCTAAATCCAACTATGCTAAGACTGAACCCCAACCTGGAGAATCTTCCGGTCTATCAGCCCGGTCGACCAATTGAAGAAGTCGCACGAGAAATAGGCATGGACTATTCAAAGATAGCCAAACTTGCTTCAAACGAGAACCCCCTCGGACCTTCTCCAGAAGCCATGGCTCAGATGGCTGAAGTCATTAAGTCTGTGAATCTTTACCCTGATGGAAATGCCTTCTATCTGAAGCAAGCGCTAAGTAGGAAACTGAATTTGCCCGGCTCTCAAATCATCTTGGGGAATGGTTCCAATGAGATTATCGAATTCGTCGGACATGCCTTACTCGGCCCGAATACAAATATTGTGGTTTCGGAGTATTGCTTCGCTATCTATCCGATTGTTGCGAAGTTGTTTGGGGCTGACGTGATTACGGTCCCTGCGATTCGATATGGGAGCGATCTTTCAGGGATGGTCGAGGCTGTGAATTCAGAAACACGAGTTCTATTCCTTGCCAATCCCAACAACCCAACAGGAACGCTGGCAGATTCGAAATCTGTTCAAGATCTCATTGCGAGTGTGCCTCCGGACGTGTTGCTTGTTATTGATGAAGCCTATGTAGAATACTTGGACGATGCTCTAGATCTTTTGCCTTATCTCAGGTCTGGAGAACAGCCGAATTTGTTGCTGATGCGTACTTTTTCTAAGATCTACGGTCTTGCTGGTCTGCGTCTTGGCTACGGACTTGGCAGCGAGGAGGTAGTGACCGGTTTGGAAAAAATTCGACAGCCCTTTAATTGTAGTGTGTTGTCGCAGGTCGCAGCTTTAGCTGCATTGAATGATGGGGATCATCTTGAGCGCTCAAAGATGCTCAATCGGACCGAATTGAGACGATATGAAGCCAGATGTAAGAAACAGGGCTGGGAGTTTGTTCCTTCTTATGCGAATTTCATCTTAATTCGTGTCGGTGATGGCGCTGGGGTTTATCAGGCCTTATTGGAGCGAGGAATAATCACGCGGCAGATGGGGGCCTATCAGCTGCCGGAATGGATTCGTATCAGTGTGGGAACTGAGGCCGAAAATGAACGCTGCCTAAGTGCTCTTGAGGAAATACTAAATCCTTAGAGTGAGAGCTGCTGATTTGCGGGGCGACTAGTCTTCGCTTTCTTCCGAGGGTTGAGGTTCTATTTCGAGACGACGAAGAATGAGTTTAGCCACTTGAATTCCGTCGAGCTCTAAGACTTCGATTTCAAATCGGTCGACTTTGATAGTGTCGCCGATCTTCGGGAATTCACCAAGGCGAACGGTTAACCATCCGCTTGTTGTACTTATGCCTTCCTCTTGTAGGGGGGTTCCAATGATTTCACTAAGATCGTGAAGGGGGGTTCCTCCGTCAAGTTCCCAAGTGCTTGCGTTTCTCTGTTTCACAAGGGGTTCTTCTTCATCGAATTCATCCTGAATTTGGCCGACGAGTTCTTCGAGGATGTTCTCGAGGGTAACCATGCCTACGATACCGCCGTACTCATCGACGACGAGGGCAAGGTGTAGCTTGTCCTTGAGAAAATGTTCCAACACATACTCAAGTCGAGCCGTTTCAGGAACAAAGATCAGATCGTTCATGATTCGATTCAGATCGTTTGTCGAATGTTCCTTCGGATTGAGTTTGTAGAGATCTCTGAAATGAACGAGGCCGATGGCCTTGTCGAGTTCTCCCTCCTGGCAGAGCGGGTAGCGTGAGTATTCCTCTTCGTCGGCCAATGCGAGATTCTCGGTGAGAGATTTCTCGAGATCTAGAAAGACGATTTCCTTTCGAGGTCGCATGACTTCTCGAACCAATCTGTTTCGAAGGTCCATGGCGTTGAGAATAATTTGGCGTCCGAGCACCGTGCCTCCACTCGACATGTGGGCACTAGATAGCATGAGTCTGAGCTCCTCTTCGGAATGAGACGTGTGATGGCCGCCGCTCGTGTCGATTCCAATGCGGCATAGCATCCACGTCGACACATTGTTGAGTAGCCAAATGAAGGGATAGGACATGCGGTGAAAGAGAATGAGGGGGTGAGCGATCCACAGTGAGGTTGTTAGAGGGCGGTTGATTGCCATCATCTTGGGGGCCTGTTCACCGGCGGTGATGTGTAAAAATGTGATTGTCGTGAATCCAAATAGAAATGCGATACTGTGCCGGACACTCTCACTCTCGATCCCCAGAGCGTCCATGAGAGGGGCCAGGAGATCACCGAAAATGGGTTCCCCAATCCACCCGAGTCCGAGACTGGCTAACGTGATGCCAAGTTGGCAGGCACTGAGAGAGGCATCTAAGTTAGCGAGGGCTTTTCGCGCGTATTTGGCCTTGCGCGATCCCTTTTTTTCAAGGGATCGGAGTTGGGAATCCCTAAGTTTGACCAGCCCGAATTCGGCGGCGACGAAGAAGCCATTGAGGAAGACTAGGACGATGACGGATATGATCTTGAGGATCAGAATGGTAGCTTCGGAGTCGATCATGTTCTACAGGTTCATCTCGCTGAAAATACTACGAAGAATGTCATTAATCGAGACAACTCCAACTTCGCGTTGCTGACTGTCTACAACAATTGCGAGCCGTTGCCCAGTGGCTTTCATCTGCTGTAGTGCGTCATCGAGCGTTGTTTCCGCTCTTAGGATCGTTACTGGGACGGTGAATTTCTGGATGGGTTCGGAAGAATTGATGTTCTCTGTATACAAGATTTGCTTGAGATTGAAGATTCCGACAGTGCTCCATTTTCCGCTTCTATTCGATCGGATCAGTATTCTTGATCGAGATTTTGTGTGGCAAACTGCCGCCGCTTCCTTAATCGAATGCTTTGGGGTGACGGAAAGTGCTGGGTCAAACCCGTTCATCAGCGTTTGAACGGTTCTGTCCTGAAGTGCCATCACTCGGGCAATAAGCGTTCGTTCGTCAATTGTCAGGCTTGATGCACTCTCCTGCATGATCTTCCTCAGATCGTCCCTGTTTTGGAATGGAGTTTTGTATGCTGGATGCTTTGATTGGGGCGAATGGCTCTTGGGTGTTAGTTGGGACACCAAGCTTACGAGTGGGGATAGGATGGCGTAAAAGAGCTCAAACGGGTAGGTGAGAAATATCGTGATGCGATTTGGAAAGCGGCGTACGAGCATTTTTGGCAAGAGATCTAGTAAGGTGTAGAATCCGAAAAAGGCGACTAAGCAAAGGCCTAGTCTTACCAGCAGTGGAAGGGGCTGCAGTTGCTGCATCAACACGACAAAGCAGCCAACCAGTCCGAAATTTGCCACTGTGTTGCCAATGAGAATCGTCCATAGAAAAGGATCAGGATCATCCAAATGGCTCTTGAGGGCTTTGGCTGCCGAATAGTTTGAATGAGCGAGACGTCGAATTCTCACCGGGTTGAGAGCTAGGAATCCGGCTTCAATCCCCGAGAACAAGAACGATAAACCTCCGCAGAGAACGAGAAACAGAATGGGGGCAAGAAGATCCATTTTGATTCAGGGCCTCACCCTCTCAGCAGGGAGTTTCTCTACCAAGAGTTCTTCAATTCGCCGGTCTCCCGTCCGATGAGCTGTGAGGCGAAGGCCGCGATAGTCGACGTAGACCGTCGAAGTCGGGATGTGGGCAAGGAGGGACGCCATGAGGCCACCCATGGTATTGATCTCTGGAACCGTGCCGATTCTCTCGTATTCACGAGCGAAATCTTCGATGGTGGTCAGTCCGCTCACTTGCCATCGATCTGGGCTCAGGCGTTGAATTCTCGAAGTCTCCTTTGACTTGGCGTCGTAGACAGGGCCCATGATTTCCTCCAAGATATCTTCAATGGTGACAACCCCGGTAATCTCTCCATATTCATCGAGGACAACAGCTAGTCGCCTGCGGTGGTCTTGGAAGCTGGCGAAGAGCTCTTGCAGATTCATCGTTTCAGGAATGAACGTTGGATCCTCCATGAGGCTTTCGACATCTGCGTTTGGGTTAAGCATGAGAGATTGAGCATCGAAAACGCCGATAATCTCAGTGCCAGCTTCGTTTTGAATAAGAAGACGGGAATGTCGATACTTTGTAGCTGCCCTAATCATTTCTGACGCGTCGAGGCCCTTTGGTATCGTCGCCATTTGACTTCTCGGTGAAATGATGTCGCGAACTGTCTTCTCGTCCAGGGAAAGGATCTCTAAGATGATTTCCTTTTCGTCCTCGTCCAACGTTCCGGTT
>CAJXVR010000064.1 GCA_913061285.1 uncultured Verrucomicrobiota bacterium | reverse complement strand
TAGATCGCTCGTCGGCAGCGTCAGATGTGTATAAGAGACAGCTCAAATTCGATGGCAAATCTGTTTAACGCGTCTTTCCAGTTTTGGATCGGCATCGTCCACTTTTTGGATATGCGATGCAGCGCCAAGTAATAGAGTTTGAGAACTGAGGCCTCATGAGGTAAGACGCCTCGGTTTTTGCTGATCTTTCTCAACGATCGGTTTACTCCTTCGATAGCGTTGGTCGTGTAGATCGCTTTTCGGATTTCTGGGGGGTATTTCAGAAAGGTCATCAGATCCGCCCAATGGCGGCGCCAACTCTTACTGATTGATGGATATTTCGGATCCCATTTCCCTTCAAATTCTTCTAATGCCTCTTGGGCTTCTGTCTCGGTCGCTGATCGATATATCTTCTTGAGGTCCGATGCTACTTCCTTTCGCTCTTTCCAGTTCACGTAGTTCAGCGAGTTGCGGACCATGTGAACTTTACAAAGCTGCACCTGAGTCGCCGGAAAGACCGATTCCATCGCTTCGGGAAAGCCTTTGATTCCGTCAACACATCCGATGAAAATGTCTCGTACCCCTCGATTCTTTAACTCTGTCAGCACATGAAGCCAAAATTTCGCGCCTTCACTGTGTGCCGTCCACATCCCCAGCACCTCCTTATGCAACTGCATCGTTATCCCAAGCGCTAGATAAACCGCCACCTTTTTAACCGTCCCGGAGTCCCGTATCTTTGTCCATAACGCATCAAAATATACGATCGGATAAACCTCTTCCAAACTTCGGCTTTGCCAGATTTTGACATCCTCACATACCGCATCCGTCACTTCTGAGATCAAGCTCGGTGACACCTCAACCCCGTAAATCTCTTTCAAATGCCCTTCAATCTCCCGTGTCGTCAGGCCTCGGGAATACAGGCTTATGATCGATTGATCAAAACCTTCAAAACGTCGTTGCCCCTTGCCGATTATCTGCGGTTGGAAACTTCCATTTCGATCTCATGGTGTCGTCAGTTCAAGCTCCCCAAACTCCCCATTGATTGTCTTGCTGCTGCTGCCGTTGCGCGAGTTGCCTTTGTTCTTGCCAGCTGGATCGTGCTTGTCATATCCCAAATGCGATGTCAATTCCGCTCCAAGAGCCTTCTCCAACAGGCGCTTCTGCAACTCCTTGAGCAACCCATCTTTCCCTGTTAAATCTTCGGGCTTCTCATAGCCCTTTAATATCTCGTCTAGTATTTCATCGGTAATTGGCATGCTTTTCTATCCTTCGTCTGCTTTATGCCTCCTACACGTTTTTTCTTACAGCCTCGATGTCTGTCTGGATTTTTAACCAAGTGAACGGAAATGATCGAGTATATCGAAGATTTCTTAATGTGTGTCAACCTTCGAAAGCTGTGGGAAACGCATGATATGAGGTTTTCGGCACCCGCAACTGCCTGGCCCAAAGCCTTGTGATTAGAGACGTGGAGATTGGCAGATCGAAGTCGTCCGATAAAGAGGGTTCGTAACCGAGAAGCCAGCATTTGCTCCATCAATAAATATTTGGTCTTTGAGGTGTAAATGGTTGGCTCCCATAATCCAATAAGAGTGAGGAGACGCATCGTAGGAATTGGGCAAGCAGCTGGAGTAATAGGTTCATTCCGTTGAAGTTACACAGGCTACTCTGTCCCGCCATTACGGGTATTTTAGTAATTCCCGTCCCGCATGCTGGTTCGCATGGTTTAGCACGAATAGCTGTCTTGTAGAGTTCAAATATATCGGAGGATCTATCATTCTCGTTGACAGATAATAGGGGGTTCGACTATTTATACCAAATACGGACGCACGGTTTCGCATCTGAGAGAGGGTGGGTTGAAGATTGCGGGTTGGATTCTGAAGTTCTGAGATAGATACGAGAAGTGCTTTCTACTATTCAAGGGCTCAAGGGAGAATTGATGCAATCAGAATGAATGCCCGGCGTCCGTGATGCTGGCAGGTAGGATTCTAGTGTTGTTTATTTTGGAGTGTAAATCTGTCTCACTCAGGAAAGAGGGGGAGATTGGTGTTTAAGGGAGCTTGCGGAATTAGGGATCTATTGAAGTCAAATCTGATTTCTATTGTCAGTGATGACGTTGGCTCTTTTGTATCTAGTTTCGATTACTCTTAGATTTACTGTTGATTGTGAGGTTGTGGATAAGAAACAAATAATGAAACGACTAGGGACTTTTCGATTTCGACTTCCAATCTGGTGCGTTCTTGGTTTTGTCTTGGCCCTTGTTGAAGGGCTGGCACAACAAAGTTTTCGTCCTGTTGCAGCTGCTCATTCGCATCAATTGCCTACCCGGAAGCCCTTGGGAGAGATGTTAGGGAGGTTTCAGGCTACGGAACGGAGTGCTTCAGAGATTAAATGGGAAAAGCGAATCGTAGAATCTCTCCCGAACGGTGAGGAGGCGAGCTACGTTCAAAGCTATATCGAACTTGGGGCTGGGTTGAACTATTGGGATGAATCCTTGCGTGAATGGGTGGAGAGTCGTGAACTTATTGAACCGGTCGAGGGAGGTGCGATCGCTAGAAAGGGAGTTCAGCAAGTGAAGTTTGCTACGAACCTAGACGCAAGGGGAGGGGCTATTGAAATTCTCAATGGGGATGGGGTCCGATTGAAGGCATCGATTATTGGGATTGTATTCCGAAATCGCGCTTCAGGCGATTCGGTGACTGTGGCGGAGCTCAAGAATTCAGAAGGAGTCTTGATTCCCCCGAATCGACTTGTCTACAAGGATGCGTTTTCCGGCCTAAAGGCTGATGTCCAATATATATATCGACGGACAGGGCTTGCACAAGAGGTGATCATCTTAGGTGATCTGCCAAGCCCTGAAGCTATAGCCGGTTTCCCTTCATCTGACACGATTCTGGAAGTAGTGACGGAATTCTTTGAGGCTCCAAGTCCGAAGAGGTCCGTCAAGAATCAGCCGTGGAATGTTCGTTCGATGGAGTTGCTGGGTAGTGAAACCGGGAAGAGATTTGCTGACGAGCAACTCGATTTTGGTCTAATGAAGATTGGGGATGGCATTGGTTTCGCCACCGATTTAGGGCCGACCGATTTTGATGAGCTTGTCTCGGTTGAAAAAAAATGGCGAAACGTGAATGGGCGCAAGCTGTTATTCGAAGGCGTTGACTACACCGTCGTAAGTCAGCATCTCGCGCGCCTTGGTTTAGACGTGCCTTCCGGCCGCAATGATTCAGGAAAACCAATTGCCAATGGCGTTGGGAATCGAAGGCTTCCATTGCCGAGTTTTGTTGGGCGATCTCTGACTCCGGTTCGTCGTGAGGCAGAGCCTTATTCACCTCCTCTTGGATTCTTGATTGACTACACAACATTTGGGCACGGAAGTGTGACGAACTATGTTTTTAAATCTGGCGCAACATATCACGTAGGAGCGCATGATTTTTATGGTACGACAATTTTTGAGGGAATGTCTGTAGTGAAAATTGGACATCGAGGGCAGCTCATTTTGAAGGGCCCAGCAATATTCAATGATAGTGAGCTTCGCCCAACGATTTTTACGGTGCCCGATGATGATAGCGTAGGCGAATCGATTCAGTTCAGTACTGGAAATCCGTCCCGTGTTAATTTGACTCGGGGACTTGGATTTGATGGTAGCTCTGGGGTGGAAGTAAAGAATTGTCGCTTTTCATATATAGGATTTCCTATCGAAAATATGACTCCTTTCACGATTGTCACCAAGAATTGCCAATTCTTTGACACATATCAAGTTTTTTGGAGTACCGATAGTGCTTCGAAGATTGTAATTGAAAACGCCCTCGTCAGTAGTGCCTATCGTTTTACATACACTGCAGATTTTGATGCGACTAATCTGACAATGGAGGATGTGACATATCAGGGTGGATTGACTCTAGATCCTTCCAAGATGACTTTCAGGAATAGTCTTTTGATTAACATTGGAGAAATACTGCCTTACACTGGTCAGGGTCAATCCCACAACGTTGAGCTAAGTTCATCTGCTGGTTTGTTTCAGTCAGCTGCAGGTGGGGGCTACTATCTAGCAAATGGGAGTCCCTATCGAGACTCTGGGACGAGCTCTATTAGCTCAGATCTAGCAGAGCGGTTAGGACGGATGACTACAAAGGTTCCGACTGTTTTCACCAACGATTATGTGTTGCCTGTCGATACCGTTTGGGATGCTGGTCTCACAATGGATAATGATGGTGCTTTTGACATTGGATATCACTATCCAAGGGTTGACTACGTCATTGAGAACTTAGAAATCGGACCATTTGTTCCGAGTGGTTCAGGAAACCCGGTCGCACGAAGTCTCACGGTAAATCCTGGAGTTGTAATTGGTGTTGGAAAGGGAGGGGGAATTCTTTTGCATGATCTTTCAGATGTGAATTTTTCAGGGGAAGCGCATAAACCTATTACCATGATGCCCATTAGCTTTTTACAAGAATCAAGTTTTGGACCCGGGGGAGTTTCTAAGCGTTTTTCCTCTCTTTGTCAGAGCGAAGTGAGTACTCAGAATTCGCTGAGATTGAAGAATTCTATCTTGATAGGTGATGGTAACTCTTCAAGTAGCTATTGCCTCGTGGTGTCCTCTGGAACTAGTAGTATTGAGACGAAGGAATTTGTCTCATCTGAATTTCACGACGGGAGATTCTATATCTTTGATTATGAACCTACAAGGAGTCTAGTTCTTTCCAATTGCCTGCTGAATCTTTCTTATTTTGACGTTTACGGTTCCTTGAGCGTCGACAGCTCTCACAATGTTTTCGAGGATGCAAATATTGTGTTGATTCCCTTTGGCGGTCAATGGAGATTTCAGGACAATATCCTTTATTCAAATCCAAACATTACTACTCTCAATGGGCTGACGGCAGTCTGGACCTTGGGCTACAATGCATTCATCAATACTACTGGTCGATTTGAAGGTGGTACTCAGCTTTCAGATATCGTTCTTCCGAGTCTTTCTTTTTCTTCTGGACCCTTTGGGGATTACTACCAGGTTTCCGCCAGTTCGTTGAAGAATGCGGGCAGTCAGGGTGCTGCCGCTGCCGGTCTATATCACTACACGACTACGTGGCCGGGTGATGTGAAGGAAGGAGCCTCGACCGTGAACATTGGAATTCATTATCCCTCGACGATTCCTGGTCTGGGCGGGAACTAGTGCCGATAGAGATAGTCTCCCAAAGCGATCTTGTTCTCACAAATATAAACAGTCTTTGTTAAACCTTTTTCATGAGTGTTCTCATTAAGCGACTGGTACCCCGTTTCACTTTCGTTGGGCTGTTTCTCGTCGCGGTTGGCGCTGGGATCTATGTTTCCGACCTTGGCCAAGAAGGCACCGCTCAATCCGATCCCAACGGCGGGACTACGCTTCTGCAATCTTTGGACATCGGCCATGTTGGCAGTCCCGGTGCCTACGTAACGCTCGATGGCGAGCACATGATCAGTAGCTACGGGAGCGATATATGGGACACACGGGATGGATTCCAATTTGCCTACCAACCATGGCGTGGCGATGGTGAATTCATCGCTCTTGTCCGTGAAATGAGCAATTCGCATCCCCGAGCTCGGGCTGGGATTATGGTTCGATCCAGCCTTGATTCCGATGCGGCCAATGCCTTTGTGACGGCGACCCCGAACCACGGCGTACATTTTCTACGTCGAAGGGAAACCGCGGGCCTAACTTGGGACGACGCGCACACGAATCTTGGCATGACCAGCCTGGAGGATCGCGCACTCTATCAACGTCGCTTCTCTGACCTACATCCCCACGACAAGAGCACCGTGAACCAAGTCAGCCTTCCGCGTTGGTTTCGCCTTGTGCGTTCAGGTGATACTTTCCATGTCTATGATTCGGCTGATGGTGTGCAATGGGAATGGATCGGCACGGACACAATCCCTATGCGCCAGGATGTGTATGTGGGCCTGGCCGTCAGTTCTCGCAATCCTAAGGTCGAATGCGTGGCCGAATTCTCCGATCTCTCGTTCTCCTCACTCTCTGCCCAAACCCTAGCTAATCAGTTGTTGGTCGAGCCCAAATTGGGCAAAGGGGATGGATTACGGGGGCGCTACTTTGAGGATCGAAGTTTTGAGAACGAAGTGCTGAGCCGAGTCGATCCGCAATTGGAGTTCATTTGGTGGCAGGAGGGTCCGGCCGAAGGAATGCCGACGGACCAGTTCAGTGTGCGTTGGGAGGGTTTGTTGGAAGCTCAATACTCTGAGCCTTATTTGTTGCATTTGGTTGCCGATGAACAGGCGTCGTTGTGGTTGGATGGTCGTTTGTTGATTGACGACTGGTTTGAGCATCGAGCTACCGAGACCGCGGCCTTAGTGAACCTTGAGGCAGGGAAGCAGTATCATATTCGCATAGATTACACCGAAGCCAGGTCCCATGCCATGGTCCGACTGGAATGGAGTAGCCCCTCCACCGCCAAGGAAACCATCCCTCAAAGCCAGCTTTACTCTCAACTTGCTGACACAGACAACGACCAAGTGCCCGATGCTTGGGAACGTGCTTTTGCCATCGAACCTGGCCAGGCCGTTCCTAATGATCTTAGGCTGACAATCGAAAGTGCCGAATCTTCCTTTGCTGCGCTGCACAAGACGTCCGTCCGCTCTGTGGCAACCCTCCTCATAGGAAGTTATTCTGATGGTAAACATCCCGGGGCTCTTGCCGGTCGCACGAAGTCTGTTGATCAAGCACCCGACTGGATAAGCCTGGACCTCAGTGCTGCCGGTCCCGACGGCCGTGCGCAGGGTGTGAACGAGGCCGCCCGCCAGCGCCTCACCGCCACCTCCGCTCGCTACGGCCAAGTGGATGGCCGTTTCCCATCCGTAACCCGAGATAAATTTCATTTCTCCTATCGACCCAAGCGCGGCGACCACGAATTGATCGCTCGCATTGCGGATATCGAATCGCAACCAAGCCTTACGTTGGCTGGAGTGATGGTTCGCGCTTCAACTGATCCGACCAGTCCGTTCGTCGCCGTCATGGTCTCGCCCTCGCGTGAGAGCTGGGTGCTCTGCCGCGAACAGGCCGGTCACGGCGCCAGAATGCAACGCCTCGGTCTACAAGCCCAATGGGTGAAGCTGGAACGTCGCGGCGATCAAGTCAGTCTTTACGAATCCACCGACGGCGAAACCTGGCGGTGGCTCGGCCACGAACCATTCGTCCCTCAGGTAGAGGTCTGTTACGGCATCGCTGCTCAGGGAGCCGGCATGGCGGCTCAAGCCACGGTCGAACTGGACGACATTTCTCTGAAACCATTGCCCTCCAGTGGGCGGAAAATCCCGCCATTCATTGGAACGGGCCTTGGTCTCAACGCAACCTACTCCGATACGACACAAAGCATAGCCAAAGTCGAAGGTCCTATAGATTATTATTGGCCGGATGGAACATCTCCCACGAGCGGTTTGACCGATGATTACTTCACGGTCAATTGGGAGGGCGAACTCCAGGCCCAGTACAGCGAGATCTATACCCTGGAACTGGCTTGTGACGACGGTGCGCGGCTCTGGTTGGACGGTCTGTTGTTGATCGATGATTGGCGCGATTCCTCGGCCTATCCGCGCAGTATCAAAATCGAGCTAGAAGGCGGACGACGCTATCCTATTCGTTTGGAATACTACGAAGCCGCCCAGGACGCCTCGGCGTCGCTCCGTTGGAGCAGTCCCTCCACCGTTCGACAAGTCATTCCTCAATCCCAACTCTACTCGCAAATGGGAGCCGAGACCTTCGGTTTCGTTGGCCGTGGTAGTGGACCTCGGCTCCCCCGCGTGGGCGATTCGGATGAGATCTACCGCGATCAAAATGAAGGGCCCTTGGGCCCGCCGGCGCCAAACGGCACCGACACAGTTCTGCAGGTGGTAAAGACTCTCGATCCATCATCATTTGCCGATTCGCTTGGGAATTGGGAAGTCGATGAAGAAGGGGTCGTTTGTACGTCCCGACGAGGAAGAATCGATTACGAATTTCAGGTTTCGCAGGCGGCGATGTATCTTTTGGAAATTGCGGGTGAAGCCGCCTGGCCGCATCCGGATCCCAATTATCTCCTCTGGATAGATGTGGACGGGCATCATTTGAGTCGACGCCTTTTGACTGGCGGCGATGCGAAGATCGGTCGCCAACTGACTCCATGGCTTGAAGCAGGGACGCATCATCTCAGTATCTATTGGGACAACACCTTGCCAGGCCGGGCTTTACGACTCTCTGGTATTGAATTGCAGCGATTGGATGGTCCTGATAGAAACGAAAATCAAGTTTCCGATTGGATGGAAACTGAATTGGCACGATCCAACGGAGTGGATAGTTCACTCGAGAGTTTTGTGTCCCCTGCGACAGTGGAAGGCCGGGCACTTTACTGGAAATTCATCGACGCTCAAGTTTCTGGCAAGCCTATTCCTGTGGTGCCCGGGGCCGGTGAACGATGGAGTCTGGCGTTGCCGCTGGATCCCGAACAAGCCACTCAAGTGGATCTTGGTTTCGAGAATAATGGACTGCTTCAGAGCCACCAAGTAACGTGGAAACCGACCAATCTCGCCACTACTGGACCACTGATCGTCAGGCAGGGAGATTCACTCTTGTTCACAATGGATTCGGGTCGGAGCGATCGAAGCACGGCAGCGGTTGCTGTCGAAGGCAATCATTATCAAATTGCCCAAGGCGAAACAGTGGTCCATCAATTCAATCAACCCGGGCAGTTCGCGATGCAAGTTTTTATGGGGCGAGGCCAACCACGTATTGTCTTAGTAACTGTTGTCGCTCCAGTTGCCGTGGAAGCTATCGCCGCCATTGCCGGTCACTGGCGAGAATGGACTTCGCCAGAGCTTGCCGATTCGGTGCAGTTTGAGAGCGATCCGTTGGTTGAGTTGAATCAGCTTGCCAGCCCTGACGGCGCCACCCGTTATAGACTGAGAAGTTTTGATCCCGTAACCCGATACATTAATCTGAGATTGGGTGTCGGTGGTCCAATTTTGCAACAGATTCTTGTCGAAGGATTTCGGCTCGACCATGGCAATCACATGGGACCTGCTCGAGTGGCGGAGACCTTTGACGACGGCAGTCGCAACGTCGAAGTGGATCTCATCATGATGCCAATTCGTTCTACCGTGAGAGTGGAGGGAAAGGTGCTTGCTGGAGGTGTCTTGCATGCTACCGGGTCGCTACGTGAACGCTACCCAGCGAGGGCGTTCAACCCGCTAGGAATCCTCACTCAAACCTTCTTTCTGCCATCGACCTCGAAGACTTCGATCTGTCACGAAATCAACACTTTTCAAGGAACTCGGAAAATCAACGAATTCTAATGAAACACCGGATGAGCCATCGAAAACAATGGGTTAACGCGGTCGGAGCACTTATCGCCCTCACGGCTGTGTTCTTCCTTACGCTTTCCCACAGGGAGGTTGCGCCACCCAAAGTACCATCGGAGTCGAATCCGGTTCCGTACGTTGTTCAAAAATTAGCAAACTTGGTGCCAAAGGATTCGATGACGTCGAAACCTGTCGTTGAGCCGACTATTTACGAACAGCTCCCCGAGTTGACCTATCTCTTTGCCCTGTCATCGGATGGCCACACGCTCTCCCCGCGGCCGAGCTATAGTCGCCGCAATCTAGCCCTCAGACGAATTCAGGCGGAACCACTAACTGACGGGTTGTTGGAAGAACTCCACGGTTTTCTTCTCAATTCCACGGGGCTGGATAAAAACGGTCGTTCCGATCTGGTTGAGGCATCCATTAAGAATGATCTTATTGAGTGGCTTGAAGATCAGCGGCCTCCAATCGAATCCCTCACTTCAACCTTGGTCGCTCTTTCAGAAGATCCAGCTCAACCTGATGTAATTCGCGATTACGCTATTCAACATATGGGATCATGGGCTGAGCTATTGAACGAGAGCACCGTGCCCTGGCAATCAGGCGCATTGGTAGAACTGACCGAACAGCTTTGGGTGGCGACGGATTTAAAGGAACATTCATTCGCCGGCACGGCCTTGTTGAGTCTGCGTCGGCTCAAAGGCGAACTTTCAGCTCGGATTCAGCAGAGGGCCAAGGAGATCTTGGAGAACTCTGAATACAGTTCGCTGTCCCGTGCAACCGCACTCCAACTTTTTGCAGATCGGGATTCTCAAGGCGCATTTTCTTACAGCCGCGAGTTGCTTGGTCCAGAATCCCCACCTGAATTGAGGTTGACCGCTATTGGATTGATCGGAGCCCATTCGCTCAATGTTGAGCCACTTGATGCTCCAAGCCTTCAGAATGATCCTCGATTCGCAATCGCACTTGCCAATGCTCGGCGACAGATTGAACTGAGGAATGCTGAAAACGGAGGTGAGGGATGAATCATTCAAGGCGTTCACCTTGTTTCCCAACGTTTCGCTCGGACGATCTCCAGAGGATTCACTGCTTGAGGGCCATCTTAAGGAGTTTAGTCTGCGTCGCTCTTGTGGGTTTCTGCCACCGAGCTTTACCTGATAATCCCGCAGTTAACGGACCTCCTACGCTGGCTCTGTCCAATATTGTCACCAGTGTCGCGGAGAATTCTTCCACACCTATTGATATCGCTACAATTACGATAAATGATTCTGATGGATTGGGAACAAATGACCTGTCGCTTGGCGGTTTTGATGCCAATAGTTTTGAGATCGTCAATGGAAGCACTCTACGCTTTACGTCTTCAGTGACGCTCAACCACGAGTTGCAGGGGGTATATGACGTCACTGTGATGGTGAACGATGCAACTCTAACGCCTAATCCTAATGATTCAGAGGATGTTACCGTAACGGTCACGGATGTGAACGAAGCTCCAACCAATATCAGTCTGACAAGCACAAGCATCGATGAAAATGCTGGGGTCAACGGGGTAGTCGGGAGCTTGACAACCAGTGATCCAGACAGTGGACAAAGTCACACTTACTCGATTATTTCAGGAGGAAGTCAGTTCAATATTAGTGGGACGACACTGAGAGCAACATCTAGCTTCGATTACGAAAGTGCAACGAGTCATAGTGTGACGATTCGAACGACGGACAACGGGAGTCCAGCAGCCAGCTACGACGAAGTATTTGCGATTAGTGTCAACAATATCAATGAAGCACCTAAAATTCTTTCAATCCCTGCTGCCACCATTGACTTAAACTTCGTGTTGTTTGGAGACAATGTTGTCTTTGTATCCGACGGGGAATCGCCAGCGAGTGCTTTAACCGTGACTGCCGTTTCCAACAATCAGTCGATTGTTTCGAATTCGAAGATTGTCGTGTCAGGAACTGGAGTCTATCGAGACTTGCAGATCACGCCTGAGCAAGATCAAGCCGGGAACGTGACGATCACGTTGACAGTGAGCGATGGTGTATACTCTGGATCAACTCAGCTAGTTCTTTCAATTGTGTTCGGCAACTACTGGCCATCGGATACCGATGGCGATGGAATCCTAGATATTCATGAGGATACGAGCGGTGACGGTCTCTATAACAATCCGCCTGACTTCTCAAATTGGAACGATACGGACTCAGACGATGACGATCTAAATGATTTCTACGAGTACTATCTCGGCTCCGATCCGAATATCTTAGATACTGATGCCGACGGAGTTGCTGACTTCATGGAATTTGCCGTAGGTCGGGACTTATTTTCTCTCGAGGATTGGAGCCTTGATCAATCCTTTGAAAACCGTGTGATAACAATTCAACCAGCGCATTCAGTGCGGCAACCTTAGGGAGCAAGGGAATGAACAACGAACAATTCGATACATCCAGAGCTATGGTGGTTGTCAATTCTGTTTCAACCGACAACGGGGGGCAGTCGATTTCGGCCCAGTTGTTGAGGGCAATCGGAGGGGGGATCTTGCTATGTCTTGCCATGAGCTCGCTTAGTCAAATTGACGCCCAATCCATTGCTCCGCGCAATATTGGACAAGCAATCGTTAAAGCAGATCAATCCATTCAGGCCAAAAGTCGTGCCCTGCCCAGGCCCCTTCGATCCATCGGCTCAAGCGTTCCTAGTGATGCCGAAGTTGAGGAATTGCTAGGTGTAATCACGGGGACTCAAGAACCGGAAGATTCAGCTGGAAAACCTAATCAGCCCAGTGCTGCGGCGTCAAACCGCGATGAAATGGATGTCGTTACAGATCTCGAAGCCTACCTTGAACGCCGCCCAGAGACATCCTTCGGACCATCGATCCGCGAGAACTTGGCCGTCTACTACAGAAAACGGACTGTCTACTCTAAGGCCCTGGAACATTTGGAGCAAGCGGAGATAAAAACTCGCAATGGTTCAAAACCAGAAGATCGACGTCTTCATGATCGGGCTTTTGCTCAGCAAGCATTGCTCTTGGCTCGCTTGGGAAAGATCGAGGAATTTGACGCGCTGCGAAAGAACAAGTTGACTGGTCCTCTAATGGGAGGCGCTGCCGCCGACGCCTGGGCTCGAGCGCTTGAGGTCTATCAACGTCTCGATCAACAACCAGAGTTAGGCTTGCGCTGTGGCGTGCTCGCACTCGCTGCAATGGCCCGTGCCGATAGAAAAGGTCATGATCATGACAAATTGCTCAGCGAAAGGGCAAAGGCCTACGGATTGTCATTGCAGGATTTGGTAGCTCTAGGAAGGCGTTCAGGCTATCCCGTGCAGGCTGTCAAATGGACTGCTGGAGCGACGCTGCCCGTGCCGTCTGTGGCTCATTATCAGGGAAATCACTATGTAGCGCTCATCGCAAGAGATGGCGATCGAATCCAAGTTTCTGATCCTAGCGCTGGACGCGTGGTCTGGGTCGAATTGGCTGATTTGAACCGGGAGATTTCGGGGGCATTCTTGATTCCTGATTCAACGTCCAATCTTGGATTTGAGAGTCTCTCAGAAAGCGAGGCGAGTAAGGTGATCGGTCGTGGTAGTGTTTGTTTGGTTTTAGACGATGAAGATGGGCCGATCTGTGACGAAGATGATCCGTGCTGCGCCTACGGGCCTCCGGGGCGAGGAGGAGCGACGAATCCCTCCGGTGGACCAAACGCATTGCCAGGTGGAATCAGCGCTCCAGGAAACAGTGCCCAGGGACCAAACAGACCCGGTGGAAATAATCCTGGCACTCCTAGCGATTCATCAAGACCCGATTGCTTTGATTGTGCAACGATCCAAAGCGGAGGCATGCCCGTTTGGCGAGTTTCGGAGCCCTTTTTAAACACCTGGATTGAGGATACACCCTTATTCTATACGCCGGGTAGGGGACCAGAGATGGCCTTGACTCTGAGCCATCGTCAACGGGTTGGCGATTATCCAGATTCGCTTTTTCAAGAAACCTCCTTCAGCTTCGGTTGGCATGCCAGTTGGCTATCAGTGGCTGTCGCCCAGAACGCGGATGATGTAACAATCGCGCATCCAGGCGGTCGGATCGCTTGGTATGAATTTCAGCCCTCAAGTGCAACCATGAGCGAAAGAAACGCCTGGGACAATTCGACTCTAGAGAAAATACAGACTGGTGGCGGGTATCGACTGCACCGTCCAAATGGAGGTATCACCGAATATGCACATCACGACTCCTTCGCAGGTGAATACTATATGTCAAAGAAGGTCACGCCTGATGGCGATGAGGTTACCTTTCACTACGATGCGGGCCACCGTTTGGACTATGTTCAGGATACCAGTGGAAATCAGACCTATTTCCGTTACCAACACGCGAGTGATCCAAATCTTGTAACAAAGGTCGAATTACAGATGCCTGTGGGAGGTCCTCTCCAAACGGTCCGAAGCGTGGACTTCGGATACACCTACCTAAATCTGGAGTGGCGACTCACTCAGATCACAGATGCAGCCGGAATCAGCAGTTCCATCGGATATGACGCCAATGGGTGGGTGGATTCGATCACGACACCTTATGGGATGACTCAGTTCGCCTTCACCGAGATCTCTACATCTCCTGCCTTCGAACGATCGGTGGTCATCACGGAACCAGAAGGATTGACATCGGCCTATGTGCTAATCGATGACGACGCTAACGGCATGCCTGAAACCTTTCAAGTCGACCAATACCCTGCGGCCGGTGACGATCTTGATGGGACAGGGCCGGGGACCTTGCTCTTTCCTGCTAACACGCTTGATCTTCCCTCTGGAAATCCGCTAGTAGCAGAAACGGTTCGTAATCATCGAAATTCGTTTTATTGGAATCCTCTCCAATGGGGAGCGATGGGAAGTGGTGTTTCGGTAACGAATCTGAATTGGAGCCATTTTAAACGAGCCCGCATTCGACATTGGCTCTGGGAAGATCAAGATCATGTCGATACCTTGAGTTATGAACAAGCGCCTTCGATGGATGGTTCGAGTGAGGGTTTGGTCACCTTCTATGACTACCCAAACAAAGTTGATACCTATCGGATTGCGGACGATGTTCTCCCGTCACTCATTGCCTTGAAACGCTCGGATGGAACCATTGCCTACGCCAGTTTTCAGCGTAATGATCTCGGCAAAATCACCTTCAAGACGGAGACCTATACGAAATCCGATGGCACGGTAGGGCTGAGGACGGTCAATTTCACCTACGCTAGCAATCATATTGATCTGCTGACCGAGACGGACTTCTCGAACCTCACTGTCCGTTCCAACGTTTTCAACGGAAACCATCAGCTCCTGAGTACCACAGTGTTCCCCGATGGTGGGACGAGCTATACGACAAGCTTTACCTATGATGGATCGGATCGACTTCAAACGCTGAGCACCCCAACGGGTTTAACACGGACCTTTACCTATGGGACAGATGACTATCTCCAGCAAATCTCCGATGCCCCCGTGTCTCGGACAGAATCATTTACCTGGGCATTGGGAGAGTTGAAGACCTATACGGATGCGCGTGGCTTCACAAGGACGTTTACGTTTGATGCCTTAGGAAGGCCGACAAGAATCGACTACCCGGATGGTTCTCACGAGGCTTTTGGTTACACCGCCAATGGCATGTCCGGCGGCGCTGCAATTTTAGATCTAACCTGGACCCGAAACCGCGAAGGCAATACGACGGAATTTCGATTTGATGGGCTTCGGCGGATGACTCAACAAATCGACGCTCTCAATCAAACCAACGCATTCTCCTACTGTGATTGCGGGGCCTTGGAAAGTGTTACGGATGCTCTGGGTTACCAAACCAGCCTCGCCCATGACCTGCAAGGACATCGCACCGGAATTACCTATCCCAACAACGAAGGAAATGTTGATTTGGGTTACAATGAATTAGGGCAACTGACATCGCGAACAAACGCTCTATCGATACGGAGATTCTATTACAACCACCAAGGGCTGTTAACGACGGTGAGCAATACCGTGAGTGGGGTTGAGTTATCTGTAATCTACGATAAGGAAGATCGACCGATCAGCGTTACTGACGCTCATGGAGTGAGCGTGACCAATGCTTTTGATCGCTTGGGACGCTTACTAACCCGGACGGATCCGAGCGGCAAAGTGGAAACCTTTGGCTATTCGGCCCGTGGTATGGTCAGTTTCCAAGATCAAATGCTGAACACGACCCAGTATCTGTATGATGAAGCGGCTCGAAGAACCCGCGTCACCACGCCAAATCTTGAAGAACTCGATTATACCTACAATGCCGCAGGGGATCTGTTGACCTTGGGCGATGGTAAAAACCAGATCACCACTTGGCTATATGATTCCGAGGGAAGAATGCAAACCAAGAAGAACGCAGCTAATCAAACCGTCTTGAGTCTTGGTTATGATTTGCTAGGACAGGTAACAAGCCGGACCAACGCCTTGCTTGAGGTGACGGCCTATGTCTATGATGACGTCGGTAATTTGAAAACGGTGGATTACAGTGATAACACACCTGATGTGAGTTTTGGCTACGATGCTCGCAATGGTCTAGTCAGTATGAATGATGGCTTTGGCTTGACGACGTTCACCAACACGCCTTCAGGTTTATTCGCTGGCGAGAACGGACCGCTTGCGAATGATCAAGTGAGCTACCAATACAATACTGCGGGAAGACGTAGCCAAATGACTATCGCTCAGAGCGGGAGCGACTGGGTGCAAAGCTACCTCTATGACGGAGCTGAACGCCTTACGTCTCTTACGGGACCTTCCGGCGTATTCGGCTATGCCTATCCCGATGGAACGGGGACATTGCCAAAAAGCTCGTGGCTGTGGGAACGAATCGATCTACCCGGAGGTCATGATATTAATCAAAGCTTCGATAGTCTTGGCCGTCTGACGCAGACGGAACTTGAAGATGATGGCAATGTTGCTCTCAACCGGCACGCCTATGTCTTCAATGATCGCCACCAACGCACGAAGCAAACTTTTCTAGCAGGAAATCTGGTTGACTACGCCTATGACTCCAACGGTCAATTGACCAGTGCGATCGGCAAAGAATCTGATTTGACTCCACGACTGCACGAGCAGTTAAGCTATGACTATGATGATGCTTGGAATCTAGCGCAGCGTGACCGCAACCAACTCGTCGGCACGCTAGTCTCCAACAGTCGCAATGAGCTGAGCACGGGAGCACGTAGCGGCACGGCCACGGCTTCTGGAATGGCGCGCGGTAGCCTAAGTTCTATAGAAATCAACGACGTGGCTGGAGAAGTCTATGCTGACAAGACCTATGCTCGGGCAGGAATCACACTTGACGACGGGCTCAATGATATCTTCACCAAAGCGCTTAGCACCAGCGGAGAAGAATTGACGCACATTAGTCCCCTCAATCTCCCGGCCAATGTTACCTACAGTTATGATGCCAACGGAAACCTCTTGAGTGACGGCAGTCGTAGCTTTGAGTATGACGCTGAGAACCGCCTCGTGAAGTACGAGGAGCTGAGCAAAGTGCAGCATCTCTACACCTATGATGGTTTTGGTCGGATGCGCCAACGTATCACCTCGCTCTGGTCGGCGACCCTGCCGGGTTGGCAAACCGTGGCGAACGTCCAATTCATCTACGACGGCATGAACGTCGTCCAAGAACGAGATGCCGCAGATAATGGTGCTCGACTTGTGACCTATACTCGGGGCCTTGATTTGAGTGGCAGTCTGGGTGGCGCCGGGGGGATCGGAGGCATGCTTGCCTACACCGATCATTCAAGTGGGACAGATCGAACGGCGTTCTATCACGCTGACGGAAATGGAAATATCACGGCCATGATCAACACGGCAGGCCGAGTTGTTGCTCAATACCACTATGATCCTTACGGGAATCTGCTTGGCTTGGCAGGTCCCTTAGCTCAGACCAATCGCTACGGATACTCAAGCAAAGAGATTCAGCCGTACTCTGAGCTATATTACTACGGTCTAAGGTTCTACGATCCTTCATTACAGAGGTGGATCAATCAGGATCCGATTGGGGAAGCGGGAGGGATCAATCTTTATGGGTTCGTCGGGAATGATCCCGTGAACTTTGTCGACCCCGATGGGAGAGCTGTTTGGGGTTGGGTAGCCCGAGGCGGATACTGGATGGGCGGAGCAATCGGCACCAGTTACCTATTCGAGAAGTATGCACAACCTTATATTGATGAGGTAGTTGAGGAAGTCTACCTCTGGAATCCCTATGCGGGCGCTGTTGTCGAAACGGCGGATGATGCACTCGCGGCCGCCATGACGGTCAAGAATCTGCCGAAGCTGGGCACTAAGGCATGCACTTTTGTTAGAGACTTCCAAACGAAACGAACAAAACAAAGGGGTGCAAACTTCTCAAGCGAAGGCGAGGCTCGTCAGATTGCGAGGGAGAAAGTCGGCAAGGATCCTATTGATATTGGCGATAACAAACTAAGAAGTCGAGACGGTCGATGGCAGTATAGGGCTAAGCCGATAGATACCGAGAACTCTCATGTCCATCTTGAGAGGATCAACCCTGAGACGGGAGAAGTCATAGAGAATTGGCACTTAAACTGGCCCAACCTCAAAACAAAATGAATCACGAGATTCCCTCAAGCCTTCCCATTTCTTTTCAAGAGTTTTCTGAAGGGACTTGGGCATTGACAGTTGTCTGTCGCCACAATGAACTTAGTCCGTTGATTCTTGGATTAAATCTACTATCTGGCTCCTATGTTGAGGGAGTGACTTATTATTCAACTTCAACTTCCGCCAAAATAAAAATCTCAATCGATAATGATGAGCAAAGTGCTGTAGAGCAGTTGGATCAAAACCTGTTTCACCTTCGCTTGATCCATTGCGACCTAGAGTTCTGGTTAGATTTTCTCTTAAGGTATTACCGAGATTATCAGGCATCTGTCAGCCACATCGACATCGAACTCGGAAGCCGTACGATACAGGGTGGAAGTGGAACACTAATGATTAAGGCTACCGAATTTGCCGAGCCAATGACCTCGGAAGAAGCCAGGAAAGAGCTATTCGGGAGTTAACGGGCATGGGCTCCTGGCGCATCCTTACACTGCTCCTGCTGTGGCTGACGCTCCCGTCAGTCAACGCCATAGTTGCGCCCAAAGCCGTCCTGCCTCTTGGTGGCCATGACCAGACTGAGGTAATTGATCTGGCCGTAAGCACTCCCGAGACTGTGTGCCGGCGAAATCACGGAGTAGGATCTGGTCTAAGGTTCTACGACCCTTCACTGCAACGATGGATTAATCAGGATACGATTGGAGAAGCGGGGGGGATTAACCTGTATGGGTTCGTGGGGAATGATCCGGTGAATCGAGTTGATCCGTGGGGGCTAACCGATGAATGGGGCTTACCTGATAATCTAAATGTACCCGGTATCTCTCCGATATCCATCGCCAATCCGGCAGACCTGGCTGAGGGGCGAGAACAGGCACGTCAATTGCGTAATGTTGTTGTTACAGAGATCGTAACAGCCCCGGTAGGGGGCAGCCGCTGGAAGTTTATTGACGATTTATTGGAGGCTGCCGGTAAGGGGCGTGGAAAGGCAGGTGGTTTGATAAGAAAATGTTTCACGCGTGCACCGAAGCCTTCGCTCACTCCCAGTCATTTAAAAAAGGTTCAAGACTTTGCTAATAAGTACGATGTTGAGGTGCACGTTGTAGGGAGTCGTGCCAAAGGGACGGCCCGTCCGGACTCTGATTTTGATTACATAATTGGTCGAGACGGCGGTAGCAGCAAGATGCGTAAGAGGGCGCGACGCGAACTGCCTAGAGGGACAGCGGGAGGCGAAATTCACCCGACTCGGGGAGAAACCGGGATGGATGTTTTTAATAGGCCGCTGGATGAAACCTTGCCATTTCTCCGTATCACTCCACAAAAATGAATTCGCCAATCAAACAATTGTCGGATGACGTAAACTGTCCTGTTGTGCAGGTTCCGGGACGAAAGTTCCCGGGCGTAGTATTACAAGGTGACAGTCTCGATAATATACTCTCATTAATTCAAGAGGCTCGTCTCAATGTGTCGGAGGATCCAGAGGAGTGCAATGGATGCTTGGATGAAGCTGCAGAGTTAATTGAGCAGTATTTAGGGGTCTATGAAGCTAGTCTTAAGCGTCATCACCTCGAGCTTCCATATAGACGGCTAAAGAAGTGATGGGGAGGGATCGCATTGGGGCAATCCCTCAATAGTTTCATTTGGATACTGCTTATTTGTTCGAATAGGTTCTCGCCAGCTTTGAAAGCTGCCTCAACGTTATGAAGGAAGGAGAAGACAAGAGCCTAGACATTCTGGGAGTCAAACCGGTTGCTGATGCGGTGAATACGACTGTTACTGCAACAGTGGGGGGTGCGTCGGCGTTCCTCAGCAGAATTTGCCTTCCAGCCGCAGAGGAGTTTGGGCTTTTGCTGCGAGAGAAGGTGAGCAATTGGCGGCGGCAGAGTGCATTGAAGATAACCTCTCTTGCCGAATCAAAAATCGATGGATCCTTGCTAGGAAAAGTGTCCGCCCATCCCCGAATTGTTTGCGAAATAATCGAAAAGGGCTCCTGGTCTGATGAGGATCATGTGCAACAGGTTTGGGCAGGGCTCTTAGCCTCGGCATGCACGGAGAGTGGCAGGGATGACAGCAATCTAATCTTCATTGGCTTACTTTCCCAATTAGCTGCATCACAGGTTCGGATTTTGAACTATGTCTGTGAAAATGCCCAAAAGTACCAATCCAACGTTGGTTGGCCCTATGGAGACGTGATCAAGATCACGGCTGACACAGCTTGCACGGTCTGTGGCGTAGAGGATCTCCATCGGCTAGATCGTGAGTTTGATCATCTTCGGGCACTCGATCTCATCAGTGGTGAAGACAGTATCTTCAACCAGGGCGGCGGTGGCTTCGATCTTAACTCGATGAATGCCTCCTTTCGGCCCTCCCCGCTTGCCTTGCATATGTATGTCCGTGGACAAGGTTACATTGGATCTCCAACCGACTTTTGGGATCTGAAATGTAAACCACAGCCCAGAAAGGATGCCTGAGACACGAAGCATTGGGAGGGGACTCCACAGTGCCCATCTCGTAGTTTTCATGGGAACCCGAACCCGCTGCTCTACTGCGATATCGAATACGCCGGTTAGCATGGCGTTCACGCTAGGCGATGGGACGCTCTCGAGGGGAAGGCTTTTAATGTGGTCTGCTTGAGGCTGCGAACGCGTATGGTGTCTACCAATCGTAAGCTCCGGTTAGCAGTCGGAGCCTTTCGAGGGCTGCTTATTAGGCACTCTTTTCCGCCGTGCCGGGCGGTCGCTCGGAAACAGATGTTTCCTCAATTTGTTCTAGGGTTAGCGGTGGTTCGTCGCCGTTTTAGTAGGCATTGGGGTCGGGTCTCAAGATTCGAGAAAAGAATACTTCTTATTACGTGGGGCGCGCTCGCGCTTCCGCGATGAGCGAAGCCCACCAAGGTCGCAGTGTTGAACGACCGCCCTGTCACGTCCCGTGCTTAATAGGGCTAAAGTGTGTGGCCGTTCCGGCCAGAGATTTTTGAAGCCGCCCCGCACGTGACGCGCCAGGGCTCGCGCGCAGGTTGGGGGATGGCGGTCGCTGGGCTTACGGCCGCCCGTCGGCAGCTCTTTCTGTCGTGCACGCACGCCAGCCGTAGCCGCAGACCCTTCCGGTCACTAGCGTTCCCTACAGGGCGGGCTCCCTGCGCGCAGGCTTATTGTGGGCGGACGCGCGCGTGGTTTGCGCCTGCGGCGAAGTTTTTTTGAAGGGGAGCCCACAAACACCTGCGCTATCGCCGCAGTGCTTGCTTGCTGGCGAAGGGAGGGGCGAGCTTCTAGTGCTCGTTATATGAATCCACAGGCCAGCCATAGCACCAGCAGTGCCAAGTAAATATGGATGTGGAGCCGAAAGGGGGCAGTGCGTGATTCGTTACTTTCATATCTCGAATTGCCTTTGGATTGACTCAGAGATTGGATCCCTGCCGATCGTTGTTGAAGTAGGGAGCGACGAAACCATAGGAGTAGCGGATAAGTTCGTTGTGACTGCCGCATGGTAAGATGCGGAAACCTGCGACGATCTCAGTTTCGGTTTCTCCGCCAAGGGGCGGATCTCTTCTTATGGAGAAGTAGAGGGGATCAAACCGAAACGTTCGCTATCCCGGTGTTGAGATCTCCTGCAGCACGAGGAGCGATAAGGTTTTCTTGAATCTGGAAACTAACCGTAAAAGCTCGGGTGTTCGTCAAACTGGGTGGGGAGTTTAAAACAAGAATGCTGTCGGCAAGTTCGCGGATCTCTCTTGCCAGGATAGCCTGAGTCCCCATTTTTGCTGAGGAAGCGTCTGAGTAGTGTGGGATTAGGGGACGCGTCCCGTGAACGGGGCGTTTTTTGCTAGCTGGAATTGTAGCACTCCGATCAGCCTACGTGTGCGTTTTTCGGTGACCGGCAGCAAGTTTTAGAGTGCCATCGGTGCGGCTGTTGGCCTGGGTAGCTCAATCTAGTGGGCGAAATTTCATAGGCCAGACCTTGTTTGAGGCATCCTGGACGACGTAGAGACTCCCATCGCTGGCCAAGAGAATTCCGTGGGGGTGATGGAATGCGTGTTGATTGTGGGTCATGCGCACAAGGTGACCGTCTTTGTAGACCGCTGAGCTTGCGCCTAGATTGGCGACGATGTTGAAGTCGTAGTCCATCACGGAAATGTATCCAGGATTATTGCGTGTCTTGGGCCAATCGTCTCCGAGGTGCGGGACAAAGAGATGGTCGCGATGAAAATAAATGTCTCGCGGGTTGGATCCGGGTAGGTGAATGGTCTGGAGATGGCTACCGTCCAGTCGGAAGCGTTTGATTTTCTCTTGATCGCTTAAGCCGACAATGAGGACCGGACGTTCTGGATCGGCCCAATCGATATTGGCACCATGTGGCCCCCAGTGACTTAATCGGGCGTCGCCTTCACCAAGATCACCACCGAAGGCGCTGAGGAAGGTTCCTTCTTGATTGAATCGGAGTATGTAGTCGCTCCCGTAGCCGTCTAAGACGAAGAAATCGCCGTTTGGGAGAGGGACGATCTCGGCGGGGCGAAACATTGATGGGTCAGGGTAGAGGCCCGATTCCGTTGGGCATGAGACCGTCATCAGACGTTTCCCATCGAGACTTGTCTTGTAGATCCTGCCGTTGGCGCAGTTTTCGGAAATGAACAATACTTCACGATCGCCTTCTGTGACGATATTGAGTCCATGAGCACTCGGGGCGAAATTGCCCCAGGCATTGATTAGCTTTCCGGTGGGACTGAGGACGACGACGCAATGGTCGGCGCTGCCGTTAAGGTGATAGATGCGCCCCTGGGAATCTTCCACGATCGCTTTGCCCTCTCCGAGTGTGATCTGCCGACTGTTATGCTGTGCCCAGCCGGGAATGAGCCGGTATTTGAAGGCTCCTTCGCCGATGACAACGGCTTCGCTAGGAATTTCGTAGCTGTGGCTTTCGACGTGGTTCTCGTGGGCATGGCCGTTCGTGGCGAATCCGACGAGGGCGCTGCCGAGTGCGAGGCAAAATCGAAGGCTAAGCATGGATTGGTCCTGGAGGAATTTCACGGGCTGGTCAAACCTGCGGTGGCAAGATCGCCTCGCTCAGTTTTGATCGGTGCTGGTCTTGGTTTTGGCCTGCCGGCAGGACTTGATAGTCGTGCCGCAGCGGGTCCAGGATTGAGTCTCACGATGGGAGATTGGTGTTGGGCTACTTGATCGTTGTGAACGATACAGAGCTAATCTCGTTTGGAGCTAGCTTGATCGGGAGACCTAATCGGTGCCGTTCGTCAATTGGATAGATTTTGGAAGGGCCACCATTGATTGAAACTGAGACGGATTGCTTGATGCCGGTATAGTAAAGGTTAAGGGGGGCAGTCACTGCGGTTTCACGGTTTAAGGGGTTGTAGACGACGAGAAATCCCTTGGTCTCAAGGGCTGGGTTGGCGTGGAAGAACCAATCGGGTTCCCGTGAGTTGGCCCTTCGACTTGATGAGTGAATGATATCGCTTTCCAAGATGTCGCGGTTCGATTTAAACCAGCGGACCCAGCGAATCACGGCGGCTTTCGTTTCATCGGTATCGTAGAGTCGGTGGCCGCGGTACACGGCTTGCACGCCGGCCCCAAGATTGCTGGCGATCATTGTCTCATAGTGGGCGAGATTCTGGTGAAGTGGTTCGATCGTGGCTGCAGCCCCGCCACCATGGTACTGAGTTAGCGGTACGAACATCCATCCCATGCTCGGTGTTTTTTCCCAAGTTCCGTCGTAAATATTCTGCCGAGTGTGGAGTTGTTGCTGGAGTCTTGGAAGCGACCAATTGACCTCTCGATATCCCATGCCGCACTCGTTGGCGCCAGATAGAAAGTAGTAATCTGGGACCCGAACATAGGCCCCTTTGGCTCTCAGTTCTTGGTAGAACTCAGTGATGATTTTCCATTGGACCCATTGGGAGTCTTTGACTCCTTTCTGGAGGGGCGGGCGAGGTGCCGCGTCTTTGTCGCCGGGATAGGATCCGTCGTGGGTGAATTGGAGGAATCCGGTTTTATCAAAAAAGGATCTTAGACGGCTGAAGTAAGTCTGCCCCCAATCTGAGGCGAGAGCGGGACAGAAACCGTGGGTTTGTCCGCCCGGCTTGCCTGTGTCTGGATTCACGATGTTGTCAGAGTCAGGTTTAATGCGTCTGCTTGAAAGGAGTGAGTAACCTCCAAGGTGAATGCCCTTCTTCTCAGCGTAGGCAGTGAGTCGACGGAATTTCTCGTGGTTCTCGTCAGACTCATCTTCCATGTTTAGGCCACTGCCGAAGCTAAGACTGATCATCTCAAAACCGCATTCTGTAGCCTGATCGATGGCATTTTCAACGGTCTCGGTATTGGTGCTAACGACATGAAGAATGAGCGGGTTTTCAGTGACCCAGGGAGCGACCGTTCGGTAGAGTCGACGGAGAGCAAGGCCTTTTCTTTCGCGCTCGGTCGTGTCGTAAATGAGTTCAAAGACTCGAAAGGAATCGAATGTGCCATTAGGTGGGATCGTTTGATCCGGGCCAATGGGTGGTCGAACCTCGAGCAGGCAGGGAGTTTGCCGTGCCCAATTGACTTGTGAATTCCACTCGGCATCCGGTAGCCAGTGGACGGAATGACGTTGGCTATTCTTGACGGTAAACCCCCCGAAAGCGAAGTCCGTCTCAACGTGAATGTTTGGGGGGGTGATAGCGACCCCCTCTCTGAATTCAACGGGATCTTCGTGGGGAACGATGGCTAGAATCTCAGCCTTGAAGGTGTCTAGATTGATATCCGTACTTCCGTTGTTTCGAAAGGTGATCCATTTAGACAGGGCCGGCATGCCGTCAAACAGTTCGTAGTGAACACTGACGCTCATGGGAAGGGCTTGTTGGTCGGCGTAGTCGTAGTGGAAATGAACGGTGCTTCCTTGAGGGGGCCATTGAGCTGTCGGAGCGTGGTGGCGGGTTCGTTTCCAGGGAAATCGCTCTTGTGGCGAATCGACGTCGATCGAGGTGAGCTGCCATGGACTAGCCTCGCTGCTGATCGTCTCAAGAAACTCTGGGCTGATATAGGCGTGATTAGCCTGTCTGTTCGAGGGCCCGATTTCGTAGGCCTTGCCGTCGATCTCGAAAGCAAGTTCTGGTCGGATCGCTCTAAGCAGTTCTTCGCCGGACATCAAGTTTCGGAGACTTGTCGTGGTGGCGGTTTCATCAATGTGCCAGGTACGACTGAGGAGTCCATTGCTCAGTGTGAGAGTCCGGTTCGAAGCATCAAACTTCGATTTGGCTACGAATGGCGAGGGCTTGAGTAGCCAGTCCGTCTCAAGGAGATAGTTCGCCGGTAATTGGGCCCACGTTGCGACAACCGTGAGGAGGAATGATCCGGAGAGTGCGAGCCGACTGAATGATGGTTTGAAAGTCTGATGCATTGCGTTTAGAGCGATTTCTGAAGGGCAAGGGCGGGCTAGTGTCCCCGTGCTTAGAGCTATTTCGCTAGGGATACTCGGATGATTTCCTCATCGTTGCGAACAATGATGTGTTTGTTAGCGTAGGCGGGATGCGACCAGACGACTAGACGACCGCGGGCATCGTCATTGGTTGGCTTCAAGAGATTGACGCGGTCGATCTCGGTATACCGCTCGGGAGAAAGCTGGGCGATGATGAGGTCGCCCGTCTCATTGAATAGAAAGTAGCGCTGCTTGTGAGGGGTAAGAAACGCGGTGGCCCAGCGGACGGGGTTTCCGCTCGTGGTTGCCGCGAAGGTTTCCCACAGGCGTTTTCCTGAGCGGCTGGTGAGACATCGCAGTTGACCATAGCTGCAAACACCGTAGATGTGATCGCCCGAGAATACGGGGGTGCTAATAATGCTATGGAGCTCAGTTGTATCTCGCTCACTGGCCTTCTTACTTTGCCAGACGATTTCTGCTGTTGGCGCCCTGTCGCCGAGCCTTAACATCGTTGAGCCGTTATAGAAAGAACTGAGGAAGAGGTGGTTTCCATCTTGTCTGGGCGTCGCGATCGTTAACCCTGCCTTTATTTTCCAGGGGATTGTCCAGTATGCCTGGCCGGTTTCCGGATCAAGGGCGTTGATAGACTCTGGGTGCCAGATGATGAGTTGGCGTACGCCTCCTGCTTCGATGATAATGGGGTGGCAGTAACCAGGATCTCTGGTTGAGAGGCTTCTCCAGAGCTCGTTGCCATTTTGTTTGTCGAGGGCGACGACTGTTGTGCCTTCTCCGCCAGGGATGAGGATCACCTTGTCTTTGTCGATAAGCGGGGAGGCGGCATGTCCCCAGATCTGCGTCTTGGGGTTGTAACGTGCCTTGAGGTCTACTTTCCAGTTGAGCTTGCCGGAATGGGCGTCTAAGCAGAAGAACATGCCTTCGGTGCCAATGCTATAGACAGAGTCTCCGTCAACGCTTGGCGTCGCTCTGGGACCGGAGGGATAGCTTACTCCGTAGCTTGATGGGTATTTGAACTCCCAGAGTCTTTCTCCAGTTGATTCTGAGAGGCAGAGAATGCGATCGGTACCCGGATTGCTTCCAGCCTTGTTTCCTTTGAGGACTCGTTCAGTGTCCGGATGCCGGTCGGTAATGTAAACCTTCCCCTGGGCTACCGCGGGTCCAGAGTATCCTGCTCCAATGGGAGTTCTCCACGTGATCTCGGGGCCTGCAGCGGGAAACGTTTCAAGAATGCCTGTTTCTCGCCAGATGCCGTCGCGATTGGGGCCGAACCATTGGGGCCAGTCGTCGGCGATGCCTGCGAATTGAAAGGTCAAGACGGCTACGGTGATGAGTCTGGCGGATGTCATGGCGTTCATGTCTGATCGAGGGTTTGGCATCGATGGAATCGAGCTAGAGCGACGCGAGCGCTTCTCGCACCCGTTGCAAATTGATCCCAGCGGGCTTGTGGTCAAGAATCCATTGCAGATCCTTCCGGGCTCCGGGGGCATTCCCGGCTCGGAGGTGAATCCAAGCGCGTTCGAGGTAGAAATTCGCCGTTTCGGGGTTTAACGCGATGAGTAAATCAAGGTAAGGGAGGCTCGCCGCAAGGGACTGCTTTTCTTGGGTGAATCCAATCAGATTTCTCAACATACGATTGATGATTTCTTGTTTCGAGGATGACTCGAGACGTTCGGAATTAAAGGGCGTGTTTTGATAGCGTGAAACAAGCTTGTCGGCGTCGGCGTAGGTCAATGTTTCGCCGGCGTTGAAGACATCGATGAGTCGGGCCTCGTCGTTACTGTTGGTCTTCTGGTATTTGACGAGGAAGTGGAAGGGCAAGGGGAAACCGCTAAGTCCTTCCAGTTCGATGAGTCGGCCGAGTTCCAGAAAAAGGACGGAAAGGGTAATAGGGAGTCCTTCGCGGTCATCGATGACGTTGTCGAGATAACTATTTGCACTGTTGCTGTAGTCAAAATAGCTACCGTGGAAGCCGTTTTCCTTAAAAAGGTAGTCTATGAGCCGGCTTAGGCGGATTCGATCGGTGTCATCGTTTCCAAAACTCGCCTTGATTTCGTCGGCCATGAGCCGGGCTTGAGCAAGGTACTCCTCAATGGGGAGTTGCGGGTTGTCGTGCTTCGCGATCAGGAGAGAAGCTGTCTCTTATACACATCTGACGCTGCCGACGAGCGATCTAGTGTAGATC
>CAJXVR010000063.1 GCA_913061285.1 uncultured Verrucomicrobiota bacterium | reverse complement strand
TAGATCGCTCGTCGGCAGCGTCAGGATGTGTATAAGAGACAGCGTCTAATGATTTAGGCGGCCGATCTCCTATTGCAGATCAAATCGCACCGCGCCTAAGCATCCTAATTGGTGATCACCCTCCCAATGGCATTGATTCCTCCGGTCGCCGAATCTTGAAGAGGGCAGCATCGCACGATGAATGATTGGACTGACATCACGGTAAGATTGCAGTTCGGCGACACAGCGCGCCAAAGCAGGGAGTTTCAGATGAGGGTGGCTGCTATGGAGGCGGAGCGGAGAACCCCGCCCTGCCAGCAGGACTAGCAGTCAAGACTTAGGTTCGGTTCCGGAGTAAAGGTGATTGGTCATAAGCAGCTAACCGGGAGCAAGACAGGCGACCAGCCTCTCGGAGCTCTATAGGGCTTCAATATTCTTCGGTAAAACCATCGACATTCTCAATGTTTCCCTGTTTGATCAGCCCCTTTTAGACGACTACTATGGACGAAACCAATTCGTTAATCGCTCAACGCCGCACAAAACTGGCCGACCTGAAGGAACAGGGAATCAATCCCTACGCCAATAAATTCACCCCTTCAGAAACCTGCCAAGAGGCCCTCGACAACTATGCCGAGGACAAAGAAGTGTCCATCGCCGGCCGCATCATGTCTCACCGGGTCATGGGAAAAAGTCAGTTCCTCCACTTGAAGGATCAGAGCGGGCGCATCCAGATCTACGGACAGAAGCAGGCCCTAGGAGATGACTCGTTTGCCACCCTCAAGCATCTCGATCTCGGAGATATCATTGGAGCGACTGGCACCCTCTTCACAACCCGCATGGGAGAAAAATCGATCAAAGTTTCCTCCTTCGTCGTTCTTAGCAAAGCTCTCAGACCTCCTCCGGAGAAATTTCACGGCCTCGAGGACACTGAAATCCGCTACCGACAGCGCTACCTCGACTTAATCGCTAACGATGATGTTAAAAGCGTCTTCTTGAAACGAAGTGCCATCATCAAGGAAATGCGTTCCTTCCTTCATGATCGAGGATTCGTCGAAGTTGAAACCCCCATGATGCAAGCCATTCCCGGAGGCGCAGCAGCCCAACCCTTCGTCACCCAGCACAACGCACTCGGATGCCAATTCTATATGCGAATCGCGTTGGAACTCTACCTCAAGCGATTGCTCGTTGGTGGCATCGATCGCGTCTTTGAGATCGGTCGCAATTTCAGAAACGAGGGCCTGTCTCGTCGACACAATCCTGAGTTCACGATGCTCGAAGCGTATCAGGCATTTGGCGATTACGAATCGATGATGGAACTCGTTCAGTCTATGATCTGTCACATCGCAGAAAAGGTCACAGGCACCCTAGTCATTGAGCACAAGAACGATGATGGCGAGGTCACAAAGACGATCGATTTAACGCCAGATTGGCGTCGAGTTCCTTACAAAGACCTCATCCGCGAAAAAGCAGGAGCGGATTGGTTCGAGCTCAGCCCTGCCGATCGCAGGAGCAAAGCCTTAGAACTTGGTGCTGAAATCCACGATGACGACGAGGACTTCGAAGTTTCAAATGCGATCTTCGAAAAGTTCATTGAACCAACGCTGATCCAACCGACCTTCGTCACCCATCTCCCCAAGGAACTGGTTCCCCTGGCGAAACTTTCCCCCGACGATCCCACAACAGTCGAGGTGTTTGAGTGTTGCATCAACGGGCAAGAGATTGCGCCAGCCTACACCGAGCAAAACGATCCGATCCAACAGCGGGAAAGCCTCGAGCAACAAGCGGGCGGCGAGCAACAAAAGCTCGATGAAGATTTCTTGGTCGCACTTGAACATGGCATGCCACCAGCCGGCGGCATGGGATTGGGAATCGACCGCTTGTGCATGATGCTCCTCGGACAGGAAAACATCCGTGACGTGATTCTCTTCCCACAAATGAAACCAAAGGCCTAGAGCCCTAGCCAAAACAGAGATCAATTTAGCACGGCGATCGCAAGGTCGCCGTTTTTGCGTACCGCAACGCACCGCTTTGAGGTACGCGCGTGCAACAAAAATGCGCGAACCCGCCTTTTTTCTAGACACACATCGCTTGCACTCAATCGGAACTCTGTCCACAATGCGAGATCCTTTGAACTCACCAAACAGCGTATGAGAAAACGCCCGCTCAATTCTAATCATCCCATCCCTCGTCGGCGTTTTCTAAAGACCTCGACATCAGCCTTTCTTGCATCGGCTGGCTTTCCCCTGATTCTTGACGCGACCGATAAGGCGGGCAGCAGACGCGCGCGCGTGGGTTCCGGCGAGTATGTCTATGAATGCTACCATGACTGGGGCATGAAATCTCTCCCTGCCGGGCATCACTATGGCGGGGCCTCACACGGCGTTGCGTTCGACGCCAACGGCCTACTCTATGTCACCCATCACGGGAGTCCCGACTCCATCTTCGTTTTTGATCCCAAGGGAAAATTTGTTAAATCGCTCGCTCCCCACCAACGCACGATCGAAAAAGAACCTGGAGGGACATTGGGCCGCGGACACGGCATCGATATCAGGAAAGAAGGCGACCAAGAGTTTATTTACCTGGCCCCGAACCATGCCTCACTCTACTTTTCCAAGATCACACTTGATGGAGAGTTAGTCTGGCACCGAGATCGAAACGCCATCAAGACCGACTGCGAACTCTTCGGCAATCCCAAGCTCCGATTCCGACCAACCAATACGAGCTTTCGCCCCGACGGCGGCTACTATCTTGGCGATGGCTACGGAAGCCACTACCTCTTCGAGTACGACATGCATGACAAGTTTGTTCGCGCCATCGGCGGAAGAGGAACTGACAAGGGACAGTTTCAGACGCCCCACGGACAATGGCTCGACGACCGAGACGGGACTCCCAAGCTCGTGGTCGCTGACCGTGCCAATAAGAGACTCCAATGGTTCGACATGAACGGAACGCATCTCCGCACCCAAACCGGATTCCTCTTTCCCGCGGACATTGACACTCAGGGAGATCTGATGCTCATCCCCGATCTCCACGCTCGCGTCACGCTCCTCGATAAGAACAACAACGTCATCGTACATCTCGGAGACGACGAGGCATGGCGGGCTCAGGTGTTGAGTAATAATTTTGCTCTCAGAAAGCAACGGCCCAAGTGGCGGCCAGGGCGTTTCGTTCACCCGCACGATGCCTGTTTTGACCAGCAGGGCAATATCTTCGTCGCCGAATGGGTCGTCAGCGGCCGTCTAACCAAACTTGTCCGTGTGTAGGCCATCATGAACAACAAATCACACCAGCAATTTGTCCTCTTCTCATTCCTCGCTGTTCTAATCGGCCTGCTCGAATCGCTTGAACTGAAGGCTGCCGAACGTCCGAATATCATTCTCTGCATGGCAGACGATCACGGCTGGGGTGATGTCGGCTACCAAGGACACCCCTATGCCAAGACCCCTCATCTTGACAGAATGGCTAACGAAGGGATTCGATTTGATCGTTGGTATGCGGCTGCTCCCGTTTGCAGCCCCACTCGGGGAAGTTGCCTCACCGGGCGGCACCCCTATCGCTACGGGATCTACACCGCCAACGCGGGGCACATGAAGGCCGACGAACTCACACTAGCAGAAGTGCTCAAGCAAAAAGGCTACGCCACGGGCCATTTTGGAAAATGGCATCTGGGTACCCTCACAAAAACGGTCCGCGATGCCAATCGTGGCGGCACCGAGAAGGGGCTCCCTCACTACTCGCCACCGTGGGTCAACGGCTTCGACGAGTGCTTCTCGACAGAGTCCAAAGTCCCAACCTTCGACCCAATGCGAAATCCGGCTACCGTCAGCCGCGAAGCAAAGAAGAATGTTCCACTTGGCGGATCGTACGGCACCGCCTATTGGACAGGCCCAGATGAAAGAGTCTCTGACGACGTCCTTCAAGGAGACGATTCAAAGCTTATAATGGATCGCGCTGCTCACTTTATCGAACGCACTTCAAAGGCAAAGAAACCATTCTTTGCCGTCATCTGGTTCCACGCCCCACACACTCCGGTCGTCGCTGATGAAGCACACCGTGCCCTGTATCCCGATCACCCCAAGGCGCTCTACGGCCAACACTACCACGGATCCATTTCAGCCCTGGACGATCAAATGGGCCGATTGCGCTCACATCTAGAAGCCCTGGGAGTCGCTAACAACACCATGCTTTGGTATTGCTCAGACAATGGGCCAGAGAGCAACGTTAATACGGGAGCAGGCAGCGCAGGATCCTTTCGAGGGCGCAAACGAAGCCTTTACGAAGGAGGGGTTCGGGTCCCGGGACTGCTCGTCTGGCCCGAACAGGTCACCAAGCCCTCGAGAAACGCTGTTCCCTGTGTCACGTCGGATTACTTTCCAACGATTCTGGATGCCCTCGGGCTCGAACTTCCGGACCGCCCTCTGGATGGAGTCAGTCTCATGCCACTTATTCGGGGACAGGCGTTGAATCGGGAGCAAGCGCTATGCTTTCAATCCAAGAATGTCGCCACCATTCAGCGAGGCCCTTACAAACTCGTTTCAGTTCGATCGAAGGAAGACCGACTCAAGGCCGAGGGCAATGAGCTCTACAATCTCGAGAACGATCCCAGCGAAACCACCGATCTCGCCATCAAGCATCCAAGAGTCGTGAAAGAGCTAGAGGCGAAACTGGCGGCATGGATTCTCTCCTGCCAAAAATCCGATCGCGGAGCCGATTACTAGCGGATAGCGTTTGCCTTAGCATCAACGCCGGGCCTCTGCAAGGCACCCGTTCTTGTGCTAGCTCTGATCGGCGTTCGAAGGAACGAAAATGAAACCCCGGATGTCATTGAAGTCCAAGGCCTCCTCTCACTATGATACGCTCCACGAACGATGACAAACGCATCAGAGACACCCAATCAAGCCGCTACAACCTACGTGCGGAGCGACAGCAGAACCGCCGATCAACTTCGGAACATTCGCTTTCAGAATGACATCGCCCCCTACGCGACCGGGTCGACCCTCATCGAGTGGGGCGTTACCCGCGTCATCTGCGCCGCGAATATTGAGGACCGGGTCCCACGATGGATGAAGGAACAAAATGTCAGTGGCGGATGGATCACCGCGGAATATTCCATGCTCCCCTACTCGACCCTCAGCCGCAAACAGCGAGATAGCACGCGGGGAAAAATTGATGGACGCTCACAGGAGATCCAACGCCTCATTGGAAGATCAATGAGAGCGGCTGTCGACCTCGAGAAACTCGGATCACGAACCATTTGGATCGATTGCGATGTCCTGCAAGCGGATGGCGGCACTCGAACGGCAGCAATCACGGGCAGCTACGTAGCCCTCTCCCTAGCCATTCAAAAGCTTCTAGCTAAAGGAAAACTCAAAGAATCTCCCATCGCTAAGTCAATCGCAGCAGTCAGTGTCGGTGTCGTCAAGAGCACGGCACTCCTTGATCTGTGCTACGAAGAAGATGCCAACGCAGAGGTCGATCTCAACGTCGTAATGACTTCAGAGAACGAATACGTCGAACTCCAGGGTACTGGCGAACAAATCACCTTTGGGCAGCAGTCTCTAAACGATATGCTCGACCTCGCACGAACGGGTGTCGCACAACTTACGGAACTCCAGAACCAGGCGATTGCCTCGTAGGGCGACTCAACCTGCTAGACGACATGAGCGACGAACCACGGGCTCTCTATTTGATGCGCCATGCGGAAGTAGAAGAAAACTATCACCGCACCTTCGGAGGGCGCATTGATATGGACATTTCTGAAGCCGGCAAGTCACAGGCAAAAGCGTTGGCGGCATTCCTCAAGCAACATCCCTTTGACACCTGTTTTTCCAGCCCCATGAAACGGGTTATCCGAACAACCGAGCCACACACAGATTGGACGAACATGCAGCCAAGGACTCTGGATGGACTTCGTGAAGTGGACTTCGGAGATTGGACCGGCCTAAAGTGGGAAGAAGTGAGGGAAAAACACAATCAGTCTGCCTTTGATTGGCTTCACCTCTTGGAAGCGAACGCGATTGACAATGCGGAAACCATTGAGAACTTCCGCGCTCGAACCGAGGCGGCCTTGAATACAATTCTTGACGCCGAGCATGGACAGAACATCGGTGTCTTTTGCCACGGTGGCGTGATTCGAATGCTACTGGCCTTGATTCTTCGCCTCCCCGTCAACCAGCTCGCTTCCTTTGAGTTTAATTACGCGAGCGTCACCATTATTCACCTCAAGGCAGCCCGTCCCGAGGTTCAACTCTCCAACTACTGTCCATGGCAATTCCAAACGTAACAAGCCAACCCCCAATTCGGCAAATCGCCATCACCTCAGCGCTCGACGCAGAGGAAACCATCTCCGCGCTGCTCGAATCTCTCTTTGAGACCACGCCGTCCACGGCTATTCGCAACGGTGCTACGGAAGCAGTCACCTCCGTTTATATCCCTGAGGATCAACGAAGTGCCGTCGATCTCAAGCGACTCATTCGGGAGAACTTAAGTGACCTGGAAACGCACGGCGTCGGTGTCGGGCCCGTGTCGATGCGCATCCGAAAGATCCGCGCCCAAGACTGGACCGAAAGTTGGAAGCGCCATTTCCGAACAATCGAGATCAACGAACGACTCTTGGTAAAACCACCCTGGAGCCGCAAGAAAGCGAGATCAAACCAGGAAATCGTCATTCTCGACCCCGGAATGAGTTTCGGGACAGGAAACCATCCAACCACCCTCTTTTGCCTCAAGCAGATCGCCCAATTTGCTCCAAATCAATCACGCCCATCGTGTCTGGACATCGGAACCGGCTCGGGCATTCTCGCCATTGCAGCAGCGAAATTGGGCTTTAGTCCGGTTGACGCCTTCGATAACGATGTCGACGCCGTGACCTCATCGCAAAAGAATGCCGAGAAAAATCAGGTCGAGGGCAAGATCCACCTCTTCCAAGGCACCCTCGAAGAGCTCTCCCACAAGCCAACCCGAAAATACACCGTTGTTTGTGCCAATTTGACTCACGATCTCCTCAAAGGCCACGTCAAGCGCATCGTAGCACAGCTTGAGCCAGAGGGATTGTTGTGCCTTGCTGGCATCTTGATCGAACAATTCGACGCCGTCAGAGACGCCTTTGAGGCTGAAGGACTGGCATCCCTCGACAGCGAGACGCTCAACGAGTGGAAATCAGGATCTTTTCGCTGGAACATATAGCGGCGGGAGAGAATCCAATTCCGTTCTCGAGGAAACGCTGATCTGGGCCTTTCTTGAACGCTAGGGTTGAATTCAGGTCAGAATAGTGTAACTTTTCAGCGTCGATCGCATGAAGATTCGAGCCGACATACCGGGCCATGCCCCATCGTATGCATCCCGCAATACGATGCCTTTGACCAGATTGGTAATCTGGCCGAATCTCGATCGACCCGGGATCATCTCAACGCTTCTCGCTCAATCCAATGGCACTTCTCTAGCAATCAGAGATCTGCGAACAGCGAGATTCGATAAACCGACACGAAAGGACACTAGAATGACGAAAACCCAAGCAAGTCTGAACGACGTCATCCGAAACTCCAAACATGGTTTTCAGCAAATGGACGACCGCCCTGGTAAGCCTCAAAAACACCGCTACGAACGAAGAAAAATTCGAGAAATGCTGCGGAGTAAAGACCTAGAAGAGGGCGATAGTTCTTAGGCTCAAGTCAACGTTTTTCAAGAAGACCGACTCGCAAGAGCCGGTCTTTTTTTGATCGACTCCCCGCCTTACTACTGGCAAGTCGGACAAACCCCAAAAAACTCCAAGGTATGAGTAACGTCGCGATACCCGCTTGCCGCAGCGATTTGGTCCTGAAATTCCCCAGGAAAACACTCATCGATTTCAATAATCTTTGAGCATTCCCGACAGATCAAGTGATGATGGTGATCATCTCCTCCCTCTGAGACCAACTCGAAGCGCGCGACACCGTCGCCGAAATCATAGCGTTTCACCATCCCCATCCCCACCAACATGTGCATTGAACGATAAATCGTCGCCAAATCACACCCCTCCCCCAACGCGGCGAACACTTCTTTGTTCGTCATGGGATGAGGTTGATTCCGTAGGAGATCTAGGATTCTTCTTCGCGGCCCAGTAATCTTCAGCGCCTTGCGACGCAATTGCTCTGTCAAAGACGACAGCTCTTGCTTCGGATGCTCATGGGCGTGGTCATGGGCCATGTAGAAAACCTACCGGGACGATATCAAAACCGCAACTCTTTGAGCCAGAATAGGGCGCTATCGCCCCCCTCTACTCTTTCGAGCAATCGTTTGGAAAAGACGTTGGAGGCCTAACTCAATTTGCTGAACAATAGCCCCGGAAGATCTGCTATCGATACACGACTCTGCTCGGTGGTATCCCGATCACGCAATGTCACCGTATCTTTGAGGGACGGATCGTCTCCATCTCCAATGGAATCAAAATCGATCGTCACACAAAATGGCGTTCCCGCCTCGTCTTGCCGAGCATAGCGTTTGCCAATCGACCCCGCCTCATCGTAGACAGCGGCAAACTGATTCTTAAAGGAATCGTAGATTTCCTTCGCCTTAGCAACCAACTCGGGTTTGTTCTTTTGCAGCGGGAAAACAGCAACCTTGATCGGCGCCACCCGTGGATGAAACTTCATCACCAGTCGTTTTTCCAAATCGCCCTTCGCATTCGGAATCATCTCTTCGCTGTAGGCATTGCACAACAAGGCCAAGACCAATCGATCAACTCCCGCACTTGGTTCGATCACGTGTGGGATATACTTGGTTTTAGCGTCGGCATCAAAGTACTCCATGGACTTCCCACTATGTTTTTGATGCTGGCTCAAGTCGTAATTTCCGCGAGCAGCAACCCCTTCCAATTCCTGAACCCCAAACGGGAAATGGTACATAATATCGACCGTCGCCCTGGCATAGTGAGCGAGCTCATCCTCTTCTTGCCAGTAGAGCTCCAGGGAATCAGCAGGCAAGCCAATGCTCTCATACCAGCGGAGACGCTGATTGATCCAATACTGATGCCATTGTTTCCAACCCCAATTTGGCTCCGGCGACTCGGTTTGCGCCCCTTCTGCTGGAGCCCCGCCATTAGCATGGGCAACCTCATCGGGTTTGATGAAAAATTCGAGTTCCATCTGTTCAAACTCACGCGAACGGAAGGTGTAATTACGTGGATTGATCTCGTTGCGGAACGCTTTACCAATTTGGCAAATACCAAACGGCACCTTTTGACGAGAAACATCGAGCACGTTTTTGAATTGAGCAAAAATCGCTTGTGCCGTCTCGGGACGAAGATAGGCCACATTTTCTTCAGATTCCACCGGCCCGACATAGGTCTTAAACATCAGGTTAAAGGCACGAGGCTCCGTCTTCTCTGCCTCACACTGAGTCACCATCTTGCTCGGCCGTTCCGGACAGGGCGTATTCTCTAATTGATCAGCCCGGAATCGTCCTTTGCACTTCTTACAATCCACCATGGGATCGCTAAACGTTGACGTATGACCACTCGCCTCCCACACTTTGGGATGCATGATGATCGTCGCATCCAATCCAGCGATATCCTCCCGATTCCGGGTCATGCTCGACCACCAGCAGTCCTTGACGTTGCGCTTTAACTCGGCTCCCAATGGTCCGTAGTCCCAAAAGCCATTGATCCCACCGTAGACTTCAGATGATTGAAAAATGAATCCACGACGTTTACACATGGAGACTAGTTTCTCCATCAATTCAGTACCTTTTGGCTCGGACATAAGCGCGGCAGTTTTCGACAAGCTGGATTCAATGTCAAGCGACTGCACATCAATTTCGCTCAGAAAAGACCAAAAAACGGCTTCATTCTCTTGCTTCCTACGAGCCCGAACGAGGCCACGGAGCTCCGATATCATATCCACATAGACAGCCACAAATGAAGCTGCTAGCATCCGCCTCCTTTGTCGTGGACAGCGAAGCAACAACGATTATTAAACCAACTCGGACAACGACCATCGTAGACCGAATCGGGAACACGCCGCTGATCGAGGTGCGCCGCGTACTCCCGAGAGAGGTCAGCGAACAGGTCCGTATTCTGATCAAGGCCGAATGGTTCAATCCAGGTGGATCTGTCAAAGATCGCCCGGCCTATCGCATCGTCAAGGATGCCATGGAATCCGGGGCCTTGAAGCCAGGCCAGGAACTGATCGATTCTACTTCGGGGAACACAGGAATCGCCTTCGCGATGATCGGAGCGGCTCTGGACTTTCCCGTCAACTTGGTCATGCCCAGCAATGTCAGTACTGAGAGAAAGAAAATTCTCCTCGGTTACGGAGCCAACATCATTTACTCCGATCCCCTCGAAGGATCCGACGGAGCCAGACGTTTGGTGAAAAAAATCATGAGCGAGCAAGGCGATAATTACTTCTTCGCCGACCAATACAGCAACGACGCCAATTGGAAGGCCCACTATGAAACAACCGGACCTGAGATCTGGAGAGATACTGAGGGCCAGGTCACTCACTTTGTCGCCGGGCTTGGCACCAGCGGAACGATGATGGGCACGAGCCGATTTCTTAAGGAAACAAATCCAGAGATTCAGACCATCGCCCTCCAACCAGAACCGTTTCACGGGATTGAGGGCTGGAAGAACATGGACACAGCGATTCCCGTCCGGATCTACGACCCATCCAAACATGACGAGCGGATTACGGTAGAAACCGAACCCGCCTACTACTGGGCACGAGAACTCGCGGCTAAAGAAGGCCTCCTTGTCAGCCCATCGGCCGGAGCCGCACTCAATGGCGCCATTCAAGTCGCGAAGCGAATCGATCAAGGCACGATCGTCGTCATCTTCGCAGACGGCGGCGACAAGTACCTCAGCACTTCTCTCTTCCAATGATCCATCGTGTTGAGATTTCCCAGCAAATGCGGGAACAGATCGAGGCTCATGCCTCTCAGGCCTATCCTAACGAGTGCTGTGGAATGATTTTCGCTGCCAAGGAAACGGGGCGACTGTCACGTGTCCGCCCTTGCGTCAACGCACAGGACAAATACCACACCCTTGATCCCAAGGCCTTTCCCCGCACAGCGAACAAAGCCTACTTCATCGAGCCACTGGAGCTTCTCAAGATCGAGAAAGAACTTCGAACCAACGATGAGACAATCGCCATCATCTATCATTCACACCCCGATGTAGGGGCTTATTTCTCAGAAGAAGACGTCCGCCAAGCAATCGTGGATGAGAGCCCCATCTATCCCGGAACAGCCTATCTCGTCATGTCCGTGATTCGAGGCGAGGTGGCGGACCAGAAAACGTTCTACTGGGACGAAACTCAAGCCCGTTTCATCGAATAGCGTGAGCCGGTAGCGAGAGCATTCTAGCGAAGCCGCTCTTTCAGCGGCATGCTTCACGGATCAAATCACCCAGCAGCGACGATTTCTTTCACCCGATGCAGATTTCGGTCGATCGACTCCATGTATTCGTTGCGACCGTCAGGATACGAATCGGCAAGAAATCTGTGCAATCCACCGAGCTTTCCATCGAGTTTAGGCTTCACGTATTTCGAATAGAAGTCATTCGTTTGGCTCATTAAATGGATCGCACTTTCAAAGGGGCCGAAATTTGCAGTCCACCCCCCGTTGAACTCAGCCGCCTCAACAAACTCCTCGAACAAGATTGGCAATTTATCGGGATAATCCGAAGCCGCCATTTGCCCGACAAGATCAGCAGTACCCAGAGCAAATCCAGCCAAACGAATCAGATCATTCTGGAACGGAATTTCCTCGATGTTCACATTGACGCCGGTACACCGAATCATTTGTTGAACCGAGAGGATTTGTCCTGGCTCAAACCCTTCTTTCCGTAAGAAGCGCCCCACGAATTCTACACTGCGATCGACGTGAATGAGCGTGTACTTCGCCCCCGTCCCCTGAACGTCATCACTCGTCTTCAGATAGCCCATATCATGAAACAAGATAGCAATCAGACTTAAGTCAAAAACGCTTTGATCAATCCGTGGCAACACGCCACTTCGATCTCTCCCCTCGAATAGACGAGCGAGGCAAAGCGTTCCTTGCATCGTATGCTCCAGATCATGATATCCGGCGTCAATGGGAAGATAACCTGCATGGTTACCCGAAAAACAGCTAAGAGCCCAACGAAAAGCCCGTCGAACGAATTCAACTCCCTTATCCCGAAACAAGCGCTGATAAACAGCCTGCACCTCAGCCTCAACGGCAGCAGGATCGGCGGTATCAACGGAGCTCAACATAGGTCCGTGAGAAATAGCAAAAATCATACTTACATGCACGCGTTTTCTATTTTCGGGCAACACTGAGGGCTCCCGAACAAAAGGCCTCAGATTCATCCTTGAGCGATCTTTCACTTCAACGATTTCTGGGAGGTTGGGATCGCACGCTGCCCAGGGGGCGCTACCAAACTCACTAAACAAGGCGCTAGGAGCGCGCTAGTAGAGCTCTACTAGCGTCCACCGAATCCCCAATCAACCCGGTGCATAATTTCGTTGCCCGATATGACCTTGATTCCCAGGCAAATAACCAGTGAAACGCACGCCACAATTCGCTTCGAGTAGATTTGGCACCCCACCAGCTAGGAGGTTCGACACGCCCAGATCAGGCCTAATCTACATCATGAAACAGCACACCCTTGTTCGCCTTAGAGAAAAGCTCTACGCCAGCGACAGTCGATTTCTCTTCCTACTCCTCACAAACGCCTGGTTTCGTTGGGTCTTTCTTTTCTGCCTGGGAATCTTTGTCGGCACGCCCCTCGCAACAGTTAAAGTGATACGAACCACACCTGTAGCACGACTCCCTGAGATTCACATCAGCGCGCTCGATTGGCTCCAGGCAGAGGCGCTAGCCAGGACCGCAAGAAGAGCAGTGGAGGAAGCCGAGCCCGAGCTGGCATTTGCCTCTTGGAGATCAGCCATCGGCAACAATCCAGGACGGAAAGATTTTAATCGGCAATACCTCGAAGCGTTGAACACACTCGATGTGAGACGGGTTCACTGGAAAGACACACTCCAAACCTCTCAGTGGCTTCTCCACTTGAGCAGCACGAACCGCAGCGATCTCGAACTCGTCTGCCGAACGCTCGAACGCTACGATTTTCATTCTCAAGCACTCCGATATGTGGAAAATTCCTTTGGAACACGAAGCAAGGGACTCCAACGCAGCTATCTCAGATCCCTCTTCCGCTGCGGGCAAGACAAGGCCTTCGATCAAGCATGGACGGCCTCATCAAACGAAATCAAAGACGAGGCAATACTCCAACTCTATCGAACAGCGTACGAGGCTGCTAGGGAACCGAACAACACCGATCAAGATCGCCTAGTAAGGATTCGACAGGAGGGAACATCAATCGGGTTTGAAGAGCTCAGTAATCGCCTTCTGCTCTACGTCTTTCACCATCGAGAAGACCGCACAAATTTTGAGAAAGTATGGAATGCACTAAGGAAAGAATTCCGAGATAAACCTTCCGATCATTTCCTCTACTGGGACCTACTCCAAAAACTAGGCTATACCGAGCAAGCCGTTGCCCAAGCGAACGAATTCACACTCCCTCCCCGATCCACGTTCCAGGTCGTCGAAATCGCCGATGCGTTCGCCCGCCTAGGGCTCACCGCAACCGCCCTCACCTATCTAAAGAATTATTCCGGCGTCTACGGGCTAAACGAGCAACAATTCTACGCCCAAGCAAGTCTTCTTATCGACCAAGAGCAATGGACAAACCTGCAACGGCTCGCTAAGGAAATTCGAATCAATCATGCCACTTCAAACGCACTGCAAAGTTATAGCCATTATATCGATGGGCTTGGGGCATTCCATCAAGACCGCCAAAAAGAAGCGAAGGTAGCGTTCCAAAAGATCAAAGATCTCCCACTTGGAGGCAGCAATCTTGCGCTCCACATCGGCTCCAATCTCTGGGATCTGGGATTCCCTCAGGAAGCCTATGACGCGCTGAGCCCAAATCGAGCGAACTATACAAATAATCCCGCCTTTTGGCATTTAGTGTTAGAGATCACCTCGTCGCTTCGCTTGGGCTCTCAAATGCTTGTCGCGGCAGAAAACCTCCACCGACTATCTCCAGAGAATCTGCAAGCTCAAACGAATTACGCATCCTTGCTCATCTCGATACGGACACAAATCGAAAGGGCGACGACCTTAACCTTCGACGGACTAAGCCGGGATCCAGAGAATCCAGTCTTAAAAACGAACTACGCCCAAGCATTGGCGCTCTCCGGCCGTGCGACCGAAGCGGCGCGCTATCTCCAGTCCGTTGACCAGACACACTTCGACTCGCAACAGCGGCACGGATTCGCCTTCGCTTGGCTCACGGTTTATCATCTGCAGAACGATCCGGAAAAAGCACTGGCTCTCGCCAAACATATTATCCCAGCCCTTCTCCTTCCCGGGGATCGCATGTACTTCGAAACGATCCAAGCTTGGGCCAAAGAACGAAAGTCGACGAAACTCGTTGGAACCACGACCGTGAAAGAGCTCATCCACTGAACGCTCCTTCACCAGCCAACGCCTCGACAATTCTCCATACCAAAACCGCTCGATTCACATGCCCAGGGCTCGATCTCAAAAAATCCTGGGCACTTGCGCAGTTTTACCTTGTCAAGGTCGGGGCGAGTGCTATTTTCTACCGCCTTTTGAGATGAAGAAAGATATCCATCCGGAAACATATCGACCGGTGGTCTTTAAGGACTCCGCTTCGGGATTCACATTCCTGAGCAGGTCCTGTGCCCGTTCGAAGCAGACTATCACGTGGGAAGACGGTAGCGAGTATCCACTCGTCGTCCTCGGAATCAGTAGTGCCTCACACCCTTTCTACACAGGCCAGCAGGTCTTCGTAGATACTGCAGGGCGTGTTGACAAGTTCCAGCAGCGTTTGGCAAAAACAAAAGCTGCTCAAGAACAAGCTGCTGCGTTCAAGAAGAAGCGCCGATAGCGACACTTTGCAAAGACCGCCCGCACTACGACAAGCTTGTCGTGGTTTGCGGGCGGTCTTATTTTTGTCTCCCCCACTCTTACCCGCTGCCCCATCATGGATCTAAATGCTCACATTGATCGGTTCGAAAGTCGTCTCGCTGAGCTAGAGGCTGCCCTCGGAGATCCCACCGTCTTTAGCGACCAGAAGAAATCTCAAGAACTTTCGCGAGAATATAATCGCGTCAAAGGACTCGTTGAGCTGGGACGAACCTACAAACGGACCGGAGAAGAACTAAAGGAGAACCAGGAGATTCTCGAGATTGAGTCCAGCGACTCAGAGCTCGGTCAAATGGCTCAAGAAGAGGTCAAACGCCTTACCGAATCTCAAGAAGCCGCCACTCTCGCCTTGCGCGCAGGAATCCTGCCCCCAGACCCTACGGACTCCCGTGATACGATTGTTGAGATCCGCGCCGGAGCAGGCGGATCTGAATCCGCCCTGTTTGCCGCAGATCTTTACCGTATGTTCACCCGCTACGCGGAGCGGCAGGGATGGAAGATTGAACTCATGGACACGAGCCATTCCGACCTTGGCGGATACAAAGAAGTCGTCTTCACCGTCAAAGGAGAGGACGTGTTCAAACGGTTGAAATACGAGAGTGGCGTTCACCGCGTCCAGCGGGTCCCTGTCACCGAGGCTCAAGGACGAGTCCACACCTCCACGACCACCGTCGCCGTGCTTCCTGAGGCAGAAGAAGTCGACATTGAAATCAAACCAGACGATATCGAGGTCTCCGTTTGCCGCGCTTCGGGGCCAGGCGGACAGGGCGTGAACACGACAGATAGTGCCGTGCAAATCCAGCACAAGGAATCTGGACTCATTGTCCGTTGTGCCGATGGCCGCTCACAGCAACAGAATAAGATCAAGGCCATGACGGTTCTTCGATCCCGGCTCCTAGAACGGAAAATTGCGGAAGAAGCCGCAAAGTATGCCGCTCAAAGAAAGGCCCAAGTGGGTACTGGCGAACGAAACGAGCGCATCCGCACCTATAATTTTCCGCAGAACCGGGTCACCGATCATCGGATCGAGCTCACCCTCTACAACCTCCCAGCACTCATGGAGGGGGACCTGGATTCCGTAATCGAGCCATTAATGGCTGACGATATCGAACACCGACTTGCCGAAGCCAACCTATGACCTTTGAAGGGATAATTTTCGATTGCGATGGCACCATCGCGGACACCATGCCTCTCCATTGGGTTGCCTGGAAAACAGTGGCTGAACGTCATCAATTCGAATTCAGCGAAGAACGCTTTTATGCCCTTGGCGGCGTCCCCTCACGCGATATCCTAAAAATGATTAGCGAGGAGCAGGGCCTCGAACTCGATCCCCAAGCCATCACTAAAGAGAAGGAAGAGGCTTACCTGCCTCATCTCCACACGGTCACCGTTATTGACCCGGTCATCAATGTTGCCAGAAAACACCACGGGCAAATCCCGATGGCGGTAGCGACCGGAGGAACCCGGGACGTAATCACGAAGGTACTTCAGCACCTAGAGATCGATCATCTCTTTGACCATCTTGTCACGAGTGAGGATGTGACTCGCCAAAAACCAGCCCCGGATATTTTCCTCAAAGCAGCCAGCCTAATCAACATCGATCCCAAGAAATGCCTCGCCTACGAGGATACTGATCTTGGTATGCAGGCTATTAAAGACGCCGGGATGACAGGCATCGACGTGCGAAAACTGCGCGCCGCATAAGCAGGCATTCTCCAAGGCAGCCTCGTCGTAGCGCGGAGATTTGGAGGATCCCTCAACGTCAAAAAGCCTACGATTCGATCGCCTCTTCGGATGAGAGCTCGGCATCGATCAGAGGATTTCCAAACTCATCCCACTCCCGACGTCGCCAGACGTAGCGGAACATCAAGGTCCGAAGCGCTGCCGTTAGAGGAATCGCCAAGACACCCCCAGTCACGCCACCAAAGAGCGTCGTTCCAATCATGATAGAAACGATGATGGTAAGAGGATGGAGACCAACGCGATCGCCAATGATCTTGGGCGATATAACCAAGCCTTCAAGCATTTGTACCACTACGAACACTCCCAAGGTCAGGATCGGCAAGAGGACCCCATCCGATTGAATGATTGAGATAATCACCGCTGGAACAATACTCAACATCACCCCCAGATAGGGAACAATCCCTAGAACTCCGGCAATAAATCCAAGCAAGACTCCGAATCGCAAGCCAATGATCGAGAATCCGATCATGAGGAGTCCGCCAACACACATCGCGACCAAGACCTGAGAGCGGAAAAAGACAATCAGAGAATCGTTGATCGATCTGAGAACAAAGACAATTTCCTCCTTCATCTTGGACTCATGAATGGGCAAATAGTCCGTCCAGCTGTCTTGAATTCCTTTCTTTTCCGCCAGAAAATAAAAGACGTAGACTGGGACCAGGGCAAACCCGGCGAGCAGTCCGAAGAGCGAACCGATTTGACTCACACTATCCACAAAAACCTGTCCAATTTGCGAAAGAACAGGTCCTATGATGCTCCAAGCTTTTTCGATCAAGTCCCCATCGACAGCAATTTTATCTGAATCAGCCGCTTCTGTACTTCTTTCTTCACCGCTTTCCACCAGCTCAGAGACGCGTTCGGTTCCCGTAGCCGGCTCCTGATCATTGTTGGAGGCCTCTGCCTCAGGGGTTGATTGAGCATCCCCACCTTCAGCCCGTTCCTCTTCGAAGAAACCTGCTAGAACTTCAGGCACCTTAATCTTATCCAGGATGTCGGAAGGTCCTATTTTGAAGATATTATCCTTCATCAGACCATCAACACGTGACCGAAGTTTATCCTTATACTTGGGAAATTCTTCCCTTAGAACACCTGCTTGAGTGATAAGTCGAGGCGCCACCGTTGCTACCATCCCAGCCTGAAATAGCACGGCTAGAAAAAACACTAAGATGATAGCCCAAGAGCGGGCGATTCCCCGTCGTTGAAAAAAATCAACCACGGGATCGAGCAAATAGGCGATCACGCCGGCTACGGCCAGAGGCAATAAGACCGACGAGAGCTGTTTCGCCACCCACCCCATTCCGATAAAAATCAACGACACGAGAACCAAGATGATCGCGACTGCGAGCGCTGAGGCTGCGGTCCAGACAATCTTCGCTTGATCCTCGGAAGGAGATGGAAATTTCATGCCGTCCTTATTACCGAAAAAAACTAGAAACGTTTCTTTTTTTGCCCTCGTCGGCCGAGTTTTCTAGATTTCCAAGCCGCTGCCCGAACGGCGTTCATCAGGGTGGCTCGCAACCCCCCTTTCTCTAACTCATGAACGCCTTCGATCGTGGTTCCGCCGGGACTCGTCACCATGTCTTTCAACGCTCCCGGATGCATTCCTGTCTCCAGGACCATCTTAGCACTGCCCATCACGGTCTGAGCCGCCAAACGGGTCGCCGTCTCTCGAGGAAGGCCCGCGGCCACCCCTCCATCACTCAGTGCCTCAATGATCTGATAAACGAAGGCAGGTCCGCTACCACTCAGCCCGGTAACCGCATCAAGGAGCGATTCCGAAACCTGGACGGCCAATCCGACTGCGGATAGAAGAGATTCCGTTAACTTGGCGTCTTCTTCCGTCGCATAGTGGCCCAAAGCGAATCCGGCTGCAGCAGCGCCAACCATGGCAGGGGTATTTGGCATGACCCGAATCACCTTGGCTCCCGTAAGCAGATTTTCTTCAAAGGTTGAGATTGGCACCCCGGCTGCGATCGAGATGAGGAGCTGGGAATCCGACAACTGAGGATTCAAGGCAACGAGCACCTCTTCGACTTTATCCGGTTTTACCGCGATGAAAATGACGTCGGAAGCTGCAACCAGGTCTCCTGGATTATCGACCGTCTTACACCCAACGCCAGCCTCAAAGGCCTCGCGGGCCTGTAGGAACGGATCCGTTCCGATGATCTGTTTTGGCAACACTGTTCCCTGGTCAACCATGCCTTTGGCCAAAGCCAAGGCCATTTTACCGGTACCGATAAACCCAATATTCGCTTCGACTCCCATAAGACAATGCCTCTACCTTTACAGGTCTAGTGCTGAAATTCAAAACCCTTCCGTCGAGAAAATTCATGACGCTGGGCACGAACGACTCATAGACTAAGCTGCATCGTAAGTTTTTTTTTGAAATCTATCACCCCACGTAACCGCTCGTGAAAGTCGAGTATGATGTCATTATCGTCGGAGCCGGAGGGAGCGGACTAGCAGCAGCCGTTAGTGCCGCCAGCCTCGGCGCAACTGTCCTCGTTCTTGAGAAAGAGCCACGCCCTGGCGGAACCACAGGGATGGCCGTCGGCTCGTTCACTGGCAATCGAACCCAGCAGCAAGGAGAGCAGGGTTTGGAGGATTCCTGGGAAGACCACAGTCAGGATGCCGCTCAGTTTGCACCCAAAGAAATCGAAGCCCGGAACAACACGGCATTGCGAGCGAACTTTCTGAAAGAAACCGCAGCCACAATGAGATGGCTAATGGAGATGGGACTTCGATTTAGTGGACCGCATCCTGAACCACCAAATCGAATAGCGCGCATGCACAATGTCATCCCTGGCGCGCAGGCCTATATCAAGACGCTTACCAAGAAACTCAACACACTCGGAGGGGTCCTTCTTACCAGCGCCCAAGTAACGGACCTTGTCCAAACAAACGAACGGGTCTGCGCCCTCCACTATAAACACAAGGGAACCACCGTGTGTGCCACCGCAAAAAAGGGAGTTGTCTTGGCCGCGGGCGACTATGCAAACGGACGCTCTCTGATTAGGAAGCATAAAGGGGCAGCCTTCGCCCTCGTTGAAGGAATCAATGCCAAGGCCACAGGAGACGGACACCGACTCGCGGCCGCCGCAGGCGGGCAGCTCCTCAATATGAATATCACCTACGGTCCAGAAATACGTTTCGTCGCCCCCAAACAAGGCCTTGGCATCCTGCAGTGGGCCATGACCCTGCACTTGCCGACAGCCCTCGCTCAGAGCATCGCTCGTTTGACACCGCAATGTCTCTATCGCCTGGTTGCCAAAGAACTTCTCGTCACGTGGCAGCATCCCGAGGAGGCGCTCTTCATGGATGGCGCCATCCTTCTCAATCAAGAAGGACACCGATTCTGCAATGAAATTGACTCGCCAGAGCGAGAGTTAGCCATCAGCTGCCAAACCGAGAAGCAGGCCTTCATCCTCCTCGATCAAGCCCTGATCGAACGCTATTCAGGATGGCCTCACTTTATTTCTACGGCACCAAAGATCGCCTACGCCTATACTGCCGATTACATAAAACGGCGACCCGACATCGCGATTCAGAGCCGCTCACTTGACGCCTTGCGCGCCGCTCGAGCCCCATCGATGAAGGCAATCGTAGAAACGGTTTACCAATACAACCACTCCATCCAAGCGGACTCCGCTGATCCCTTTGACCGTGCGCAGCATCGACGCCCGCTCGAAGGCAATCAATGGCTTCTCTTGGGACCAGCCAAAGCCTATTTCACCACAACCGAGGGTGGCGCGGCGATCAACAATCAATTCAACGTACTTCGCGAGGATGGCACCCCGATCAAGGGACTCTACGCCATCGGTCAAAATGGACTGGGCGGACAAATACTTTGGGGCCACGGACTTCACATCGCTTGGGCAATGACAAGCGGTCGCTTATGCGGCCAACAGTTTCGCCGCTCCGGGGCGTCGCCTCAAAGCTAGTGCTTAGGACTGCCAACCGCCTCAGAACGATCCCCGCTGCCTTCGGCAGGCGATCCATGCCACTCGCGAGATTCATTCACGGCATTTCTCATTTGAGTGAACCACCAACTTGCCCGTGAAAGATTGCGCCTTCGATTGAGAGGACGTAGTTTCGGTGACCGAGCCAACTTGAGTTCCATTTGTTCCGTATTCATAATAGTATCAACTTGAGATAAGCTTAAATCGGGCCATAGGACAAAAGTTGTCCAAGGGAGCCTCTTTGATAAAAAAAATCAAAAAAACGACTCCGTTTCTCTAACCAGGCACGAAACGTGCAATTATTTTGCTAGAGATTGAGTGCAATTTACTGACCTTTTGAGTCGCCAAGCGCGGGATTTTGCTCCCCAATGAGGGGAAATTCGCTACCCCTATGCGTTTTCAGCACTCTTAAGGTTGTCGAACCTGAGACTAGAATGATTATGAAAAAATGCATCGCCTCCCTCCTCGTTGCCACCTTCGCGATGGTTCAATCAAGCGCACAAGTCGCCATTCGAAGCGCCGACATGTTTAGCGAAATCGGTGAGTACTACCGCGCTTACGTCAATGCCCAACCCGAGGATCCGTTTGCCGGGCTCGAGACCTTCGCCATTCGCGAACAGGTCGGCGAATCTGGCGGCCCCCATTTGTGGGATTTTTCGGAAGGCCCCACCGATCAAATCCGGCGCTTTGACTATGTCAACCCGCGTGGCACCATTGTCGGGGCAAGCTTTCCTGAGGCGCCAATCGCGGAACGGATGACGCTCGAAGCAAACGGCGAGGTAAAATGGCTTCTCTTTGACCAAATCCCACTGGTCGGACGGCGTGTCTTCGGCGCGTTTGATCCCTTGTTTGACGAAATCGCTATTGTCTTTGATCAACCCATCATCGATTTCCCTGATCCAATGCAATTTGGAGACAAATGGTCAACAAGCCTCACCTTCACGAATTCACTCTCCGTCCTCGGAATCGATTTTCCAATCCGAGTCACCCAGATCTCAGAATTTGAAGTCGACGCCTTCGGTTTCATCGAATTACCCAACTTGGGTTTTGGAGATGTGATCCGTGTCAACGAGTTGGTCTCTCAAACTGATGCGATTGAATCGAACATCTTTGGCGGTTCAGGAGATCCCGAGCTGGACGCCGAGCTCGGCGGGGGTGGCACAACGTTTCAAGACGTTCAGAAGACCTTTCACCGAAACCTCTATTTCATTCGTCCCGGACTCGGCATCGTGGCCCAAATCACTTCAGCAACGTCGGAGGCAGCGCCTGGCCCAAACTTCCAAGAAGCTATCTACTTTGTCCGGATGTTTGAAACGAACAAGCAGCCACCAGAGACTTGCACCGACCCTTCAGCGGTGAACGACTTAGAAATCTCCTTTAGTGGCGGCCGGGCCCTATTAAAATGGGGAGAAACAGATTGCACAGATTCATACCGCGTAGAATTCTCTGCGCTTGGCGGGATCGAGGGGTCTTGGCAGCCGCTCGGTGAGACCCAAGGCACGTTTATGGTGGATCCACTTGCGGCGATTGACCCGATTAGAATTTACCGAGTCATATCTCGAAAAGCCACTTCCACCATCGGACAATAGATAACGGAGAGTCTGGATCAAGATGAAGACTTATAGCCACCCCCGCCATGAAGGCATCGCCATTAGCGCGTTGGGGCGTTGCGCCTTCACCCTGATCGAGCTCCTCGTCGTAATCGCGATCATTGCCATTCTCGCGGGCATGTTACTCCCTGCCCTTTCGCTGGCAAAATCAAAGGCCAAGGAAGCCGCTTGTAAGGGAAACAACCGGCAAATCATCATGGGCTTAGTCATGCACGTTCATGACTTCGAATACTACCCCGTCTACAACGTCGACCCCAATGTGGGAATCGAAAACGCATTCTGGCCCGAGACCCTTGCTACCTACACGGGAGCAATCTGGAGCAACAATCTCTACAAGTGCCCAGATTACAAGGGGATGACCCTCGGAGGAAGCGACGACGGAGCGCCGCTTGGAAGTTACGGATACAATGCCAACGGCACAAAGTTCACCCCAAGCGACCTTGGCCTTGGAGGCGCGCTCACGAAGGTTGCTCTGTCACAAGAATTGACGGACACCCACGGTGGCGTCCTTCGAGTCAAAGAATCTCACGTCCGTGCGCCCTCGGATATGATTGCCATCGGTGACGCCCACCTCGTTTGGTCAAGCCCGGCAATCATCAAGAACTACTACGGAGTTACCGTTCCTAAGGCCACCTACAGCGGTATGGGATTGATCGATATCAACTCAAGGGACGGGGTACAGCGACAATCCTGGCTCCCCAGCACTGAAATCATTAAGGCCACCGAAAGACGCCATCAGGGGCGATACAACATCGCTTTCTGTGATGGCCACGTCGAAGGACTTCACCGCTCAAGACTTTTCGATCGAAACGTCAATACCCTTCGCCGGTGGAACAACGACAATCAGCCACACGCCGATCTACTTCATTGGAAGTAAGGCTGCATCCTGAGCAACCCTGTTCAGACATGCTGCTTCACCGATAAACCTTAGTCTCAACTGCCCTCGCCAGCTCTCAATTCAGCAACGGAGCCACGCAAATCCTCTTCTCGAGAGTGCTCGGAAAAACCTCTCGATACGGGCAAGAAAATGAAGCAATCTTCTCGCTCCGATCACAGTTTCTCGACCAACGACCATCAATCTGTCATGTCTTACAACGATGCTCACAGCCACAGAGCCTCGCTATCCAAATGCATCTACGGTTGCTTGGGAATCGCCCTGAGCCTCTCTGCCCCGCTGCACGCTGCCGAGCCGCTCGATTCTGTGCTTGAGACGGTTCATCCCGAGATTCGAAAATGGGCTAGTGTGATAAGAGTCGACAGCCCTACCAGCACCCCCACATTCACAAGCTATCACTATCAAGGGAGCGAAGACGCGGTTGATTTCTGGCCCGCCAGCACGATCAAACTCTACACCGTGATCGCAACCCTAGAATGGCTCAACAGACAAGGCTTTGGCATTGATACGACCCTCACATTCAGTCATCGAAGCGAGAACGGCGAAGGGAGCGAATGGGTAGTTGACTGCGCACGCACCTATTCTGAGATGGTAAGCGAAGTCTTTCGCCGTTCCTCAAACGAAGACTACACGCTTCTCCTGAGAACCCTCGGCATTGACGCGATCAATACGAAATTCCTTATCCCGAACAAAGGGTTTCCTCACAGCGCCCTGATGCGAGACTACATCACCTATCGGCCAGCGGTCTACGAGAACAACGAAGATCAACGCATCCAGGCAATCTCCCCCTCTGGAATCGGGAAAACCTTTGAACACCATTGGTCTGGCATTTCTTACTCAAAACAGCGGGGAGCATCCGCTCTCAGCGCAGAAACGGGAAATTGCACCTCCACGGCAGAACTAGCCAACTGTCTCAAACGTCTTCTTTTCCATAGTCAGATCCCTACAAAAGAGCGATTCGACATAACTGCGGCCCAGGCCAAATGGATTTGCGAAGGCGATCCAAAGCGAGGCATTGTGGGATTGGAAAACCGCCTCGCAGGCCCATACGGCTGGGAAGATTCTGGCGAACTCGTTTTCCCCAAAGCCCGCTATTTTCACAAAGCTGGCCTGATCTCATCCTATGCTCTCGACGTCTGCTATCTATCAGATCGTGAATCAGACCAACACCTTATCCTTGCGATTGCGGCCCACTCAGGCGAGGAAGGAATCATTCGCGACATGGCCCTAAAAATCTATCAAGCTGCGAATGCTGGGGCACTTTAAGGCATTCACTATTGCAAAGTCGCCCTCCAAGTCCCGCCTGCATTCGGGATTGACGATTGACGTGCAGCAATCCTAGCACTTCATTCAGGCGGAAGCCCCGCAATGATGTCCCTATTCACAGAAACACAAATAGGCCTTAGGCCGATTCAAACGGCTGGACCACCTCCCTAGAAAGAGCGGACAAAAAAACATTGAAATTGATAGATTCGGCTCGTTCTATGAAAGAGTCATCAATAGCCAAAGAATCAAGCACGTGATTGGACTCATCCTCACACCGATCATTCTCTTCGTCCTCCTACGGATGTTCGAGTATGTTCAAGTTTACCAACCGAGAACAGAACTGATCTCGGATCCGAAATCCATCCATCCTAATCCAGAAATCACGTTTATCGCCCCGGGCAATGGCTATCGCCTCAACGGATGGTTCTTCCCAAATACAACACCCAACTTATGGCAGGATTGGGTGATCCTCGTCTCGCACGGAAACGGCGGCAACATTAGCTACCGCCTGGATCTCTACGAATTGTGGTTGAACGCAGGGTTCAATGTGATGGCTTACGACTACCGGGGCTACGGGCAAAGTAGTGGGCGACCATCAGAACAGGGAACCTACGAAGACGCCACTCATGTCCTTCAGTGGCTGACCAACAAGGGGTATCAAACCGAGAAAATCATCGCTCTGGGAGAATCACTCGGAGGTGCTGTCGCGACCGAATTAGCAAGACGACAACCAATCGGAGGCCTGGTCCTACAAAGCACGTTCACGCGAATTACTGATATCGGAAAGGAGCTTTACCCTTGGTTACCGGTGACCACACTCAGTAGTATCAAATACGATACCCACGCCAAGCTCCCCTCACTCAATCTGCCACTGTTGATTCTCCATAGCCGAGAGGATACTCTGATCCCCTTCCATCATGCGGAGAAAAACCACGAAGCAAGCGCATCCCCAAAGCTATTGCGCGAACTCATCGGGAATCACAACGACGGTCTATTCAAGTCTACGGATCTCTATCGGAAACACATTGCCGAATTTCAAAAACTCCTTAAAACAAATAATAAACCAGCCAAAGGGATTCCCTTGGCTGGCGATTAGCACGGAGAGTTAGCGATGCCTAGCGATTCGAAGTCGCTTCGCCCGAGCTGGGAGCGACTCGGCGAGCACGATAAAACTGGACCGCTCGCCCTGTTTTCGTAGAAACAGAAAGTTCAACGCTCTGATCGTCCCTCGGCTCTTGAAGATCAAACAATTCCCAGATTTCAAGATCAGACGAGCGTTCAATCAGAACAATCCCTGCATCAGAGGCTGAATCTTCCTGCCCGACCGGGATTTCAATTTGAATCACTCCCTCGGATTCTCGACTTACGGCAAGCTCAGAGATCGGATCGATGGCGGAGTCGACGTCAAAGGCAACACTGCTTGTGCTCGCAGAAGAACGACCACCACTCAATCGTCCCAGAGCATCCCAAGCCGCCTCGCCATCAAAGAGCGTGAACGCCACTCCTTCGACGCGTTTCCCGACGAGACCTAGGTCAATAGCCGGCACTTCAAGCCTTACCCATTCACCCGCCGGAGGGACATTCCCCATCCGAGTACTTGGGCCAAACGGAAACCGATTACTTCCCCAACGAGCCCGCCTCCAAGAACTGCCGTCGAAGAACTGAAGCATCACCATTGATGGAGCGATTCCTGGGCGGATATAGATATAAGAGAATAAGCGATCACCCGACTGAATTGCCCAGGCATCGGCATCGGAAACAAGGAAGAAGTGTTGATGCAATCCCGAGTCACGCCGGGATAGGTGTGACGCTGAACCTGAGAATGGAGCTGGATTCTCCGAAATCCAATCATCCCATGAATCATTGCCAGAAACAGCCCGCCGTACAGTATTATTCGGCAGCGCATCATCAAGCCAGAGTTCTGTCTCAGGCTCGCTCGGTTGGTTCATCCCCGGACTTGAGTGCCCTGAAGCATCCCAAGCAGCTTTCCCACCAAAGAGGGTGAAGGCCATACCTGTGATAGTGCTTCCGGCTAGTCCCAAATCGTCTACCGAAATTTCAAGGCGAACCCACTCGCCAGCCACCGGCACATCGCCCAGCCGGAGACTTGAACCGAAGGGAAATCGATTGGCGCCCCAGCGAGCCCGATGCCAACCAGAGGCATCCACCCACTGCAACATGACCATCTCGGGCACGGCATCTGGGTAAAGGTAGACAGACGTAAAAAGCGTATCCCCGGCATTGATGTCCCATCCCCTTCCGTTCGGCACTTGGAAAAAGTGTTGATGCAAACCGCTATTCAGGGACGAACGGTGAGCGCGCCCCCCCGAGACAGGGGCAGGATTCTCGGTGATCCAATCGTCCCAAGTATCCCCTCCAGACAACCCAACACGCCGAATCGGACTAGGCAATTCATCATCAATCCAGATCACTTCATTGGCGTCTCCCCCGGCTTCTGGCAACGCCGGTTCTGGGGTGTTCGTCGCCGGCGCAATCGTTTTCCCGATAGCATCAAAGGCCACCCGACCTCCGAAGATAGTGAAGGCCATCCCCCCAATCGGACGATCACCCAAGCCCACTTGGGCTGGATCGATTTCCAAACGGGTCCACTTCCCGGCTTCGGGGATGCTTGGAGAAATTTGGACACTCGGTCCGAAAGGAAATTCATCACTCCCCCAGCGAGCACGATGATTCCAATTTCCATCATTCCACTGAAACATGATCATTGATGGAAGGTTTGCAGGATCAACATAAACATGAACGACCAGCTTCTCTCCCTGTGCTAGCTCAAGGCTCGGGACTGCCCTCGTGAAATGAACTTGGTGACGCCCGTTGTCCGCGGCTCCCACCAAACTTTGATTGCCTGACAATGGCGCCAACCCCAGAGGAGAATCTACCATGCCCCAACTACCAGATCCGGAGGTGGACGGACGCTGGACCGGAATGGGAAAGGAATCGTCGATCCAAAGAAACAGCCCTTCCGTTGAAGGCAGCGATTCCATGGGAACACTTGGGAGAGTCGGCTGTCCCGGGACTGTCTCTTATACACATCTCCGAGCCCACGAGACCTCTCTACATCTCGT
>CAJXVR010000062.1 GCA_913061285.1 uncultured Verrucomicrobiota bacterium | reverse complement strand
GCCCTGGAATGGGGACAAGGCCAGGGTGGGATGCTGTTTCAAGAGCTCAATTTGATGCTCTTTTCGCTCATTTGGCTTCTCGTGCCGCTCGTTTGTTTTGATTCTGTGAGTCGAGAACGTCGGGAAGGAACCCTTAATCTCTTGTTTCTTACCCCACTGCGTCCTCTGGATATCCTTCTGGCGAAGGGATTCCTTCATGCTCTGCGCATCTTCGTGTGTCTCCTAGCCACGCTTCCTATCATGATGATCCCGCTTTTCTTAGGGGGCGTCAGCCTACTGGATGGGGCGAGAATGTTCTTTCTCCATGCAAGTGCGGGAATGCTTGCCTGGTTTGCGACGATGGTGGCGTCGGTGCGATGTCGAAGTGCAGCCTCATCGCTTGGTTTGTCTCTTTTTCTGAGTGTGGTTCTATTCTGTGGTCTAGGAGGGGGGTACGTGGTCATCTCGATTGGAATGTTCCTTGAGCAGTCTGGAATCGGGTGGGAACGGGAGGGGGTGTTACAGGTTTCTAAATACTTCTTTCAGGTTTCGTGGGAGCGCCTCCCGTTTAATCAAAGGGGGGTGACCCTTGGTATTGCCCCAATGAGATCCGGCGGTATGGGCGGCGGAGTGGGATGGTCGAAGGTATTTCAGGCTGGGGCGATGTTTATTGGGGCGCTTGTGACCTTGGTGGTCGGGCTTCGACTCTTGGCACGGTATCTCCGTCTGAGTGTCTGGGGTGATGGCGATAAGAAACACCTCGCTGCGTCGATCAGCATGAAGCGACGGATCTTTTTCTCGAAGGGTGATCGATGGCTGCAGGTCTCCGTTCTCCTACGACGCTATCGACTCGTGAGGACTGCCATGGTGGTGTTGCTTTTCGTCTGCGTTATGAGTAGCTACTGGTGGGGGAAATTCAGCGACGATTCCTCAATCTTGCTGGATAAGGTTATCTTGCTTTTCTTCCTGACCTCGTGTTTACAAGCCTTCACGATGGGATGGTTGGTGGCCGAAGAACGCCAATCCGGGATGGCGGAGATGATGCTCTCGATCCCTCGTCATTTTTCCTGGTACTGCCGGAGTCTGGTAGGACTCGCGTATGCTCCTGTGCTCCTTTCATGGGCAATCCTTTTTGGATTCCTCATCGTCAATAGCGAGTACTGGTTGGCGGGCCAACTCATTTTGACACTGGTGAACGTTGGTGGCTTGTCATCTGTATTTGCGTGGCGATCAATGTCGGTCCCGAGTGGAATGGGCTTGTCCGTTATTCTTGCTTGGTTGCTTCCCTGGATGCTCGGATGGCTGATTGGTGGCTCTGACCGTTACCTGTTCGGAATGGTGTTCAGTGCAGGAATGTCTCTTTGGATGGGGATCCTTATCTGGAGGCTTTGCAAATGTGAGGGAAGAATTCTCTGAACCAGGATTGATTAGGTGCTGACAGCGTGCGCGCGATTGTATTAGCTGCTTATTGATGGCTGTGCTTCCGATTGTTGAACGCGAACTGAGGGTGGTTTCTCGAAAGACCTCGCTCTACTGGGGGCGGCTTGTATTCTCCGGTCTGGCTATCATTGTGGGAGCGCTTTTTCTCTATTCACTCTCTCGCGACGTGCCGTCACGAGTTGGGCAACAGATGTTTGTCTCATTGGCGAACCTCGTCTTTGTTTACTGTATTCTGGCGGGAGTTTGGGTGACATCGGATTGTCTCTCTGAGGAACGGAGGAATGGGACACTGGGGCTGCTATTCTTGACGAATCTTCGGGGGATTGATGTCGTCTTGGGCAAGATGATGGCGACCTCGCTCCAAACGATCTACAGCGTTTTGGCTCTCTTACCGGTGCTCGCGATTCCCGTGATTTTGGGGGGCGTCGGTATCGCCGAATTCTGTCGAGTGATGTTAATTTTGCTCGTGACCCTGCTGCTCTCGCTGTCGATGGGCGTCTATGTGTCATCTCGAAGTCAAAGTGCGGTGAAATCCGGAACTGCGGTTTTTTTTGCTCTCTTGCTGCTTTGTTGTGCTGGCCCTTTGATCTTGTTGGTCTTGGATGCTACGGGGAGTGCTGCCTCGAAGGCTTCTGCGGTCCAGTGGTTGATGTTTCTGAGTCCTGGGTTTGGGCTCTACGCGGCCTATGACTCTACGTTCTCCGGTCAAGCTGCGATGTTTTGGGGCTCGGTAGGAGCCGGATTGGGACTACTTGTGTGTTTGCTTGGGAGTGCTTGTGTGTGTGTCCAGCGAGGTTGGCGTGATGAGAAGGATTCCATGTCTGTTGGTAGGCTGGATCGCGGCGCTGCTCAGGCTCCTCATAGTGCAAGCCTGCGGCGAAGAATTGCAGGGCCACGTGATGATAACCCTATCTTTTGGATGCTTTCTCGACGACCGACGAAGCCTCGCTGGGTATTCGTTGGGTTGGGCTTCGTGTTGCTTTATTGGCTTTGGGGATCGGTTCAATTTGGGCATGATTTCTACAATGAAGGAAACTATTTGCTCGTTGCCTTCGTGATGCAGTTGATACTGAAGTGTTGGGTTGGTGCCGAAGCCGCAACCCGGTTTGGAGAAGAGCGCCGGAGTGGGGCGCTGGAGCTGCTACTGTGTACTCCGATTCAGGTGCGAGATGTTCTCCGAGGTCATAGTCAGTCGTTCTACTGGCAGTTTTTTTGGCCTGTGTTTCTCGTGTTGCTGGTCTGTTTTGCCTTCCTTCTTGAGCCGCTGACGTCTCGGTGGGCCTTGATAGATCCATCAACGCGCAATTGGGTGCGACTTTTTGCAATCAGTATGATGCTATTTGTTCTGGATCTTTATGCCTTGAGTTGGTTGGGCATGTGGAAGGGGCTTAACGCTCGATTTGTCAATCGGGCAATCTTTTCAAATCTTATTACTGTGCTACTTTTACCATGGATCGTGTTTATCGTATTCTTGATGGTCGGGGGAATGGTCTCGAGGGGCGGAGGATCTGTTGAGGAATGGTTGCTTGGAATATGGTTCATGATTGGCTGCGTGAACTCTGGGTTTTGGTGGTATTATGGTCGGCAATGTTTGCGGGAGCAGTTGCGTCAGGTTGCTACGATGCAAGTGGGGGTTCTTGGGGAGAAATCTGCGTGAATTTTACGAGTGTGGCGCTTTCTTTGGGCTCACTTGCGGATCGATGGATTGGTGATGGTCTATGAATTTTTTTCCCATTGTCATTCGTGAATTACTCGTCGCGGCGAGGAGTGCCTCGACTTACCGGACGCGGTTCTGGACGCCTGTGGCCGGATTAGTGATTACCTCCGTGGTAGTCTTTGCCATGGGAGGGCGTGCGGTACCTGGGGCAACCCAAGGTCCCGTCCTGTTCACGTCTCTTGCAGTTCTTGGGCTCGCGTATTCACTCTTTACGGGCGTTCGAGCGACCGCAGACTGTTTGAGCTTTGAGAAACGTGACGGGACGTTGGGGCTTCTGTTTCTAACGGATCTGCGCGGGATTGATGTCGTTCTAGGTAAGTTGTCGGCAACATCGCTCAGCTCGATCTATGGTTTAGTTGCTCTCGTTCCGATTCTAGCTATCCCCTTGCAAATGGGAGGCGTAACCGGAATGCTATTCTTTCAGGTTGTTCTCTGTCTCCTTAATGCGCTCTTCTTGTCGCTCGCTGTGGGAATGCTGGTTTCTGCTTTGAGTATTCATGATCGCAAGGCGATGACGGCTGCCGCACTCACGATTGGGTCACTTGCGCTAGGGCCTTTTGCTTTGCTGGTTTACGCTGAAACGCTTGATGGTCCGCTTCCGGAATTCTTACGTTTCGTGGTCTGGTCGCTGCTAGTTCTTAGTCCGATCTCATCGTTTCTGATCGCCAATTCGACGACAGTTATGGGGATTAGCATTAGTCAGTTTTTCCTACAATGGGGTTGGTCCCAAGAAATGGTGTTCTCTGTGGCGCTATTCGTTTCCCATGGGATTGCTTGGGGGTTTCTCATTACCGCAGCCCGGGTCCTTGTGTCCTTCGTTCGTCACGAGGCTCAAAGTTCCCTGTTGGTGACGATTCAAGCGTGGACCCATCGAATAGTCTACGGCAGTGATGAGGTCCGCCGGGCCCATCGAAAGAAATATCTCGATCTGAATGCGTTTTCCTGGCTCTCGAGTCGCGAGCAATTGAAGTCAAAATATGTGTGGATTTTTGTGGTTTCGATCGTTGCAATTTATGCTTGGAACCTTCGCTCTCAGGGGGACGTCATGTTTGATGACCGGACGCTTATACCCTTAGGCTTTCTGATTCATGCGTTCGTAAAGATATGGATCGCCTCCGAGGCTTGCTATCGAATTGCCGAGGATCGGCGGGTCGGGGCCCTAGAGCTTCTACTGTCGACTCCCTTAGGACCTTGGGACATCGTTAAGGGGCAGTTGTTGGCGCTCCGGCGTCAGTTCAGCGGGGCCTTGCTGTGCCTGTTTGGGTTAGAGTTGGTGTTGATTTTTGGGTTTGCAACCGAAGCGAAAGAGGGACTTGGGTTTCAAACCCGTGCCATCTATCTTGGAGGGGCTCTCATGCTTTTGATTGATGGAGCAATGATTACCTGGGTGGCGATGTGGAACGGAGTGAGATACGGCGGGACGAATCGAGCGATCGTTAAGACGATTGGCGGGTTTTTGGTCGTGCCTTGGGTGTTATATGCAATTGTAGTCCAGGTCTGGAATGCTGCTCGGTCCGTGATTTCCAATAATGGGTCGGTGATTGTCGATCTGCGTTGGACGGGCTTTGAATCGTGGTATCTAAACTACTATTGGGAGCAATTGGATACCGCAGGGAAGGTGATGTTATGGGTGCTTGTAGGGGTGCTGTTTAATTTGAGGACCTCTCTTTTTGGTGCGCGCTTTCGTCTTTTAAAGGAATTTCGTGAAAGCGTTTCGGGGTTTCAGCGTTCTTCGGATGACCCTAAGCGGGGGTGAGATGTCCGCCCCTTGGACAGGGAAAAGCTAATGCGATGAATTAGGGGTGCGAAGGGAGTCCAAGTGCTTGGTAAAGTCCGCCATGTTGCTGCAAACGGTACAGCCAATACGATCAAGCACTGTTTGATAAGCGGGAGCAGCTCTTCCTCCCGCCATGATATTGACGTTGTTGGGCAAGAACTCACGCAGCCGCTCAATTTCGTGTGTCAAATCAGGGTCATCCTCAGGGAAGACAATGCTGAGGGCTACCGCACGCGATTGATTTTGGATGCAGGCGCCAGCGATCTCAGCTGCGGGTAAGTTCGTTCCAAGGTAGGTGACCTTCCACCCTGCGCTCGCACAGCTGGCCGCGGCTATGATGGCTCCAAGCTCATGGAGTTGCCCTGCTGGGGTGGCTACCACGATCCGTGGTGCTGAATCTGGAATGGCAAAGGGTTTTGAGATGTTTGTTAGAAAAACCCGAATAATAGCGCTCGCGAAGTGTTCGTGAGCGGCCGTAATTGTGCCCTGGCGCCAAAGAGCGCCCATTTCCACTGCCAAGGGGGCCACTACCTGGCAAATCATGCCTTGATGTCCCAGCGACAGTGCAGCTTGGGTGAGGCACTCTTCAAGGTCTCGTGCTTCAAGATTCTTGATGGCGGTGATGCTTCTCTCAATAAAATCATGCCCTCGATCAAGATCTGCTCGATCCGCGGTTGACGAAGCGGGGCTCTGTTGGCTTGTCGCTGTGCCTTCCTTCGCTAGGAGGTCTGTCAGGTTTTCGGTCGTCAGTGGCGCGAGCTGGCTGATCTTGTAGCCGGCATCGGTAGCCTGTTTTAGGAGAACGAGCCGGTCAATTTCTTCGTCTGAATACTGTCTTCGATTTGAATCTGTCCGCGAGGGCGCGACTGCGCTGTAACGCTTTTCCCAGATTCGTATGACGTGAGCGGTGAGGCCAGACCTCTTCGCTGCGATGTTTATGGAGTGATTCATTAAAGCTTAGCCGTCTAGACATTATGTGATGCATTATTCGACAATATACAAATTTATTTTCGACAAATGTTAATAAAGTTAAACAAAGATTTGACATGTGTGTGAATGGTAGACAAAACATAGACATCAAATGAATCAAGAACCCGAAACACTAAGTGAAAGCGTCGAAATGAGACAGATTGTGAACAAAACACTTTTGGTAGCAGCGGTAGGTCTTTTGGCGGGAGCGTGTGCAGCGATGGCTGAGCAGGATTGGACGCAGTGGCGAGGACCGAACCGCGATGGGGTGATTGCTGGGGAGGCTTGGCCTGCTTCGCTCGATAAGAGCACATTGACCCTTAATTGGCGTGTGGAACTCGGCGAGGGGTATCCGGGGCCAATCGTTGCGGGAGAGCGGGTTTTCATTGTTGAGTCAGTTGGTAAGCAATCCGAGGCCGTGCGGGCGTTTGATCGGAAGTCTGGAGAAGAGCTGTGGAAGCACTCTTGGGCCGGCGGCATGAAAGTTCCTTTCTTTGCTGCCAAGAATGGGAGTTGGGTTCGCTCGACACCCGCCACCGACGGCAAGATTCTCGTAGTTGGCGGAATGCAAGAGATCCTCGTGGGCCTAGATGTTGCGACCGGAGAGGAAAAGTGGCGGATCGATGCGTCGGAGAAGCTTCAGAGTGAGCGTCCGAGTTTCGGGTTTGTTTGCTCGCCGCTCATCGATGGTGAGTTTGTTTATGTGCAGGTTGGAGGCGGGGTCGCGAAGCTGGAGCTTTCGACGGGTGAGCTGGTGTGGCATGCCGGGGCTGGCGGGGATGGGATGAACGACGGTGCATTCTCGTCTCCAATTCTTGCTGAGGTTGGGGGACAGGAGCAACTGGTTGTGCAGGGGCGCAATGCGCTTCAAGGTATGGATCCCTCCAATGGGGAGGTTTCTTGGTCTCAGCCCGTCAAGGCCTTTCGAGGCATGAATATTGTGACCCCGATCCGATTCAACGATGGATTCTTCACCACTGCATACGGTGGACGGTCGAAGTTTTGGGCCATCGAAGGCGATGGCAAGGGGTTTCAGGTCAATAACACTTGGGACAACAAATTGCAGGGCTACATGAGCACTCCAGTGGTGGTTGGGAATCATGCTTACATGCACCTTCGAAATCAGCGCGCCGCCTGTGTCGACCTTGAGTCCGGCGAGATTGCTTGGGTGACGGATGATCGGTTTGGAAAGTATTGGTCACTAGTCGCTCAAGGGGATCGCTTACTGGCTCTCGATGAACGGGGAGAGCTGATTCTGTTTGAGGCCAATCCTAAGGAATTCCGGGTTATTGGCCGGCGGGAAATTGCGGATGCAGAGACGTGGGGCCATCTCACCGTGGTTGATGGGCAGGTCTTCATTCGAGAGCTGACGGGGCTTGCGGCTTGGGATTGGGAGGGGACTCCAAATCTCGCGCTGAACCGATAGGTAGAAGCAACATCGTTGAAAAGTATTAAGTACGAAAGTTTGAAGTATGAAAATGAATGTTATGAGCCCGGAATCGCAACCGACGGTTACGATTCCAGAACTAGACAGTGAATCTGACTCTCCGCGGCGTCACGGACATGCTGGCGCTGATGACCGCCGATCCGCTGAAGAGGTAGAGGCAAGTACGCCAGCTGAATCTGGGGCTATTAGAGAAGTGTCAACACTGCGACTCTATTTGAATGAAATCGGCCGCTATCCTCGTCTGACGGCAAGTGAAGAGCAGGAGGTTGCTCGTAAGGTTCGGGAAGGGTGTTCGGAAGCGCGAAATCGGATGATCAACTCAAATCTCCGTTTTGTTGTGAAGATTGCTCGAGACTTTGAAGGGTATGGCATGCCCGTATGCGATTTGATTAACGAAGGAAACATCGGCTTGATGAAAGCGGTAGAACACTTTGATCCGGATCGAGGGGTAAAGTTTTCTACTTATTCGTCTTACTGGATCAAGCAATCTGTGAAACGATGCCTAAGTAATCAGAGTCGCACGGTTCGAATTCCCATTCATATGGTGGAAAAGATCTCGAAGGTGAATCAGGTGACGCGGAGCTTCAAAGAAACCTTTGATCGTTCGCCGACGGAGGAAGAGCTCGCATCTCAGTTGGATGTGGAAGTCTCTGATATTCGTTCGATTCTTCGAGCTCAAACACGGGCTGTGTCATTGAATTCCAGCTTTGATGAAGGGGAGACGGAGACGCTCGAGGATCGTTTGCCCGACGATTCTGCTCCAAATCCGTATGCGCAGCTGGAACTCCAGACATCTATTTCCCGAATGTGCCAGATGTTAGACAAACTGACCGATCGTGACTCGACAATTCTTAAAGAGCGCTATGGTCTCGAAGGGCAAAACCCGAAGACGCTCGAAGAAGTAGGGTTGGAATTCGGTGTCACCCGAGAACGAATCCGGCAGATCCAGAACGAGGCCTTGGTCAAACTCAGAAACCTGATGGATGATTGGGTTTATTAGAGGGTAGCGAAGGAAACCAAAGACGATTCATTGTTGAGAGGTCATTTTATGGCAAAAGAAGTGATTATTATTGGTGCGGGTCCAGGCGGGTTGGCAACGTCGATTCTACTGGCCGCAGCGGGGATGAAAGTTCGGATCATTGAGCGCTTGCCGATGGTGGGAGGGCGAACGTCAACAATCGGAGCAGAAGGGTTTAAGTTTGATCTTGGGCCGACGTTCTTCCTATATCCCCAGGTCCTCAAAGATGTGTTCGCGGCCGCCGGTGCGAATCTTGAGGAGGAAGTAGACCTGCGGAAATTGGATCCTCAGTATCGAGTTCAATTCGGTGGAGGAGGGCGCATTGATGCCACCGCCAAAAGCGAAGAGATGGAGGCTCAGATCGCTCGTATTAGTCCCGAGGATGCCGCCGGATTCCGTCGTTTCATGGATGAGAATCGAACCAAGTTCGCTAAAATGCTGCCTTGCTTAGAGAGTCCTTTTAGTAGCTGGAAGGACTTGTTCAATCCGCGAATTTTATCTCTTCTGCCAACCATTCGTCCGGGACAATCCATTGATCGCTATTTGGAAAAGTTCTTCAAGGATCCGCAAATTCGCTTGGCATTTTGTTTTCAATCGAAGTATCTCGGAATGTCGCCGTTTCGTTGTCCAAGCCTCTTTTCGATTCTTTCCTTTCTTGAGTATGAATATGGCGTCTTCCATCCGATTGGAGGGTGTGGCGAGCTCAGTTTAGCCATGGCGAGAATAGCTCGGCGTCTCGGCGTGGAGATTCAATTGAATGATCCCGTGAAGCGCGTTCTTTTTGCCGGGAAACGTGCCGTTGGGGTCGAAGCGGAATCCGGCGTTTACCACGGCGATTCGGTTGTGATGAATGCCGACTTTGCGCGAGCGATGGAGCGAATGGTTCCTGACAATCTGCGTCGTAAGTGGACGGACAAGAAGATCAGTAAGAAGAAATTCTCCTGTTCCACGTTCATGATGTATCTCGGTGTGAAAGGGCACTACGATGCCCCTCACCATACCATTCACATCAGCAAAGACTATGAGCGGAACCTTGATGAGATTGAGAATCAGCATGTTCTTTCCAGTGATCCTTCAATCTATGTCCAAAACGCCTGTGTGACGGATCCCTCTTTGGCTCCGAAAGGCCATAGCACACTCTATGCATTGGCTCCAGTTACTCATCAGCATGAGAATGTTGATTGGCGCGTAGAGAAAGATCGGTTTCGAAGAACCGTGCTTGCTCAGATGAAGGCCGCCGGCTACGAGGATGTCGAGGAGCGAACTGTTTACGAGCGGGTGATCACTCCGATGGATTGGGATCAGCGCTATGAGATCTATCGTGGGGCAACGTTCAATTTAGCGCACTCTCTCGATCAGATGTTACATCTCCGCCCTCAGAACCGTTTTGAGGACCTTGAACGTACCTATCTTGTCGGAGGGGGAACCCATCCAGGAAGTGGTTTGCCGGTGATTTTTCAGTCAGCTTTGATCACTAGCAAGTTGTTGCTTGAAGATCTTGGGATGAGTATGCCCGCAGGGATGACTCAAGGGGCTTCAGACTCTATGATGGTCGCATCGGAGCAAGGCTATCAGAGCTAAAGGTCTTGCATGAGTCGCTTGATCATTGGCTTGCCACCTCGTGGGCTATGGGGCGTGATATTATTAGTGGCGCTCTCCCTGTTTGAAACGGTCGCGGCCGATAAGGCCGATTCATCGAAGTATGGAAGAAAGCATCTCGTTGAATTGAAGCTTTCTGATCAGCATGCAACGACCCATTTGTTTGAGTTTCCTCGTCAAGGTGCCACGGTTTTTCTCGTGGCAAGCAGGGAGGGAGCTGATTTGGCCCGGCGCTGGAACACGGCTCTTGTCGACTCCTTCGGGACAGAGATCGAAATTCATGGAGTGGCGAGCATAGGAAACGTTCCAATAGCTTTTCGTTCGTTAGCAAAGGCTTATATCCAGGACTCAACTCGAGAACCGGTCTTGTTAGACTGGAGTGAGGTGTTTCCAAAGCCGGTATCAACACCGCTCTTGATGAGAATTGTGAGATCTTGCGGAAGTTTCCGTGATGTATCTCTAGGGGAAGATCTCAAGCGTGAGCTTCGGAAAGTGATCGCTCAAATCAAAAGGGGATCGCGGCCCGGGATGTGTCTTTCTTGTCGCTAATTTGGGTGCAGAAAACGTTGAGTCTAAGTTCCTTCTCTGGGGAACCTGTTCTCACGCAGGTTCCTTCTTGAGAGAGTCGGATTTCTTTAATCAGTTTTTTCCATGAATTTTTTTCAACTCATCCGACTGTTCCGAACCATCTACTTTGGTAGCCCGCCTGACATTCATCTGATACAGCAATTGGGTTTGCTTTCGGTTAAGATCGGGCAGACGTATGCGCAGCGGGCGGATTTTCTGAGTGAGTCGTCCTGTCGGGAACTTGCCAAGCTTTATCGGCAAACGACACCGTCGCTTCCGAGTGATTTTGATGGGCTTTTGAAGGCGAGTGTGAGCGAGGGTTGGACTGAGCAGTTTCGGAGTCTGTCCTCGATACCAATGGCTTGCGCCTCCGTCGGGCAGGTGCATCGGGGGATTCTCAGGTGTGGGGACGAGGTAGTGGTGAAACTGGTTCGGTCCGATTTTAAAGCCTCGTTCCAACGCGATGTGGAACGGGTGGAACGCTTGCTGAAAGTTCTCGTTTTGTGTTATCCCAAGTTGGCGCGGGTCGCTGATCCAATTGGCACGCTCCGGTCTATTGGGGCCAGTACGCTGGCAGAGCTTGACCTGCGAAATGAGGTGGAGGGGCAGGACAGGCTGTCTCGAATTTATCGCCGTTACCGGGAAGAATTTGACTTGGCCAAGCTCCAGTTTCCTCGAATTTATCGCGACCTCTCTAGCGAACGCGTACTGGTATCAGAGTACATTGGCGAGCCAACGTTTGATGAGCTACTAGAGTCTGGTCGACTTCCCTTGCAGGCCTTGATGGATCTTTTTGAAATTCATGGATTCTATCTATTCTGCATGGGAACGTTTCACGGTGATATTCATCCGGGAAACCTGATCTTGCGAGATGGCCAAATCGTGTTCTTGGACACCGGGGCGATTAGTCAAGTGCCGGACTCGATGCGGCGGGGTCTCTTTCGATTTTTTGATGCTCTGGTATCGGGGGACTTTGAACGTAGTGCTGCCTCTCTGGAAGGTATGTCGCGTTCGCCCATCGCAGCCTCACGGGCGAAAGTCTTTCGATCTGAGTTTCGTCGCCTCTATGAGGGTTTTCTTGGGAAGTCGGTGGCGGAGCTGAGTCTGTCTCGTCAGATGATGCAGACGATCCGATTAGCTGTGGACCACGGAATGGATTTTGAAACCGGCATGTATCCGATTATCAAGAGTCTTATGTATCTCGATGGGATGGTCCTGCGGTGTTCTCCTACCACGGATTTGATGTCTGACTTGAAGCCTTTTCTAGATCGTTTCCGCCCCTGGGTCGAGCGATCTAATGTCGAATTGGGATAGTTTGAGTTGATCGTACTACGATGGGATGGGGCGATAGAGCGAGAGTCTACTCGGTTCCATAACGAGCTCGAATTGTGATCTGAGGAGTTCGATGTAGTTCGAGTTTGGGGCGAGTTCTCCGTTGATTGTTTCGATGGTGATTCGGGCGAGGGGCTGGAAAGAACGGGTCAACAGGTGCTGCAAGAAGCCAAAGGCTTCGGGGAGTTTAGGGGAGTCAGGGGGGAGATTTATCGTGAGTTTTTTGCCGGCTCTTTCCGATAGAATGATGAGCGTATCATCGCTAAAGACGAGATGGTTACTCGAAACGCGTTTGGGAAACCCTTTTCTGAGATCTTGAACCGGATTCCCACAAAGAGAGATTGGATCGGCTGCATTGATCCAGTAGACGGCTTCAGTGGGAAGTTTTTTTCTGAGCCGTTGAACGGTTGTCTGGGTGGTGAATTGCGGGCCGGGAATGCCTTGGAAAAAATAACCAGTGATGAGTTCTCCGCTGAGTTCCATTAGGCGTAGTGTTCGGAAGAGCGCTTTCCAGGAGAAGTCGTGGCTCTCTTTCCAAAGGAGTTCACGAAAGAGGATCCCGTATCGGTCGATCAATAGTCTTACCCGGTCCTTTTTGATTTCCTCGTGCTCGATTCCCGCATCAGTCGTTTCGGTGGCAGGAATTCGGAACCAGCATCCTGACGCAGGACGAGCACCGTGCCACTTCGAGAGTGTGGATCGGGATGGGCGGCTCGTTAAACGGCTTCTGCGGTTTGATGCCGTGCCGGAAAGTGAGGGTATCTTGAATTTGTTCGCGATTCCCAATCTGAGGGTCGCGAAACGATCGTTGGAAACGAGTCCGTTCCAGGTGAGGTCCCAAAGGCGATGTGAGAGATCGCTTGGTGGGAGATTGTGGTTTTCGAGCAGTTCGCTGAAGGTGTATTTCTTGTCCAGCTGGGGGAAGAACTCGTGGGCCCTCGACGGGTCGTTCTCGTTCGTTGACGCGAGATGCCATTCGTCTGCGTAGGCAAATTGAATCTCTTCTTTTCCGGTGCCTGCCCAAAAGATCTGAGAGTCTTCTAGCTCCAAGTCGAGGAGTTTGGTTGGTTGATTGGCTAAGCGAGCAGGAAGGATTTCGCTTTCCCAGAGGGAGCATGGGGCGGGATAGAGCAAGAGTTGGTTGAGTTGCTCGGTAAGTGCCCCGTCTCTATGAGCGGCTTTGTTGATGATTCCTTGGTGGGCGGCGAGGAATGTTTGGAGTTGTTCTCGTGGAAGGGCTTCAAAGGATGGCCGTGCTGCCCGGCGCTTCATGCGAAGGAGTATCTCAAGATTCTCGGGCGCACAATATAGGATCGAATCGTTGTCTAATTCCAACGGGCCTGAGATGAGTTGTTCGTCCGCGGTTAACAGGGCGAGACGGTCTTCAAGGTGTTGCGACTTGATGCCGAGACTTTCCTCGAGTGTGGTGAGGGCTATTGGTCCCGAAAAACGAATCCAATCAAGGAGGAGTGTTTCTGCTTCGGTCTTTTCTGTCCCGTTCTCCGGTTCCTTTTGAGCGATCTGAGGTATGAATGCCCATTGGTTGGGCGATGTCATTCTTTCGTATTGACCCGGCTGCGTTTTCCAGAATGTGGCTTCGAGGGGGGTGAGCAGTGAGCTGCTAAATATAAGATTCTCAGCGATGTTGGGATGGGTTCTGCGAAGTACGTGCTGTTGAATCGGCTCGAGGAGGGCCGACGGCGACATACCGTGGTCCCTTTCGATCGCCGCTAAGAGTTCAATCCACTCTGGTTCTGGAATAATGAGACGTTCCTTGAGCCATTCGATGAGTTCATTGGAGCTGTCTGGTGTGTATCCTCTCATCAGTCTCTTCCGTTTCCGCTCAAACTCCGAAATAATTTCGGAGGGGATTTGGGGGCGTTGAGATTCGTTGCTGAGAAGCTCTTGAACGAGGCGTTCATCGAGAGAGGAAGTAGTCTTTGACTTGCCGGGGGCGTCGGGTCGGTAAAGATAGTCATTGACTTGTCTCCAGGCAACGGATCGAGCCATCGGGCTTGGCTGATGAGTCTTCACTTGGCTCCACTGGATCTCGCCTGATTCGAGTTCGACGAGTCGAGCGATGAGGTTTGGGAGATCGAATTCGTCGTGAAGGCAGGAGCGCCAGGTTTCTAGCGTGATTGGAAAATCGGGGAACGCGGCTACTGCTTCAAATAGTTTCTGAGATCGCAAACGGCTCATCCATAAGGGGAGGCGTTCGTTAAACTTTCGCTTGGTGATCAGGAGAGCTCGCCCGGCGCATTCACGGAATCGAGCGGCGAAGAACCCCGAGGCTTCGAGTTGATCGCGGAGCAGGGCTTCAACGGTGTCAGAGGTGACCAGATTGAGGAGGGCTTCTGCCTCGATGTCGACGGGGAGAACCAAGGCGATACAGTCGTTGCTTGGATGGATCTCGATGGGGTGATCATGTCGTTTGTTCCACGCAGCTGCCAGGGCCAGTGCGTAGGGTCGGTTGACCTTGCCGCCCCAAAAAGTGTGGATGATCACTTGGTTGCCGGGGACGGATCCTGGTCCGGTGCTCGTTATTTCAACAAGAAGATGGTGCCGATGAGGAAGGTTTTTCTCGGTATGCCTCTTTTGAGCGATGAGATGTTCCGCAAGAGCTATGCGCGTGGTTTTATCGATCCGACTCTTCTTTGCGAGTTGGTCTTCGAAATCGATTGAATCTGCCAGTGAATCTGCGTGTTCTAAGTATTGGCTAATCCTCTCTGAAAAATGAAAACTCCGATTGATATCATCGGCCCTCCAGAACGGAATGCCGGGCGCCTTGGGATGGGCTGGAGACACGAAGACATCGTTGTGAGTGATGCGATCGATCTTCCAATGCTGGGTGCCGAGGGTCAGAGTCTGGCCTAGGGAAGCTTCCCAGACGTATTCTTCGTCTAGTTCACCGATCCGAGCCTGAGAATCTGAATGTCGCAAATGGTAATAACCTCTATTGGGGATAACCCCGGTATTGAGATAGAAGCGCATGAGCGTTCCCTGTCTCAGTGAGAGTAGACCCGAGCTTGAATCGATGCCAATAAGGGGGCGGAGTTCATGGATGCGGCTTTGTGCGAACTTGCCGAGCATCATGTTGAGCACGAGATCAAAATGGGAAACCTTCAGCTCTCGGTAAGCTTGGCAAGCGCGGATCGCGTTGTAGAGGGTCGTTCGCGTCCAGGAAGCCGTTGCGATCATGGATACGATTATCTGAGGGAGAATATCCAGCGGGGCTTGGATTAGTTTTGACGCTTCGATCGCCCGTTCATCGACCGCTTCAAGCATTGCGGCAGACTCTAAGAAATCTCGTGGATGAGTGGTGATGAGGCATCCCTTGCTAACTTCTCCAATGCGGTGGCCGGCTCGTCCGAGGCGTTGAAGCGTCGAGGCGACGCTTGCGGGGCACTGAATGAGGAGCACTTCATCGAGGTCGCCGATGTCGATGCCGAGTTCGAGTGAATTGGTGGCAACGATGGCCTTGAGCTGGCCTTCCTTGAGTCGTTGCTCGACGTCGAGTCTGATTTCTCGTGAGAGGGAACCATGGTGGGCATAGGCAATGAGTTCTGGTTCACCGGCGTTGATCAGAAGGGTGATTTTCTCACAGAGGGCGCGATTGTTTGTAAAAATGAGGGTGGAACGATTCCTGGCGATCCGTCGTTTGCATTCTTTAGCTACGGGAACCCAGATGGTTTCCTCGGGCGGCGCGTCGGCAGCTTCGGGTGGGTGGCAGCTCTTGAGTTGATACGTTTTCTTGATTTTCGATTCTACGAGCTGGATAGAGCGCGGCGAATAATTTGGAGACTCGATCGGTCCCTTGATTTCGTGCCCTCCCACGAATTTCGCAACACACTCCAGCGGATTGACGGTCGCTGAGAGGGCTATCCGCTGGAACTCGCCTGCTGAGAGGGCAAGGCGCTCGACCGCACTCATGAGGTAGACGCCCCGTTTCGATTCGACTAATGCATGAATTTCATCAAGGATTACCGTTTTTACCTGACCCAAGGTATGGCAGGCACTCTTGGAGGAGAGGAGGAGGTTCAAACTTTCCGGAGTCGTGATCAAGATCTCCGGAGGTTTTCGAACCATCCGTTGTCGTTCTGACGCCGGTGTATCGCCACTTCGAGTTTGGACCCGGATTTCTGGAAACGGGAGTTGTCGTTGTTCAAAGTGCTCCTGGAGTTCCTTGAGCGGCTCGATCAAATTTCGTTGAATATCATTATTGAGGGCTTTGAGTGGCGAAATATAGAGCACTTGCGTCGCTCCGCACGGCCACGTTTCAGTCAACAATTGATTGAGAGCCCAGAGAAATGCGGTCAGGGTTTTTCCGCTGCCGGTCGGCGCGGTAATGAGGGAGTGCTCGCCCTTAGCCACAATGGGCCATGCACGTTGTTGGATTTCGGTTGGGGATGTGTAGCGCGCTTCGAACCAAGCCCGAAGCTCGGGATGAAATCTCTCTGGGATTTGACAATTGTCTGATTGAGATTTGGGAGTTCGGGGTTTCTTTCGGTTCATCTTGGCATAATCGCTCGCTACCTTGCTCTTGCTTAGCTTGAGCCCTCAAATTGATTCGTCGAGGATTCTTGTGCTCTGAATCTCACTGTTACATCACGCTTTTTCTCGTGTTGGAGGATTGACTAGGGGACCTTCTAGAGGGCATTAAGTGGGGGCCATTGGTTAGGATAGGGCACAGTGCATGGATGAGTTAGTCATAGAGGCCGGTCGAACGGAGCGTCATTATTGGCGCGATCTTTGGCGGTATCGGGAGCTGTTCTACTTTTTGGCTTGGCGTGATATTCTTGTTCGCTACAAGCAGACAGTGGTGGGGATCGCCTGGGCAGTTATTCGGCCCGTGCTGACGATGTTGGTCTTTACCTTTGTCTTTGGGCGCTTAGCAAAGATGGATGATGGGGCTGTTCCGTATCCTATTCTAGTTTTTGCTGGCCTGCTTTCCTGGCAGTTTTTTGCAACCGCATTGATGGAAAGCAGTAATAGTCTGATCGTTAACGCGAGTATGATCTCGAAGGTCTACTTCCCGCGATTGATCGTTCCGGCGAGCTCGGTGATTGTTACGTTCGTTGATTTTCTTATTTCTGTTGGAATCATGGCGGTGCTGATGGTTTATTATCAGTTTGTTCCCACCTGGAAAATTGTGTTCGTTCCCGGGTTCGTTGCCTTGGTCTTTTTCGCAGCGATGGGGGCGGGACTCTGGTTTGGAGCACTCAATGTGCGTTTTCGAGATTTTCGCTATGTCGTTCCGTTTTTTGTGCAATTGGGGTTCTATGTCTCTCCCGTTGGCTATGTGTCGACCAAGGTTCCCGAGCATCTGAGGCTCTTGTATTCCTTGAACCCGATGGTTGGCGTAATCGATGGATTTCGCTGGGCTATTCTCGGTGGTGAGCATCAGCTCAATCGGCCTGCACTGGCCATTTCAGTGGTGGTCGTTCTCCTCTTATTCTCTAGCGGGGTTTGGTTTTTTCGGCGCGTTGAACGGACCTTCGCCGACGTGATCTGAAGGTGTTATTGAAGACAACCTATGCCTCCAGTCATTAACATTGAGAACCTATCCAAGCGGTATTTGATTCGTGAACGCTCGAACCAGTCGCAAGCCTATCAATACACGGCGCTTAGAGATGTTCTTGCACGGCAGATAACCCGTCCTTTCGAAGCGTTGCGGCGTCTAGGAAAAGGCGGGGACGTGAGAACGCAATCAAGCAATGCCACGGAAGTGGCTGATTTCTGGGCGTTGAATGATGTATCCTTGGAGATCAATCAGGGAGATCGGGTGGCTATCGTAGGGCGAAATGGCGCCGGTAAATCGACCTTGTTAAAGATTCTCAGCCGAATCACGGAACCAACAAAGGGGCGGGTTCGAATTAAGGGAAGGTTGGCAAGTCTGCTTGAGGTTGGAACTGGTTTTCACCCCGAGCTGACCGGGCGGGAGAACATTTTTCTCAATGGTTCAATCCTTGGATTGAGTCGGACAGATATTCGAGCCCGATTTGATGAGATTGTTGCGTTTGCTGATATTGGACGATTTCTCGACACGCCTGTGAAAAGGTATTCGAGCGGAATGTATGTCCGCTTGGCCTTCGCGGTGGCCGCTCATGTTGAACCCGATGTGCTTCTCGTTGACGAAGTCTTGGCAGTGGGGGACGCGGCGTTTCAAAAGAAATGTCTCGATCGGATGGGGCAGGCAACTCAAGAAGGGCGAACCGTCTTGTTTGTCAGCCACAACATGCCTGCCGTGACTCAGCTTTGTGACAAGGGCGTGTGGATTGACGGTGGTGTGGTTCGTCAGGTCGGGAGTTCAGAGAGCGTGGTTAAAGAGTATTTGGCGTCTGGATCTGAAAGCCCGAGTGAGCGGAAGTGGGAGTATCCTGGCGACGCTCCCGGGGATGAATCCGTTCGCATGCTCGGATGTCGCTTGAAACAGCGGGATGTGATTTCATCGATTATTGATATTAATGCCAAGTGCTCTATTGAGATTGATTTTCAAGTGCTCGAATCGCGCTCCAATCTGGTGACTGGTGTGACTTTCACTGATGCGTTCAACAGTTGCTTGTTTGCGCACTGTGATTGGCGAACCAATGACTTAGGCAAAGGCGTGTTTCGGAAATCTGTCGAAGTACCTGCTCAAACCTTTGCTGAAGGGAAAGTGAACATCCTGATTCAGTTGCTCTATTATGATCCGTTCAGACGCTGTGTTTGGGAGCCTGACGTACTGGGCTTCGATGCCATCGATACGAATGCTGAGACTTCCATTCGTGGGCCAGTGAAGGGCGGATGGCCGGGTGCTGTCCGGTTGCGCCTGCCGTGGAGTGAGCCAGAGCGCTTGTCTTAGAATTTGTTAATTTGCGGTTTGTGCCGTTTTCCGCAGTGCGTCAAGCCAGACGGCATCACTCCAATGTCGGAGCCTGAGGCGTCCGAATCGATTCAGTTGTTTGATTCGAGTCTGGAGGAATGAAAAACGCTGTGAGTCGAACGATTCCTTGAGCAGTGTTTGCTGGGCGTGACAGCGTTCCTGTTCACGGCTAACAGGATTTCTGAAGGTCTTTAAATTGAAGAGGTGAGTGCGTTCCTTGTAATAGGCTGAGTCTGGCAGGATGCGAACGCACTCAACGGGCATTGCTGTTGCTGCTGCGGCAAGCCCGATCCCAAAGCCTTCCGACCATGGCAAGCGGTGGAAATCGAAGTAATGGGCGAGGTTTGACCAGGCGCCTAACCATTCGCGGACTTGAGTGGCCTTGTCAGACCCCTTGATTGCGTAAAGGTATTCTTGAGGGAATCGGGCTTCATTAGGGGTAGTACCAATTACTCGGAGCGCTTTTCCGACGATGTGTTTTTCTCGGCTTAACGACGCTTGCTCCTTTTTCGATGCATGCTCCCGATTGTTCTCATCGCTACGCCATTTCGATTCGATGCTGTAGAGATGCGCTGCGCTGATACCCGGTTCCAGATCTTCGAATGCATCTGCCGCAATGGGAGCCAGGATTCTAACGTTAGAGTCGATGACAATACACGTGCCCGCATGGTGCAGTGATGCATCAATGAGGAATCGCTTATCATGAAAACAGCGAAAAACAGACTGTTGCTGATGTCTTAGGGCTCGAACGTTTGGATGCTTGTCAAACGCATGCGGCTGATCTGAGAGGACTAGGAGCGAGTGGGCCGGGGCAAAGAATTCTAGATCCATGGCCAGTTGCCGGGCGTGGAAGATATGTTGGGGGCCAAGCGCCAGAGTCGCGAAGCAGGCTTTGTTGGTCGACTGGCTCATCGTCTGAGAAAGCCCGAAGTGCTAAGGGCTCAGAACGTCAGTCAACGAGTGATTTAAACCAAGGTTTAATCGTTTTGCGAACACTCGACGGGACCAGTGCACGGGCGGGTTTTCTGATCCAGGTCTCAAATCGCGCTTTTGATTGCTGCTGCGACAGGAACTGGTCGCCATCCGTTTCCGAAGTCAAGAGATCTGGATAGATGAACTGGCTCGATCTTCCCAACAAGAAAACAAAGGTGCTACCGCCAAGCTTGACAGATTTGAATCGTTGTTTTCGGGCCTGTAATCCGTTGCGGATTGCCAAGATCGCTGGCCAAATCACGTTGTCGTCGTGGAAGGCGATCATGCCGTCAGGGTCGCAAGCTTCGAGACAGACTTGGAAATCCGATTTCACTGCGGGCTGTGTGTGCTCACCATCAATGAAGCAGAGCTGGGGTTTGTTCTTGATCTTGCTAAGATCAACGCCGGCCGCGTCCGAGTCGAAACAGTGGATTTTCTCTGTGCCTTCGGGGGAGATGTTCCTCAAGTTTTGCAGCATTCTTTCGGTCGAATTGTTCTCATACTCGTAGTACTGACCGCGATCATCAGGTTGTCGTGGCGGTCGCTTGTCGATGGAGTAGATTTGAGAGCAACTGACATCGACGAGATGATTTTGAATGCTTCCGCCTAGATGTGAACCAATCTCTAGGTAGGCATAGGGATTGGAGAGCTTGCGGGCCGCCTGCTGAAGCCTTAGCCAAGCGATTCGGTCACCTTTGACGGACTGACTTGAAATCGCGTCGAAAAGCGAGAGATCAAGCGCTGCTAGTTTTTGATCGAAATGTTCCGATGATTGTCCCATCCAATTATGAGAGGCATCGTACGGTTGGCCGAGCATCTTGGCAACCGGTTTCCGCCAGGTCGTGGATGATGGTCGGATTTATTGGACCCGGCCTGGAATCTCTGTCCATGGGAACCGTGATTAGTCTTGATCCTCCTGACGTTAATGCTTGACGCGCTAGACCGGTTTGATTGCATAGCTCCCATGAAGTTTAGGATTATTGCCTCGTTGGCCCTCTGTGTCTTTGGTCTCGTTCTTTCGGGTTGCTACACTACCGTTGATGGCGGAAAGAAGGCCGGAATGCCGTGGATGAAGGATACGATCGAAGGACGCTACGAGCGCTCTGTGGATCAACTCTACGAAGCCTCGCTTGAAGTGTTGAGTTTTAATGGGACCCTCGTCAGCGAGAATCGCATTAATAGTTCCATTGTCGCCAAGGTGGATACCACAACGGTGTATGTTCAGATTGAAGCCGTGGGCCCGACGATCAGTCGAGTCTTGGTTCAGAGCAGAACTCGGTTTGGGCGTCCCGATGTTGATCTTTCAAGCGAAATCGAGAAACAGATTGCGTTGCAGTTGAAGTAATTCTTCCATTCTTCACAGGAATCTAGAAAGGGACGTCATTGATGACGTCCCTTTTTTTCGAGCATGAGAAGATGAATCCGCTTGTTGGCTTGCGCGGCATGGGCCGTGTTGGGATAGGATTGGCAAATTCGTTCTAGGCAAGCCTTGGCGTTTCCTATGTTGCCTTCAACTTTGATGTGGAGATCCGCCATGATATTGAGCCAACGAACGATTTGCCGGGGCGACTGGTTGCGAAAGTTGACCATCGTTTCAAGCTGCTCGATCGCCATGTCAAGTCGCCCGTAGTGGTCGGCATAGAGGCGAGCGAGATTTTCTCTTGCCTCGAGGTCTAAAGGATGAGCCTCGAGCTGTTGAATGTATTCATTGGCAAGCTGCTCTGCCGACTTCTGCTTTGGGCGGATGATGCGTGGGCTTGTGCGGATGCCGAGTTTCCGCTCGTATTGTTGTAGTGCGACCCTCTTAGGTGCTGCGTTTGCTTCAAGCTGTTCGTTGCTGGTGAGATGAGCGAGTCGTTGTGCTGCCATCAGTTCCTGTTCGGTGCCTTCGCACAGGACTAGAACTCGTTCTAAGCATTTTTGTGCCTGCTCTCGATCTGAGGCGTGAGTGAGATACGCGTCTGCGAGATGAGCTAAGGCCAGGAATGAATTCTTGGGGTGGTGGGGACCATGAGAAAGGAAGGATTCGGTTGCTTCTTGAGCGAATGGCATTTGTTTAAGGTCTCTTGCATAAAGATCGACCAGTAGGAGGGTGCCGTTGAGATCGCCGGGAAATGTTTCGAGCTGCTTGTTTACCTCATCGATCGCTTCTTGATAGCGTCCCCGTTTCCGTCTTGCCTCCGCAATGGCATAGAGCGGTTTGGCTTCTTCCTTAGTATTACCGCCATCGAAGAGGGCGGTAAGAGGGGATGAGAGCATCTCTCCCCAGCTAGAGGCCCAGAGGATTGAGAGAGGGATGGCGATCCCAGCCGTGACGATGGGAACCCCAAATCCAGCGGTGTAACCGCCCGCTCCGAGCAGTGCCAAATTGGCTTTGATTCCAATTCCTACCAGAATGACCGTGCCACCCCATTTTTTGAGTAGCAGGCTTGGTTCGTCTGAACGCCTGAGGCTGTGAACAATACGCCAGAGAACGAAACTCACAAGAACCAGCAGCGTGAGGACGTTCCATGGATTGTCTGTCATGATACTCTGTCTTGCCGGCACTTCTTGTAGGACCAAGATGAGCGGTGACCCTCACGGACTATTTCTGAGTGAGGTCTTTAAGAGAGCCTCTTTGAATGCAATGGTTACTAGCGGTTATTGAAAACGAGATTCGTGGTGGACCGGGCCTGTTCATTTCGGATTCTCAGTTCCTTGAGCTTCCATTCGCCGTTGATCTTTTCGACATCAGAAACTTCGAAGGTTTTGATTTTTTTGCCGTCGGCTCCGTAGGCCTCGGCGTATATGAGCCCGCCATGGTCTCGTGAAATCCAAGAGCGTACTCGAGTGTAGCCACTAATTTCGGTGTCATCCTGGCGGCTCTCGAGAACGTAGCATGATATTCCTTTTCGCATTTTGATGCGGGCATCTCGCAGGATCTCTTGTTGTGGCCAGTAGAAAAACTCTAGTCCAAGATCAGCGATCCAGAAGTTGCTTCCCACGAAGGGGGTCATGACCTGAGCGCTTGTGAGTTCAGTCCCGCGGGTGCTTAGGTCTTTTGGGGCGTCCGCAATGAAGTATTGAGGTCTCTGGTCAGGGTTTCGGAGGATCGTGAGCTGAGTGGTTTTCCCGGAGCTGGGGTCAACCGCCTGGAACACTGATTGCCATTCGTCCTCGCTGAGTGCTGTTCTCAACGTGAGGTTGACTGAGGAGCGTTGTCCTCGCCGACCCTTTGTCTTGAGGGCGCCTGAAATCTGGTCGTAGTTGAGGAGTTGGGTCTGACGCATCTCGTTGGCTAGGCGCTGACCGGGAGTATCGCTTGATTGCGCCGTTGCCTGCCCATGCAAGTTCGTGAGGATGGTGATCGCAAGAATGGTGTATAACAGTCTCATTTCTTTAGGCTTAGACGTATGACATCCGCGACTTGTTTAACAAAATGTACTTTTATTTTCGCTTTTACCTCTGCCGGGACATCTCGCCAATCGTTTTGATTGCGATCCGGGATGAGCAGAGTGGTGAGGCCGGAACGATAGGCCGCCAGGGCTTTTTCTCGAATTCCTCCTACTGGGAGGACCCGTCCTCGGAGACTGATTTCTCCGGTCATCGCGATATCTGAGCGAACTTGTTTCTTGGTGAACAGTGAAGCCAGCGCGACGGAAATGGCGACCCCTGCACTGGGGCCATCTTTGGGGGTTGCGCCTGCTGGGACGTGGATGTGAATGTCTTTTTTATCGGGATCTTCAATGCGTAATCCCAGATTGGGCGCTTGGCTCTTGAGATAGGTGAGGGCTGCCTGTGCGCTTTCTTTCATAACGTCACCGAGTGAGCCGGTCAGGATTAGTTTTCCTTGGCCTGGAAGTTCGGTTGCTTCGATATAAAGGATTTCTCCACCTGAGGGAGTCCAGGCGAGGCCCACTGCGATGCCGCAATCTGTGATTGTCTCGGCGATTTCAAAGTGAAATCTGTCTGGTCCAAGGTTCTTAGTGAGCCACGGATTGGTGATAGAAATCGGGCGAGCATTCTTCTTTGTGGCGAAGTGTTTGGCTGCTTTTCGTGTGACGCTGGCGATTTCTCGATCAAGCTGCCGAACGCCCGCTTCTCGTGTGTATCCACCAATAAGGCGCTTGAGCACATTGTCACTGAACTTGAGGTGATTGGGCCTTAGGCCATGCTCTTCAATCTGATGAGGAATAAGGTGTTGCTTAGCGATGTAGACCTTCTCCGTTTGGGTGTAGCTGGGAAGTTCGATGACTTCGAGCCGGTCTTTTAGCGCCGGATGGACGGGATCGAGCCAGTTTGCCGTTGTGATAAAAAGGACGCGTGATAAATCGAAGGGGACGTCCAGGTAGTGGTCTGTGTAGGCAGAGTTTTGCTGTGGATCTAAGACTTCAAGCAGGGCGGAGGCAGGATCGCCTCGGAAGTCGGTGCTCATCTTGTCGAATTCATCAAGCAAGATAACAGGATTGCGGCTTTTTAGCCGTCGCAGTGTCTGAATAATTCGACCCGGCAGTGCGCCCACATAGGTGCGTCGATGGCCGCGAATCTCTGCTTCGTCTCGCATTCCTCCTAGGGCAATACGCGCAAACTTTCGTCCCAAGGCATTGGCGATGCTCATACCCAGGGATGTCTTTCCAACGCCTGGAGGGCCGACAAGGCAAAGAATCGGTCCTTTCAAGGTTTCCTTGAGTTTGATCACAGCCAAGAATTCAAGTAGGCGTTCCTTCACTTTGTTCAGACCGTAGTGCTGGGTATCAAGAATCTTGGCGGCTGCTTCGAGATCGAGCGTGTTGGCGGTGGCGTCTTGCCACGGAAGTTCAACCAGCCATTCGACGTAACTTCGGGCAATGGTGTACTCGGCTGCGCTTGATGGAATGTGTTCGAGTCGATCGAGCTCTTTGAGGCAGACGTTCGTGGCTTCCGGAGAAAGACCGTTGCTCTTGACACGTTCGCGGAGATTGTTGACTTCCGTCGTGGCTGGATCTGACTCGCCGAGCTCCTTTTGAATCGCCCTGATTTGTTCTCGCAGGTAGAAATCACGCTGACTTTTCGACATGGCAGTCGATACGTCTTTCTGGATCTTCGATCCCAGTGTGAGCACTTCCAGTTCCCGGCTTAGCATCGGGATGAGGAGCTTGAGTCTTTCAGGGACGGAAACGGCTTCCAGAATGGCTTGCTGTTCCTCGAGCGAAACATTGAGATTGCTGGCCATAAGATCGGACATCAGTCCGGCGTCTTTATGCTTGAGAACGGCGAGCTTGGCCTCTTCATTGATGGAGCTCGAAAGATCTGTAATCTTCTCAAAATACTCCTTTCCATTCCGGATGAGGGCGGTGATCTCAGGGGTGATTTCCTTGTTCACTGGAAGTACCGAAATCGTCGCTCGGAGGTAGGGCTCAAGCTTGACGTAGCGTTTGATTTTGAAGCGTTCGAGGCCTTCGATCAAGATGCGTACGGAATCCTCGGATCCCTTAACCATCTTTTGAATTCGAGCGAGGCAACCCTTGTCCCAGAGGTCTTCAGGGCTGGGGTTCTCAGCAGAGGCGTTTTTTTGAAGAACTAGTCCGAGGTATCGGTCCCCAGCAACGGCATCGTTGATAAGTTGGGCGCCTTCAGCCGATTCGATCAGGAGGGGAGCGATCATCCCCGGGAAAATCACGATGTCGGAAAGTCCGAGAATCGGTATCTGCTTCGGTGTGTCAGATTTTGGTGCAGTCGACTTTGACGGGTTCTCGGGACCTTGAGAGACTTCGAGAATATCGACTGCGTTTTTTTCGCCAGGTGCCATCTAAGTGGCCGGAGTATTCCACAATCCGCTGGCAGAGCGCAATCTGTTATGCGCGAAAGCTATGCGTCTCCGTTTTCGGTTGGGATCGAGACGTCGATGTCCTCAGAGTCGGCGTGGCTGGCGATTGGGACGCTGATTCGGAGGATACCATTCTGGTAGATGGCTTTTGCTTTATGGAGATTGTAGCCGGCCGGGAGATCAATATAGAACTGAAAACTGCCATAATTGATCTCCATAAGGATGAATTTGCATTGGGTCGGGCGCTCGTCGTGATCCCGTTTTCCTTGAACTCGGAGGCGATTGCCTTCGGCTTTCAAGGAGAGATCTTCGCGGACCATACCGGCCACTTCCACTTGGATGACGAGGCTTTCTTCAGTCAGAAAGACGTCTGTATTGGGCGTCCACGACGATTCTGAGAACCGGGTGACGCCATCAAATGGTGTCGAGCGCGCCAATCGCGCACCTGAAGGGACCTTGCTGAACGCCATAAAATTTACAACCTGCAACTACTCTACGTTAAGACTCGTGATTCTGCTTGGGAGCAATAGTATACAACTTACTCCTAATCAGTGAGTTCCGCGAAACCATGCCCCGTGTCACTGTCTGCGTTATCCGTGGTTGCCCATGGTATAACGGCTCTCATCCCATTGCGGACTCGTTCCTCTGGTAAAACTGTGAGACTAACGATAACCCAAAAAACGGAATCCGCAACCGGCTTTGTTGTTTACAGGTTTTGGGTGTTATAGCGCATTTTTAATGCCAAATTGAGCTGCTTCTTTGAGCATTTCTTGGATAGTGACGAGGGCGTTTCCTTCGAGTCGATTGTTGACCAGAACGAAGGTTTTCCCACGTTTCTTCTCGATTGCCTGGCGAATGAGCTTAGCCGCCGCTTTTCGAGCGCTTTCGTCCGGTTCCTTATTTTCTCGGTAGGGTGAGAAGAGTTCGACCGCTTCCTTATACTTTCTTCCTGGCTTGAGAAGGAACCGCGCCGCGACGAGATCTTCCTTTGTGACGCTCTCGGGAAGCTGAATCTGTTCCTGAACGGCAGGCATGGCGTCCCAATTATTGTAGACGTGGGTGATTCGATGCCGTCTTAGCATCGCAAAATAGTCCTCATGCAGCAGATTGCGATTTCGGACTTCAATTCCAAACGGCCAATCCGAGGGGAGGCGTGAGAAGAACTCGTCAAGTGCCTGAACGAAATCTCGACCGCGTTCGAAATCTCTGGGGTAGAAGCGTGAGAATTCGAACATGATAATCCCAATCGATTCCTTAAACGGGAGACACGGGTGCAGGAAGCTGGATTGAAAGAGTTCCGCATTAAGAAAGTTGATATTGGGTTTCCCGGCACGGGGGCCAAAGCGTGGCAGGTTTGAAAAATGTTTGACCGTGATTTCGTCTGTCACCTTGAGGGCGAACTGGAATTCCGGAGGGACCTGATCAACGAGGCCACCTAAATAATTCTCCGTTGGAAAGGTGTAATAGGCCGCATCTAGACTCACCGTCTTGAATACCTGAGCATACTCCTCGAGGCAGATTCGATTGAATCGCGACTCTGAAAACTTTCCCCGAAAAATGTAGCGCCCTTCGTCGTAAAGCTGGCCACACCATCCAGGGTATTTCCAGGACGAGGTGCCGATGTAGATCCCCCAAGACGCAAGCGCTGCGATCTGTTCTTTAACTGCTTCCCGTTCAAAAGTCACTCCCATCGGCTAACCTAAAATTCAAATCGAGGAAAGCGATTTACGCGTGATCTAGCAATGAGGTTGTGAGGCAGTGAGTGCTTCGCCATCCTCCGATCGAACTGCTCACTTCGTGGTGCCTTTTGGAGCGATCATGCCGGGGGCATGTTGTTGTTGTTCACTCATGGAATGGGTGTATCATGTGAGGAATGGGGATGATTTCATTGCGGTCAGTTTCTTCGATTGGGTTGGTGGCTTTCACTTTCTGCTTCACCTGGCGTCCGATCGTTGGTGCTAGTATCGATCTCACTGTAAATCAGGGGGAGACTCTCACGATTGTTGGCGGTGAGTATGAGAATGTCTTCGTCTTGGGTGGGACCTTACTCGTAAAGGGGGAAATCGTGATCAATCAGCGCCTGCGTGTGAGTCGGGGGGCTGTCACGATTGAAGGTCGACTTTCTGCCTCCGAGGCCCGGGTAGATATTTCTCTTGGTCAATTGACCGTTCATCAGCCGGATGACGGGCAACCGAATCGGGCAAAGTCTATCATCTGTCTCTTATACACATCTGACGCTGCCGACGAGCGATCTAGTGTAGAT
>CAJXVR010000061.1 GCA_913061285.1 uncultured Verrucomicrobiota bacterium | reverse complement strand
GGTTTGGAACGCTGTGGGCGGAACGGTTTCGGAGCACGATCGTTGAGGGAGTGGCGGAAACGATGTTGGTTGTCGCAGCGTATATCGATCTGAACCCAGTCCGGGCAGGCTTAGTCAAGGATCCTAAAGATTACCGATTCTGTGGCTATGCGGAGGCGCTAGCGGGCGGTCAAGAGAGTCGGAAGGGTATTACGAGTTTTCATCCGCCGGGAACCTGGCGGCAGATTTCATCATGCTATCGAGAGTTTCTATTCGTGAAGGGAGGGCTATCTGGTCACTCCCAGAAAATCTCCATGGATCGAGAGACAATTCTCCAGGAAATCAAGCAGGGGGCTCGATTGAGTTCGGCACAACTTCTTCGACTCAAGATTCGATACTTTTCGGATGGCGTTGCCCTCGGATCAACGAATTACGTGAATGAGATTTACCACGAATTCAGAGACCGGTTCGGGAAACGCAGAGAGACTGGTGCTCGCTCATTGAATTCAGCCTTGGCTGGGCTGAGTTTTTTCTCTCTTCGGGATTTGAAGCAGGAGCCCTTCCGCTGATGCCATTTCTCATGAACTGCTGGGTCTGATTTACTGCGGCACATTGCAATGAATCCCTGCCACAGAACCTGCCTAAGCGCTGATCGCGAGAGCAGCCCTAAGTCCCACTCTAGTAAACTCCTCGGGGTCTAATAGCGTTCTTCAATTGAGCTTCGATCGATGGTTCTCTGTTGAGTCACGTCGAGAGCCAGTCGCTGTCATACTTTTTCCCAGATCTCCAATACTAATGCAGATTCTCAGCTTCAACTGTGGCAAATAGCGAGCCTGTCCCCGTTCCCGCAGCTGCCTGGCTGTTACGAATACGATTCAGCGGGGCGAATTGTCGGAGTCAGCGATGAACGGGGACAGGTTCCAAGTCAAGAGCCAAGAAACCCAGCAAGAAAACTCACGGTCCTCGACACTCTCTGGCCACGATCTATTTCTGCTTTCATGGAGACTCTTCGGAAGCAGTAGGATCTGAGGGCACCCCTGCCAACCAGAACGGCAGCCCCAATAATAACCCAGAACCTTCTACTCAACCTGAACCCAAAATCGGAGCGACGGTAGTCCATTTAACAGGGCACAAGCAAAACTGTGGCTATACCGCCTGCTTTGTCGACAAGGATTCAATTCGCTTTTGAAGCTCACTCGCGATGTACAACCATCCTTGCTTGCTATTCGGCACTTGCTCCGGCCGGAAAGCCTCTCCGATCTCGATGGAAATCTTTTTTGGATAAGGAAACCGACGATGGGAAGGAAGGGCTTCAAAAGCGCCATCGATAAAACAAGGAATTATCGGCACATCTTGGCCCGCTACGAGTTTCCCGACTCCCGGTTTGAACGAGTTGAGAAATCCCGTTCGCGTTCGCGTTCCTTCTGGAAAAACGATGTATCCGCACGGCTCTGAGACCACCCGTTCACGTAAGGACTCGATGGAATGAGTCACAACTTTCCGTCTCCAGAGGGGAAGCGCATTCATAAACCAGGATGCGAGTGCGGACGTCACAAAGGACTCGAAGAACGTATCACCCGCGGCAATCGGAAACAGCCGAAAACTTAAAGGAACAGGAACGAGAGACGACAAGATGACAGCATCAAGATGACTAGAATGGTTTGAAACCAGCACAAATGGATAACGGTCGGGAAGGTTCTGCTTCCCATTGATTCGTAGGCCATGAAACCCTTTTAGATAGAGCTGCAGAACCGGCCGCTTCATCAAGGCGAGAAGGACTCCAGGAAGCCCTACTTCACGACGAATACTCTTAACAGACTCACCTGAACGCAGGTGTAGGTCTTGTGCCCGATGATACTCCCACGATTCCATAAATCGTCAGAAGAAGATTCGCGCGGGATCCTTCAACCCAAAACCATTCACGCTGTGAACATAGTGAAAAAACCCAGGAGCTACCAAAAGAATACTGTCAAACCGATCTAAAAAGCCACCGTGCCCAGGAATGGTATTTCCGATATCTTTAATTCCTATGTCTCGTTTGATTGAAGAAAGCATGAGGTCTCCCATTTGCCCCCCAACACTGACAATCCCACCAAGACAGATAAGATGGGGAAAAGAACCCATTGGAGTACCCTCAAAGACGAACAAGCCCACTGACAACAAGAGTGTCACCGTCCCAATCAGCGCTCCCAAGGCCCCACCCACCGTTTTGTTTGGACTAATTTCAGGAGCCAACTTTATTCTCCCAAACAGCTTCCCGAATATATAGGCAAAGACATCATTAATCTCGACACATAAGAAAAGCAAAATCATCACCGGACGATAATCAGCATCATTCGCGATGTATCCCAAGTGCCCCAAGCAAACACCAAACAATAAATACCCAAGGACCGCGAGAGCGACCCGTTGTAAATAACCAGAAGGTCCCGCAAAGAACATAGCCATCGCTGCGAGAACAATCACTCCGAGCGAAGGGAGAGCAACAAAAAAACCGTACCAGTGATCGATGACGGCAACGTTGATGCATAGAATCCCAACCACCACCCAAAAGCTAGTCCAAGAGTTTCGAAATAGCCCTGTCGCCCTCGCATACTCGCGGTAACACGATATACTCAACACCAAAATACCAAGCATCACCCAGGCCGCGCCCATGAGAATCGGCAACAAGATGCAAGGAATCATGATGGCCCAGCTACGGATACGTAGGTTCAATTCCTTCCGCAGTGCGTCGGAGAAGTTACCGGAGCGTCCGAGAACGTAGACCAGGATCCAAGCCACAACCAGGGTCAAGACGATTGCCACAGACATCCATAGGCTTTCTGGATGCAGAAACGCATTATAAGGATCAAAAAACCGGCTATAGATTGCGGTTTCCATCATATTGAGCGACGTCGGTTCAAATCCTCGCTAACCCTCTTCAAGCGTCGAACAAAGGTGAGCAAACACCCTATGATAATCACGCACAGGGTCAGGTCGGGCAAACTAATGACCGACTCTCCGAATTCAATTATCCTCCAATCGGAAGGCACGAAACTCTGCGCGAGTGCTAGAAGAGTGACAGTGAACATTCTATGAGGCTTCGCCATAGGTCCGACGAAGCACTGTTCCGCCCCCGCAATTTTTCCTTCTGCGCGCATATAGGCGACCAAAACTGCCATGACTGCAGCTAAATAACCAAGCGATGGACTCGCGTCTGCGGCATATCCGATCCCAATAAGTATACAGACATCGGATATACGATCAGGCACCTCGTTAAACAGTTCACCAAGGGGTGATATGTGATTGGATTCAATGGCCACCATTCCGTCCAACATGTTCGAAAGCAAGCGACATTGAACCAGAACTGCACCTACAAGCCAAAAGGAACGATCCCCTCGAGGGAAAATGTCTGTCATGACAAATGCGACGCCAGCAAGGACGCCAACAACGAGTCCAACGATAGAAATCGAATTAGGGGTAAACCCTCGTTCTGCGATTGCGATCGCCAATCTTTTGGCCCACGTTTTTTCCCGCGTTGCCAAAGGGCGGCGATCACCCAGATTTGACTCCTGCTTCACAGCGTCATTGTCCTATTCAATCCATCCCCAAACACAAGAGATTCGTTCCAGCAAGGGTGCCGGATCGATCATCGTTCCTCACCAGAAGGCTGATAATCTTCGCATCAGATCGCTAAGACATTACTGACACCTCCACTGTAATCAATTAATTACTTAGCAAGACAAGGAAGGGATCAGGGGTCACGTCTTAAGGGCGTATTGCCCAAACCTGTGGGATCTAGGGTCACGGCTGAGAATTGGGGTGAGTGCAAGGAGAGACGAGGGTTTTTTCTAATAATTCGATGGTTATACGAGCACCCTCACAATCCATGCGTAGCGGTCTTGCCATAGCTTTGAAAATGCCCCATTCCGCGTAAACTTGGCATCAGCATAAGGACAGAGGGAGGGACAGGGTGATACTCCTCAGCGTGAAAATCTCCGAACCGTCCATTGATCAATCCATACGGCGCTTTTCCGAGTGCATTAGTCGCATAAACAGGGCCATAATACCATAAAGATGCTTGACTGCCCCCATTTTCTAGGTTTCCTTCTGGAAAAGGCCCCCTGTGATGTGCCATTCAGATTTGAAACACGTCACCCTAAAGAGTTTTCTCTCTTTGATTTCGAGGCCTCCAATATGAATCGGTAGAAAAGTACAAAATGAACCCATCAGTAATGATCCAGCTCAGTGGTCTTGGCGTGATCACTTTCAAAACTCTCCGAGAAAACGCATTCCACCTAAGAAGGTGTCTGACAATTGCGACCCTGGCGATCACCTTGATGGGTGCTGCTGCACCCGCCGCGTTGGGAGGATTCGACGGAGGCCCCAATGGCTTCGAGCTTTCTGATTTCTCTGTAGGCTCCCATGAACCAAATAGAGGCCATTCTCTAGTCCATTCATTGATTCAGTTAGCTGGAAGCGACGCTAACTGCCCCGGTCTTTCGCTAGATTATTCAATTGAGAGAGATTTTTCTTATAGTCAACACACATGGACATGGGAGTCAGCAGAGTTCGAAGAAACAACTGAAGTGAGTTTTCATTGGATACATGAGGGGAATCACAGGCGGTTATTTGCACGTGCAAGCGCGAATGTGGATATTGGAGGCACGTCAACAGTGCTCCATCACGGGAGAACGCTGGGTCCATTTCTCAGACAAGGAGACTTCACCGCAATCGTCCTAGAAGGTCAAACGATCAAAATCACCGTCACTGGCAGACATCGTGATAGGACAGGAAATGGCCTTATGTTCGGGAGCTTTGAAATTCGCCCCCTGATCTGTGAAGAGCTGGCTGACATCACTCCCCCAGAGGTCAATTGTGCGCTAAATCGGAATTCATTTTGGCCGCCTAACAATAAACTCGTAGACGTAGGCTTTGATTTATCCGTAAGTGACGACCGGGATCCGAACCCTTCAGTTGAAGTTCTTGTCTTCAGTGACGAAGCCGACAGTAACGCAGAGCCCGATGCTCTTGATGACGGGCTCGTTCTAAGCCTCCGTGCGCAACGCCTCGGGAACGAAGAAGGGCGCATTTACCTAATCATTGCGATCGCAACGGACGAAGCAGGAAATGTGGGCTACGATTGCTGCACTGTGACCGTCCCCCACGATCAGAGCAAAAAATCCCGAAATGCATCTGAAGCAAAGGCAGCGGCTATTGAATTGGAGTGTTTGCTGAACGGCCAGGTGCCGAGTGGTTTATTTCTATTGAACACAAACTAAAGAGAGCTTGATCTCTAGAGCGCCTAGTACGCCTGTGATAGCATTATCGCTCTACAGACTACTAAAAAAGTCATGATCGCGGTTTCTATCGCGCCCCCCAAAAAGGGGGCGGTTCCGAATAGCGCTTACTTAAGGACCTTCTTCGATGGTTTCTGAGAGTATTTTCTAATCGGACCTCCCCCGATTCACTCCTCTAAACGCCTTGTTTGGCTGTTCGGATTTGCAAGCAGAGCAAAACGCTCTAAACACCCGAAGCGCTGGTAGCACACTCTGGGTGGATCTACCCAGCCAAAGCGACGTCACCGGCAACGTGGTGAACGTCCCCAGGAAAGTCGCCACATAATCCAATGTCATTGTCGGCTGAACCATTGACGCTGCACGAGAACGCCTCGGTGGGTGAGAGTGTGGCAAATCGTTAGCCTGTCCCCGTTCCATTGAGTAAGTAGTCCGCAGATTCGCGAGCATCTGGCAAGGCCGCAGCTTAATGCCGCCTTGCCGAAAACAGCCACTGGAGGGTCTCCCTGTCTATCCCTCAGCTAAGAGCAAATTTCGTGCAAGACACGACCGTGGACATCAGTCAAGGTTTCCTGTCGTCCCTGGTGGAAGTAGGACAACCATTCGTGATCGAGTCCAAGGAGATGTAGGATCGTGGCGTGAATGTCGTGCACGTGCGTTCGATTCGTGACCGCCTCAAAACCAAATTCGTCGGTTTCACCGTAGCTCACCCCACCTCTGATCCCGGCGCCTGCCATCCACATGCAGAAGCCATAAGGATTGTGGTTTCGCCCCGGGGCATCCTTGCCCTCACTGAACGGCATGCGGCCGAACTCGCCACCCCATACGATTAGCGTGGAGTCCAGTAGGCCTCGCTGTTCTAAATCGGTGAGAAGTGCTGCGATAGGTTGATCAACTTCCGCGCCGTGTCGTCCGTGGTTCTTCTCAATGCTTTCGTGAGCATCCCAGGTGTCTTCGAGGTGCCCTCCGCCAGAGTAGAGTTGGATGAAACGTACCCCCCGTTCCACTAGACGGCGAGCGACCAAGCAATTGCGACCGAACTCGTCGGTTGGGGTTTGACCAATGCCGTAGGCATCTCGGGTCGTCACTGTTTCTTGCGATAGATCGACGGCTTCCGGTGTTTCGGATTGCATTCGATAAGCAAGTTCATAGCTTTGAATGCGCGAGGCCAATTCGCTGCCACCCGGTCGTTCGTCAAGGTGCTGTTGATTGAGTTGTGCCAGCAAGTCAAGTTGTCGTCGTTGTGCTGCCCGGTCCAGATAATCGGGGCCTTTAAGATCGAGAATCGGATTGCCGACCGGCCGAAATAACGTGCCTTGATAGGTTGACGGCATGAATCCGGCGGACCAATTGGGCTGACCGGAGATGGGACCACCTCGTCTGTCGAGCATCACAACGTATCCCGGAAGATTCTGGTTCCGCGAACCCAAACCGTAAGTGGCCCAACTCCCGAGCGAGGGGCGCCCGATGAAGGTACTGCCAGTATTCATGCCTACCAATGCGGATCCGTGGGCGTGGCTGTCTGCGTGACAGGATTTGATCACCGCCAGCTTGTCGGCGTGTTCGCGGACGCGTGGGAAGTAATCGGAGACGAGCATGCCACTTTGACCGCCTGGCTTGAAAGGGCGCCAGTTCGGGGTCAAATAGCCCACCTTGCGACCGCCGCTGTTGATGTATTTTTTATCGGCAGGAAGTGTCTTGCCGGCATACTTCACCAATTCCGACTTGAAATCGAATGTGTCCACTTGGCTTGGGGCCCCGTTCATCATCAAAAAGATGCAGCTCTTCGCTTTGGCCGGGAAATGAGACGGTTTTGGTTGGAGCGGATTGATCCCCTGCACGGGGGCGTCGGCTCGAGCGTGACGGGTAAAGAAACCGTCTCGGGCTAGAAGACTTCCGAGGGCCAAACCGGCGAATCCATTCCCCATTTCCCAGAGAAACTCGCGTCGTGTGCGACCACAGGGGAAGAGTTTTTTAGGCTGATTCATGGCGCGCTGCTTGTTAGTCGACGTAGATGAATTCGTTTGTGTTGAGGAGGACGTGACAAAGCGAGGTGAGGGCCAAGTGGGCAGCGTTGTCCTCGGTTTGAAAATGAGTGGCTTGGTCACGTAGATAATCGAGTGCCTGGGATTGTTCCAGTCCTGTCGGACCTCGTTGGAAAGCCAGTTCCCAGGCCAGATCAATCTGCGTTGATTGTTCTATCGGTCGATTTTCCTGAATGCGATCGGCCATAGCAGCGCTCATTCGGTGACCGAACTCATTGTTCAGCAACGCCAAGGCCTGCGGCGCCACTGTGGTCACGTCCCGTTGCGCGCAGGTGCTGGTGGTCTCGGTGAAATCAAATGCAGTCATTAAGGGAAGCAAACGAGAGCGTTGCGTCATCATGTAAATGCTCCGTCGGGCGCGATCGTTCGGTGCTGACTCTTGCCATGCCGCGTCTTTACGAGAGAGTCCCTCCAGTGCCTCTGGGCTCATCCGCGGAAAAAAGCTCGGACCCCGCATCGCATCGTTTAGTTGGCCGCTGGCCAGTAACATCGAATCTCGAAGGGCTTCCGCATCTAATCGACGCCGAGGGTATTTCCACAAGAAGCGATTGGCTGCTTCGTGTTCGCGATAGGCCGTTTCCTTAGGATGGACGGAGGCTTGTTGGTAGGTGTCCGAGAGCATGACGAGTTTGTGAATGCGTTTGAGAGTCCAGGGTTGGCCCGCTCCGATACTGGGTTGAACGAATTCGGCCGCCAGCCAATCGAGTAGCTGCGGGTGAGATGGAGGATCGCTCTTGAACCCGAAGTTATTCGGGGTGCTGATGAGTCCCGTGCCGAAATGATGCTGCCATAGTCGGTTGACCAGTACGCGCGCCGCCAAAGGATTGCGTTTGTCACAAATCCATTTGGCAAACTGAAGCCGCCGCTGGGTGGTTTTGCTCGATTCCGGAGGTCCTTGAAACTCTCGCTGGAGGTAAGGAATCGAGGAGGGGAACCCTGGCTCAACGATGGGACCAGGATTGTTGCGTTCTCCATTGATCAACAATCGAATCGGATCGACTTCCCGGGAACGATCCGTCCATCCGTAGATATCAGGTCTTCCCAATTGATCCGCCGAGGGCCCGCCTTGGTTGCCTTGACCGATGTAGCCCGCCCAGAAATAGCTAGCAACGCGATAGTAGTCCTTTTGTAGGATGGGATCGAATTTGTGATCGTGGCATCGCGCACACTTGATGGTGAGCCCGAGGAACGCGGACGAGGTCGTGTGGACCATGTCTTCCAAACGCTCGTAAAGATAGTCCGCCGGGTCATTGGGTTCGTCGTTCCAGGTGCCCATTCGGAGCATCCCAGTTGCGATTAACGACTGTTCGCTGGGCTTGTCGATCTCATCGCCGGCCAACTGTTCCGTCACGAATTGCGTGTAGGGCATGTCCTGGTTCAAGGCATTGATCACCCAATCACGGTAGCGCCAAGCATTGGGCTTCAGCCTGTCCCGTTCGTAGCCATCGGTCTCGGCAAAGCGAACCACATCCAGCCAGTGACGCGCCCATCGCTCACCGTAGTGAGGCGAATTCAGTAATCGGTCAATTTGGCGTTCGAAGGCGTCTGGAGAAGGATCCGACTCAAATTCTTCGATCGTTTTGCGACTTGGCGGCAACCCAGTAAGATCGTAGCTCGCCCGTCGCAGTACTTGGCGACGCGAAGCGGGAGGCGCCGTTTCCAGATTACGAACCCTTCGTTGTTTTTCGACGAAGGCATCGATCGGATTTCGGAATCCTTCGATTGGAACGTCGGGGCGTTCCACCGGTTGCAAGGCCCACCAATCTCGTCCCGCGCGATGTTCAGTCGTTGTGTCGAACAGGTTTAATTGTTTATCGTGCGGGAATGGGGCACCACCCTGAATCCAGGACCGAATGACGGTGATCGACTCAGCCGGCAATGCGCGACTTCGACCCCGATCTTTAGGCGGCATTTCTCCCGCAGCGACCTTGGCCAAAAGAGTCGACTCGAGGGGCCGTTTCGAATCAACGACTGCTCCATGCTTTCCCCCGCTGAGCAGGCCTTCTCGGGACGACAGATCCAGCCCGCCTTTACGATCCCGGTCGTTATGACACTCCAAACATTGACGCGTCAGCAGAGGCGCGACCGTCTGATCGAAGTCGATAGTCTCTCCTTGAACCGTCAAACGTAGCCATGCGAACGCGACCATAGCAATGAGACCTTTCGAGAGACGGAGCATAGCGATATCCTGCGCGAGCAGGACGAATCTTGCAAGATGAGAGGGGGAGGTTTTCGAATAGAGAAATGGCACGCCCATTGCGAATGGGCTATGCTGGAGGACGTTAACATGTGATAAATCATGGTATCGAACGACGCCAGAATTCCTGGATGATGCTGATCGGCGGAGGTTCTTGAGGCTGCGTTCGAGCAGAAGCGCATGGCTACTGTTTGATGGACAAGCACTATCATACAATCTGAATCGTGTCCTACCTTAGTTGGGACATGGCTACGGCCAATCTTTGTAGAAATCGACGACCAGAACTTTAGGGTTCACATTGAACGGGAGAGGAATGGAGCTGCAAGCGACGCCTTGGATTCCTCAGTTATCTTGCCTCAGAGGTGAAACGGATTCACCTAGAACTTCCAATAGAATTCCCGGTGACCTGGTGTCACGAATCCCAAGGCGGTCGAGTTTGGGATACGAACATGGGACACTAAGCCGAGAATTGTCGCCAGAGTGAGTTCGAACAACAGCTGCTAAATGGAACACTATGGGTCGCTGACACGAAAGGCCAGAGTCGAAGCCCTTTCCTTCACATGAAAGGGGCCAGACCTTTGCAAGGGCTACCGGTTTTAGTCGAGCTAAAAGACTCTAGGGAATGCTGAAGGAGGGGAGCCGCGCTCAGGGGATTGAAGAACACTGGTTTCCTGGGATTCATCAGTTTTCAGATGTCACCTACACGAGATTTGACGGCCAAGATATTCTGTGGAATTTTGACCGAGCTAGAATGATAGGCTGCCTCAGTTGCGCCTTCTTACTCGCATCAAAGAGTCCATTCTTCCTTTGCTTCGATTCACCTAACAACAATGCGAACACTTGCCATCATACTCGGAGATCAACTGGACCTGAATTCTCGTTTCCTCCAAAGGCTCACTCCAAAACAGGATCAGCTCTGGATGGCTGAGCTCTCAAGAGAAAGCACTGACATCGGATCACACAAGGCCAGAGTCGTTATGTTCCTCGCAGCGATGCGCCACTTCGCCTCCTCAGCCAGAGCGCGCAACTGGACCGTAAACTATCATCGACTCGGGTCTCTTTCCCCGTCAGTGGATTTCGAGCAAGCACTCACTCAAGATCTCAAACGCCTTAGGCCAGAGCAAGTTCAACTGCAAGAGCCGGGAGAGTATCGAGTCCTGGAGTTGATCCGCGGAGCCTGTCAACGAGCTGGAGTTCCGATTGAGTTACATCCCGACCCGCACTTCATCGTCACAACCGAGTTCTTTGCCGACTACGTGAGCAAGCGGAAGACACTTCGCATGGAATACTTTTACCGCGAGCTCCGTCGCCGGGAGGACATCCTCATGGATGGCTCTGAACCTGTGGGTGGAAAATGGAACTTTGACCACGACAACCGGAAGGGCTTCCCTGCTACCGGCCCGACAGACCTCGTCGCTCCCATTTCCTTCCCCCCGACAAACCAAACACGCGAAACGATCAGCCAAGTTCAATCACAACTCCCCGACTTGCCTGGATCCCTAGAGCATTTCAACTGGCCTTTAACAGCCGAAGACGCAGAACTCGCTTTAGACGATTTTGTGGAGAAGCGGCTACACCTATTCGGCCAGTATCAGGATGCAATGTGGCAGAACGAGCCCTACCTCTACCACTCACGACTCTCTGCTGCCCTGAATCTAAAACTCCTTTCTCCCCGAAGAGTCATTGACCGTGCGGTGTCCGCCTATCACGACGGCCAAGCCCCTTTGAACGCGGTTGAAGGCTTCGTTCGCCAGATCTTAGGCTGGAGAGAATATGTCCGCGGCATCTACTGGAAATGGATGCCAGAGTATCTCGAGCGGAATTCTTTGGGAGCAACGGCAGCACTCCCACGCTTCTACTGGACTGGCGCGACCGACTACGTATGCCTTAGTCAAACGATCCATCAAACCCTCGAACATGGCTACGCCCATCACATCCAGCGGCTGATGGTGACTGGTCTCTTCGCACTTCTCTTAGGGGTCGATCCAAAACAGATTCATCGTTGGTATCTTGCGGTCTATGTGGATGCTGTTGAATGGGTCGAACTCCCAAACACACTTGGAATGTCGCAGTACGCGGACGGAGGCCTCATGGGCTCAAAACCCTATGTTGCCTCAGGAAAATACATCCAACGGATGAGCAACTACTGTAAGACATGCCGCTTCAATCCCGCTCTGGCAACCGGTGAGAGCGCATGCCCTTTTACAACGCTCTACTGGAGTTTCCTGATTCAACATGAATCGATACTAAGAAAGAATCGGCGAATGACGTTTCAATACAAGAATCTCGATCGAAAATCGGTATCCGAACGAGACGCGATCTCTAGGGCTGCTCGTAAGCTCAAATCAGATCTTGAGAAAACATCGTAAGAATACACCTCAGATAGCCTTCCTTCGCCCATCGTGCCACAGATTCAGGTCTCCACCGTTCTCTGAATTTCCAAGGAGACAAACAACATCCTCGCAGCTGGCCGACTCCTTTCAAAGCAACGGGAACAATTACTCCAGAACCCACCTTTTCCGTGCATCGCTTTTGACATCCGGCATGCGACCGACAAGATTACCAAGGTGGAGCCCCATCGACAGCCCTGTTCACAAGTGACCCACCAAAGCGATCTCTCCGACAGGAATGCCAAGAACGCCCCGCAGGCGCGGCTTCTCCTCGGAATGAGTGGAGTCGGGTGTGGCGTTATTCTATCATCGATTGGCTTAAACACGCTATCTGTCCCACAAGCTACAGAACCGCTTTGGCAAGAACTCGCTCAGTTCGGCTCCTTTCTTCTTTGCTACGTCGCCATTAGCCTACCCTTCGATTGGATCGGGGGCTCGTTGATTCCCCGCATCTACCACCATCGCTCCTCGCCCCCTTTTTGGCGAACCTGGACCCGAGGTGCGCTGGCCCATGCCCTCTTACTGTGGAGCATCGCTGCACTTCTCCTTTCAGCCAGCCGTATCGGCGGATCTCAACTCCTCTTCGCGACCTTTTCGCTCATCACTCTGGCACTGATTGCCGCCCAGAAACACATAGCAACCACCATCGCTTCATTTGACGGGGCAACCGGGTCAACGAACAAAGAAGGAATGACGACAATCGCACTGAAGAGCGACGAGACCGCGTTCTCCGGCGGGGTCGTGGGATGGCCACGGAAGGAACAGATCATTCAACCGGCAAGCTGGCAGAACAAACTGCCCGCCACCCTCTTCGAACATCTCCTCGCACGGCGGGCATTGGCCATCAAAACAGGCCTACGCACTCGAGGGCTCATTGTCGCTACTGCCTGGGTTGCCGCCGGGCTCGCAATCGCTCTTTGGCTGGAACCAACGGCAATTCACAATGCGGAGGGCCTGCTCAGAATTGCCTTTCGAACGACTCTCTGGCAATTCCTCGGTCTGCTTATTCTCCCTACCCTCAGTCGCCAAGGGACCGTTCGCCTGGACTACGAACAAATCCAACAAGGCAGCAGCAAGCAACAACAACATGAATTCATCCGCCAGCAATCCCAACTCGAAGATGGAGAAACGCAGAGAAGTCCCATCGTCGAAACTATCTTCCACCCGCTCCCCAGTATCGTCAACCGACTCGCGGAGCTCGATCGCGAACCACTTTGCCAGGGTGCCTGGAATGCGAACCGCATGATGCTCTACCTCAACTGGGCAACCCTTGGACTTCTCTCTCGAGCCGTGCATTGCAACATCGGACGTCCCTCACTTTGGGTCCTTCCTCCAGTGGATTAATCAGAATAAACTTATGGCAAATTGTTATCTTATCTTTGGAGCCACCGGCGGGATCGGTAGTACCCTCGTTCGCCAACTCGCTACCGAAGGCCATCATCTCGCCATCTCAGGCCGCAACATCGCTAAGCTCGAACTGCTCCAGAAAGAGACCAATGCAATTCCCATTCCTGGAGATCTGGCAGAATGGGAGTGCATCCAAGAAATTGTTGCTTCCGCCAAGGACGCACTGGGCGGATTAGATGGCGTCTCCAGCTGCATCGGGTCCCTCCTTCTCAAACCAGCACACCTCACGAGCAGGGATGACTACGACGCCATACTCGCCACCAATCTCACCACGAGTTTCGGAATTGTGAGAGCAGCAACCACATCTCTGTTTTCAACGGGCGGGTCCATTGTGCTCACAGCCAGTGCAGCTGCCAAAATTGGCATTGCCAACCATGAAGCGATCACAACCGCGAAGGCGGGAGTCATGGGGCTCATACAATCCGCCGCCGCATCCTACGCACCGCGAAAGATTCGGATCAATGGCGTCGCTCCTGGCTTGGTAGAGACACCTCTCAGCGCGCCCCTTCTCAACACCCCAGCAGGAAGGCTTGGCTCAGAGCACATGCATCCCTTGGGTCGAATTGGCAACACCTGCGAGATCGCTCGAAGCATCGCTTGGCTACTCTCCCCGGAACAAAGTTGGATCACCGGTCAAACACTTGCGGTCGACGGCGGACTCGCTTCGCTTCTCCCCAAAGCAAGAGCCACCAAGAATCGCTCTAGCTAGAGAGACCAACAGGGTGGCATCCCAATCACATTCCATTGAACCCATGCCCACAAGTTCCCCGAAAACATTGAATCAGCATCAGGGCATAATTAGGCTGTTCGTCCCCATGCTCGAACACCATGTATCCTGATCCTTAGATACCCTTCTCTCGACTACTCGAGCCGCTTCCCTGGCATTCTGACAGGGCGTGACCCTGAACGAAAAGCAAGCTCAGTAACTTGCCAATCGAGACATGACCCAACTTTCCACACTTGCCTTTGCTGAAGTTCTAACGAATCCCAAGTTGCTGCTTCGCGACGGTCATTGCGTTTCCCGATGAGGTCGGGAGGTCGACAGTGACTCCATTGCCTTCAATACGACCGTGCCGAACCGAGTAGTAATCGGCGACCGGGAGGCTGATCATGAAGCGTTCCCTCAGATCGAAAAAACTTTGGGAGAGCATTTCCCCCGCTGTCGTTTCTCCGACAAGCAGAGCGACTCCAGACGATCGAAAAACATCGGCTGCAAGTTCGGTTGCCGATGCAGATCTTTGATCGACAAGAAGGTAAACAGGACCGTCAAAGTTGGGCTCTTGAGGTTCGAAACGCAGCTTCATGATGTCGAGTTCTTGTACGGCTCGCCAGAATTCACTGATTGACCATCCGTCCCAGACTTCGGTGGCTTCAAGCACTTCTCGGCTCGGTAAGCCGTTTTCTGCTAGGTCCCATTTTTGAGAAAGGAAGTAGCCGGACGTGATTGGCTCGTCGATCACATGCTCGGCGAGCGGTTTGACGGCGAAGGCACCACCGCCGTTCCCACGGAGATCTATGATGAGGGCTCTAGCTCCTACATTTGCGATTTCTTGGAAGGCTTGGCGAATCTGTTCAATCGTGTCGTTGCCCATCATCGTATCCACCCGCAAGATTGCCACTTGATCTTCAAAGGTAACACGGGCGGCCTCGTACCCCACGTCCATTTGATCGAAAAACTGGAACATCGCTTTGGCAGTCCGGTCTGAACGTCGTAACTGAAAATGGGAAAACGGGGTATTCTCCCAGGCAAAATGGAATCCTAGAACCAAATCGAGATCGTCGTTGGCAGCTTTGGCGATCGCTTCCAAATGGGTTCGGAAGCTTTGGTATTCCGAACGGTGCAAGAGGGCCGGATTAAAGATTTTCGCTGGCACGGTCTGGTCTAGGGACGAAAGCACTGCGGGGTAATCGCGAAGAACGATCGATTGATCGACGAGCGTTGCCTCAAATTCTCCGCCCAGCAACCAATGTTGGATGGTGCCAGTGAGGTGCGCTTCATCGACTTGGATGTGAAAATTCTCTTCGGCCCATGGGGCGGTTAATCGTCCGTGGTATCGATTGGGAAACTGGGGATCTTGTGTGGCCTCAAAGGCGAAGAGGTGTTCTTGGAGCTGGCTGCTGCCTTCTTGAGCCTTCGGCAATTTCTGTATTTCCGGTAGACAGCCGGTAAGGGAGTGTCCCCGCAGTTGCTTGCCGTGGCGTTCCAGGATGAGAAAGGTCTCGAGCGGCCCCAACTGTTGTGTGTTGATAGTGGCTTTCCAGAGTTCGCGCGAACTTGATTGAACGCCGGTCGGATCAGATGAGGAAGGTTTGTGCCTATCGCGGCCAAGACAGCCACTAGCCAAAAGCAGGATGGCAATCCAGCATCCATGGCGAAGAATTCTTGGTTTCGCCCCTTGTTCGTGACTCGATTGTGGATTCTTTTCAGTCAGTTGTTTCATCGCACCCAGAATGCCGGGCCTGCGCCAACAAGTCGTCCTGGAACACGATTCTGGTCACTCTTGCGTGATTCTGGACTTTTGAGCCGAGCGCCGAAATTGTATCGGCGTCACCCCCACCTTCCGTTTGAAGGCCGCATAGAAGTTTGATTTGGTGTTGAACCCAACCTCGTAGAGGATCTCCAGAATCGTTTTCCTATCGTGATCGGATTGCTGCAGCATTCGGCAGGCGGCATTGATGCGCCGGGCATTGACATAATCGGAGAACGACTGACCACCGATCGAATTAATTGCTTCGGAAACTTTGCGGGGCGCGATATCGACCGCCTTGGATAGGCGTTCCAGGGTCAGTCCGGGATCACGATCAAGGTTTTCTTTTTCGAAGGCTGATTCAATCGATTTCATGGCTTGCCGGAGTTCATCGCATCGTTGCTCGGCGTGGGGGGATGGCTTGTCCTGAGGCGTTGCTGCTTGGGCCGCTTCCTTGGCTGAGATGCCAGCAAAAAGATGGGGCTGCTGCAGGCCCATGAAGATCATGTAGTTGACAAGAATCAGCAGGGCTAGCGTTAGCCCACTGTAAAAATAGGGCGACCAGGATTGGGCACTTGCGAGGGCTATGCTATGGGCAAGATCCAAGCAACCGATCGCAAGTAGGCCTTGAATAAGGTGACGGAGCCAGCGGAGCCGCAGGTGATGACCAGTGGCACGGGTTTGTTGCAAGACAGCCTCGAATCGGCTCGTGACCTTGATCGCTAGAACCAAGTACGCAGCCAGACTCGCGGTGACTGCACCGGCTAAAATCTGCACCGGCAGGACAAGAGGCATCACTTCACCCAGCAGGACCAAGGAGCCCGGAATACCGTGCTTCCAAAAGTGCCGGAGCCTTGCCGCATCCTCGAAGGCGAGGTGCCGGGTGTAGAGGTAGATCCAAGGCCCATAGAGGAAGCCCAATGCCACTCCGAAGTCAGGTAAGGTTGGGAGAAGGCCCACTTCGGTGGAGGCGTTCAGGCCCATGTGAAGAGCGAGCGTCAGAAGAAACCCGGCGAGGAAGTGGTGGCTTCGATTGCGATGTCCGGCTGACAGAAGAAAGACACCGAACAATAAGGCCTGTACGGCCAGCAAGCATTGAAAAAGATTGATGGGACTCAGAGTCATTCGAATGTGGTTACCAAGAAACTGCGGCTCCTCGTAAGGTGACGGCTATCAAAGGCAATTACTCATGGCCGCGGCAAGAGTAAATCTGGTAACAGCTCTTCCAATCGTTCAATTGCCGCACAATGGTAGGGTGTTGTTGAATAAAGGGGACGGATTGGGGCGCGTGTCGATCGGCATCAATTCAAAGTCAAAAGGTTTTGCTAAACCCTGGGACCTAGCAGCAAAGTCTTGTTCCAGACGAATGAACTCAACGCCCCGTCAGCTTGGCCTCCTCAGTGCCACAACCCTTGTGATCGGAAACATGCTTGGGGCCGGCATCTTCACGACGAGTGGCTATTCGCTCGCCTCGATCCAATCTCGAGAATGGGTTCTGGTCGCTTGGCTGTTTGGAGGAATCATCGCTATGATGGGTGCCGTCTGCTACAGCGCCTTGGTCCGGCAAATTCCTGAATCCGGCGGCGAATATCTCTTTCTCTCTCGCACCGTCCATCCTGCCGCCGGCTATATTGGCGGCTGGCTTTCTCTGTTTTGTGGCTTCTCGGCCCCCATCGCTTTCGCTGGATTGGCCTTTGGCGAGTACCTCCATGCCTGGCTCCCTTCATTGGCACCCAAAGTCGTGGGTAGTCTTGCGATCGTTCTGTTCGCCTGGGCCCAAGCCGAACGGGTTCGCTTCTCGGCTCCCCTTCAAAATCTGCTTGTTCTCGTGAAGCTTCTCCTGATCGCCACCTTCGTTGGCCTGGCAACCATCAAACTGAAGCCCATTGACGATGCCTTGGATTCGCAGCTTTCACCGTTGAATTTCGCCAGCTCGCTCGTGTGGATCTATCTGGCTTATTCTGGCTGGAACGCTGCCGTCTATGTCGCAGGCGAGATCAAGGATCCCGAAACAACAATCCCGCGATCACTCGTCATCGGCACGGCCACTGTCACGATCCTCTACCTCACTCTCAATGCCATTTTTCTTTACGCGGCTCCAATGGATGTCCTGGCTGGGAAGGCGGAAATCGCCAAGATCGCCGCCCAGGCCTTGGGTGGTTCGGGTTTCGCAGCTTTTGTTACCATCACCATCACTCTCGCCTTGCTCACTTCCATTTCAGCGATGACGGTTGCCGGACCACGGGTCTATGCCAAGATGGCGAGCGATGGGTATCTTCCCCAATGGTTTCATCGCGCGGAACCGCCATTCAAGGCCTCGGTCTATCTCCAACTTGGGGTTTCACTAATGATGATGTGGTTCTCCGGTCTCCTCCAACTCATGACCTATCTGGGCTTTGCCCTAGGGTTGAGCTCGGCGCTCACCGTTATTGGATTGATCCGACTGCGCCACAAAGATTCCTCAGTCCGAATCCCGGGCTGGCCTTGGCTTCCCTACGGCTTCGTCTTAGCCATCGGAGCCATGACAGGCACCACCTTTCTCGAACGCACCATGGAATGTCTTTGGGGAGTCGCCACGCTCGCAATCGGTCTCATCGCCTGGCGAACTCAAAGTCGAAGACGTCAAGAGAAGGTCACCGTTTAGCACGGACACAGTATCCGATCTGGTTCCCAAACAACCTTGTTCTTTTCGGGCTAAAACAAGCCTTACGGCCCGCGCTTTGTGCGCCCGGTCTTTCAACCCGACAATTCCAACTCGATTTCATCCCCCCCAATAATCCTTGCTGTGTCGCTTGAATGGGGATTAAAGTTTAGGGTGAATCCACATACTGAAGGTGTAGGCATGATGCATTTATTTTTGAATCGACGCTCCCAAGGTGTCTTGGCGTTTACGTTGATCGAGTTGTTAGTAGTGATTGCGATCATTGCCATTTTAGCAGGTATGCTATTGCCAGCCTTGGGCAGAGCAAAGGAAACCGCAAAACGGACAAAGTGTTTGAACAACACTCGCCAGTTGGGACTGGCTCATGTGATGTATGGAGATGACTACAACGGACTCTACCCTGCAAGGGCCAGTTCGAATCGGTGGCCAGGGCAATTGCAGCCGTACTATCAAGACATCACTCTGCTCCGTTGTCCAAGCGACAAATGGAGACCCGCCAACAACAACAACCAGACCGCTACCCAACAAAGGGATCAAGACATTCACCCTGACGAGGCCTTTCGCAGCTACATCATCAATGGATGGAACGACTACTTCGAAAAGATAATGGGGAGCCGTTTTAGTATGAGCGCCATAGGCGGTGCATCAATGCGTGAAAGCGGTATCACAAGCCCCTCACAAACAATCGTCATGGGAGAGAAAAAGGCGGATTCAAATCATTTCTACATGGACTTCTTGGAGGGCCAAGGGAATGACGTCGATCAGATTGAACGTGCCCGTCACAATTCAACCGAACGGAATGGAACGGCTGGCGGTTCGGTTTACACCTTCGCCGACGGGAGTTCCCGGTATATCAAATACCGGGGTGTCTTGTATCCGCTCAATCTTTGGTCGGTTACAGATCACTTTCGGACCAATCGGGCGATGAGTAACTAGCAAGGCAATACTAACGGGACCTGGTTCTTACGGGCAGGCCTGACCAATTCTTCCGCCAGACTCATCAACCAGAGAGGTTTTCTTTACCGGAGTGGATAGATTAGTGGTGAACCGATTCAGAAATCTGATATCGTCGTCTCGAACCTTGCTTCCCCCCCCATCAACCATGAGGAGTCTAAAGAGAGTCTTGTGCCTTATTATCCTCCTAACAGGGTGTGTTACTAGCCATTCGGCCTCACCAAATGTCATCGTCATCTTTGCCGATGATCAGGGATATGGTGATCTTGGCTGTTATGGATCGCCGAATATCGAGACCCCAAACATCGATCGGATGGCGGCTGAAGGGATTCGCTTTACGAGCTTCTATGCAGCGCCCTTTTGTGGTCCCTCTCGGGCCCAATTGATGACAGGGAGTTACCATGCGCGAGTCAGTCATTCGTTCAACCCAAGTCCTGGCTCAATGAACGGCTTGCATCCCAATGAAGTGACGATTGCGGAGGTACTGAAAACAGTGGGCTACCGGACGATGCACATTGGAAAATGGCATCTAGGCGATGAAGAACCGCTGTTGCCAACCAATCAGGGATTTGATGACTACCTTGGTTTGCCATTCTCCAACGACATGTGGCCTTACCATCCCAAAATGCCGCCACGGGACAACGAGGATGCGTTGATGAAACAAATGCGCGCACGCGCCGCATACACGGGGTTTGCAGGGCAGGGAAGCTACTATGACGTGGCGAGTGGAGGAGGCTTCCCTGAGCCGCTGCCTCTCATGCGTGGCACGAAGGTGATCGAGTTAAATCCCGATCAAACCCAGCTGACAGAACGTTACACCGAGGCTGCCTTGGACTTCATTAGAACGAATCGCGCCGGGCCGTTCTTCCTCTATGTAGCCCACGCCATGCCGCACGTGCCTCTGTTTGTGAGTGAGCGGTTTCGTGGAAAGTCTTCGCGGGGGCTCTATGGCGATGTGATGATGGAAATTGACTGGAGTTGTGGGGAGATTCTGAAGCAGTTGAAGGCACTCGGAATCGAAGAAAACACGCTCGTGATCTATACCTCGGACAATGGCCCGTGGCTGCAATACGGAATTGATGGAGGCTCCGCAGGCCCACTACGCGCTGGCAAGGGAAGCGTCTGGGAAGGCGGCGTTCGAGTTCCAGGAATCTTTCACTGGCCAGGGCATATTCCAGGGGGCAGGCGAACGGATGCGATTGCAGGGACCCTTGATATCCTCCCCACAGTTGCCCATTTAGCCGGGGCCTAACTTCCCCAGGATCGAGTGCATGACGGCGTCAATTTGTGGCCGTTGATTTCGGCTGATTCGTCCGTTGGACCGAGACAATACTTCCACTACTTTGCCGGAACACGTCCAGGAGCCCCCGCGAATCATCGAGGGGTCCGCGATGCTCGTTGGAAGCTCTTGACCCGGATGGGGAAGGATGACGTCTTGCGGGCGACCGAGCTTTATGATTTGAACGCTGATCCCTCCGAACGTTTCGACCGCCTAGAGGCTCACCCAGCAATCGGCCAACGGTTGATGGGTGAGATCGTTCGATTTCGCACCGAGTTGAAGGAACAACAGCGCCCTTATGGGCAGGTCCTTGCGAAATAGATTTCCTCGAAAGATCCTCGCGACGAGCGACTCGGGAGGACCGGCATGAATCAGGTGCCCGAAGGCCGGAGGCACCTCTGATCAGCCTGTCCCTATTCCCATCACGATTGTTTTGGAGGACGTTTAGATGTTGCACATAAGAGCGGAAGTGGGATTCTAGTTTTGATGCGTTGGGTAAAGAAGCTTTGCATGAAGGGGCTAACGGCAATGGCTCTTGCCGATTTGTCTGCTGCCGCCATGGAAGTTAATCCGCCCCCCTCACCACCGACCAATCAGGTTATCGCAATCATGGGCGCTCGACTGATCGACGGACGTGGCGGGGACCCTCTGCCGGATTCCGTTGTCATCGTTCAAGGCAAGCGGATTACCGCGGTAGGAGAACCAGGGCAGGTGGAAATCCCTCAAGGCGCCGAGATTGTTCAAGCTCAGGGAATGAGTTTGTTACCGGGATTGTTGGATTCCCATTTTCATTCTCAATACAATACAAACACCCCCGTTACCTACCAATTGCATCATGGGATCACGTCCTTTCGAGACCCAGGGCATCCGCTGCGTTTCTACGACCCGGTCAAAACAACGAACGCTCCGATGCCGCGCGTCTTTCTATGTGGAGCCCACCTCGATGGCCCGCCTACCGTTTGGCCGGATCAGGCGGTAGTGATCGAAAGTGCGGAACAGGCTCGCCGGACGGTTCATTCGCACGTAGATCGAGGCGCTTCGGCAATCAAAGTGTACTTTCGATTAGAGCTTGCCCACATTCGTGCTGCGTGCGAGGCAGCTCAGGAACGGGGCGTTCCCGTCACGGCACACCTCGAGCTAGTGAACGTTCCAGATGCTGTTTGGGCTGGTGTCCGCGGAATTGAGCATGTGACCTCTTTTGGAACGGCTCTCGCCAGCCCGGAAAATGTGGCTCGATTTACGGAAGCAGTGAGAGCTGATTCCAGTGCACGACGAGAACTGCGTCATTGGCTCTGGTCGACGATCGATCTGCAGAACAATCCGGCACTCCAGCCACTGCTGAAATTGCTGCTGACAAAGCGCGTTACGATTTCTCCGACCCTCGCTATTTTCGAACGTCGGGCAGGGATCAAAGAGGGGACGGCCGCACAAGCGGCTGCGTTTGAAACTATGAAAGCGTTTGTTGGCGTTTGTCACCAGGCTGGTGTGCCAATCGTTGTCGGGTCTCATACCAGTGCCCCTTTCGCGGAGAAGGGACGCGCTTACCAGCGGGAGATGGAATTGCTGATAGAGTGCGGTATGAACCCGCTTGAAGTTATTCGAGCAGGCTCCCTTGAAACGGCGCGCTTTTTTCAAATAGAAGACCGTCTCGGCACGGTGGAGATTGGCAAGGAGGCGGACCTGATTCTCGTGTCTGGGGATCCCTCTCAGAATCTAGAAGCGATGAAACAAATTGAACGAGTTCTTTTGAATGGGAAGTGGATTGAATTACCTGAATAGGACTAGGGGGTGATCGAGCGTATGAATAGCAGAACGACAGAATCAATTCAGAAAACTCGCTTGCCCGGAGCCTTTACCTTAATCGAGCTTCTGGTGGTAATCGCAATCATTGCAATATTAGCGAGCATGCTTTTGCCGGCACTTTCCAAGGCCAAAGAACGTGCCCGTCGTTCCGTGTGTATCAACAATGCGAAGACCTTCACCTTGGCGAGCTTAATGTATGCGGATGATCATGAGCGAAAGCTTCCACAAGCAAGTCCCGCACATCCGCCTTACTACGTCACCCATGCCTTTAGAGACACATTCAATCTAGGGTATGGGGTGACTCGAAAACAGTTCTATTGCCCGTCCAACCGGACTTGGAATCGAGACGATTTTTGGGACAATCATCAACCCGGCATCGCGGTAACGGGCTATTTCTACTTCGGTGGGGAACCCAACTACGAACGCAATGTTGTCGTTTCTGAAGAGAATCGTCGGCGCCCCGCTTTCGCTATTCGAGACACGGATCGCCCTCACTACAATATTCTGTGGGCCGATCTGAATCGCAAATGGGAAACCTGGGGAAGGAATGATAACAACGCATTGACCCGAGGTGTGAATCATACAGTTCGGAAAGGCGATGAGCCGGATGGAGGCCATCATGGATACCTCGACGGGCACGTTACCTGGGTGCCTGGACAACGCTTCATAGATTCGCCAAAAATGCGCTACGGTCCCTGGCCTGAAATCTACTTTTTTGCTGAGTCTGAAGGGCAAGAACGTTGAAGGGGACGCCGCGCACTATTTCGCCTAGGAGAAGCTTGACGCAATCTTGCCTTCGGCTTGGAATGAAGGCGTTCCCAACCATGAATGGATCGCTACTAATATTTACCACCGGTCTCCTTTTCAAATCGATCAATTCGATCGGGTTTCGCTGGGTGTTTCACGCGTGTGCGATATTGAGCCTGACACTCACCAACCTGCAGGGCGCAGACCAACTGGACAACTATCAGGATTGGAGCATCTACCGAGGGGACAAGAAGGGGAACCAGTACGCTGAATTGGCTCAGATCCATGCGGGAAATGTGTCCCGTCTCAAACCTGTTTGGGAGTATCACACGAAGGATGCCGGTCGACGAACGTCAAGCTATGCGAACCCAATTGTCGTCAACGGCGTGGTTTACGTCTCCACGCCGTCCCTCAACGCTGCCGCCATCGATGCCGAGACGGGTAAAGAGCGCTGGTTTTTTGATTCGTCCAAGTACAACGAAGGGGGAAGACGGCTGCAGGGACGGAACCGTGGTGTCGTCTACTGGCAGGGGAAGGCCTCGCCTCGAATCTTTGTCTTCGTCCGGCACCGGGTTTATGCGGTGGACGCGGAAACAGGGCAATTGATCGAGGACTTTGGGCGTGGCGGATACCTTGATCTCAAATTCGATCTCGGGGTTGATCCTGCCACCGCTTCCGTCGAGTGCACTTGTCCCGGGATCGTGTTTGAGGACAAACTCATCGTCTCCTCACGGGTTCCGGAAGGGTATCTTTCCACACCTGGCCACATACGAGCCTACAATGCCGTCACCGGAGAGTTCGAATGGATCTTTCACACAATTCCTCAACCGGGTGAGTTTGGCTACGAAACCTGGGAATTTGTTGAAGGAGAGCAATACGGGGGGGCGAATCCTTGGGGCGGTTTCACGCTGGACGAGGAACGAGGTTGGGTGTTCTGTGCCACCGGTTCACCTTCGGCTGATTTCTACGGAGGATTCCGCAAAGGAATGAATCTGTTTGGGAATTGCGTTCTAGCATTGGACGCTCGCACCGGGAAACGTATTTGGCACTATCAGACAGTTCATCATGATCTTTGGGACATGGACAACCCTTCGGCTCCAGTGCTCGTGACGCTCAAGGACCATGGTGAGGAACGGGATGCGGTGGTGCAATTCACGAAGATGGGATTGACCTTTGTTCTAGATCGAGAGACCGGCGAACCACTCTTTCCGACACCCGAGGTTCCCGTGCCGGCTTCAACGATACCGGGAGAAGAAGCCTGGCCAACCCAACCAATCCCCACACTCCCGCCGCCACTCATCCCGCTTTCCGTCTCCGAAGCCGACCTCTCTCAGATCACGCCTGAGGCGCATGCGTTTGCTAAGAAAACCTTTGACCGCTATGCGAAGGGAAGACTTTACACGCCTCCCTCGCTCGCCGGAAACATTCTTGCTCCGGGGACCCTAGGAGGCGTGGAATGGCACGGAGGGGCTTTCGATCCACATTTGAATACGATCTATGTGAATGCCCACAATTCTCCGGGCATTTTTAAGATGCGCCGGGCTGTCGAGCCTGTATCTGAGGCTCTCGACTCGCCATTGAAACGCGGGCTGTTTGTCTATCAGACCTATTGTCAGTCATGCCACGGTGTCAATCGTCAGGGCGTTCCGCCTCTTTTTCCTTCATTGCTGAGTTCAACAAAAACCAGGGAGGAGATGGCGCAGGGAATTCGCGACGGTCAGGGACTGATGCCAGCCTTTCCCCAATTATCCAAGGCCGAGGTGAATGACGTATTAGCCTATATTCGCAGTCCCATCGGAACCCAAGTCAAGCTCCCTGAAGCAAGCAGCCGAACTCGTTACTACTTTGAAGGGCACATTCCATTCCGCGGGCCCAACGGCGAACCGGGTGTGCGGCCTCCGTGGGGAACCTTGAACGCCATCGATCTGGTCGACGGAGAATTGCTTTGGCAGGTGCCGCTAGGAGAGTATCCCGAGCTGGTGGCGAAAGGGATTCGCAATACAGGGGCTCGCAGTTTTGGCGGCGCAATGGCGACTGCCGGTGGTCTTGTCTTCATTGCTGGGACACCGGATGAAAAAATACGCGCCTTCGAAAAACATTCCGGGCGCCTCCTTTGGGAATTTAAGTTGCCGGTCGCTTCGTATGCGACCCCGAGTACCTATTGGAACAAGGGACGTCAGTACGTCGTCGTAACGGCCTGCGGAGGAGGCAAGAATGCGACGGCCTCTGGAGATTCCATCATCGCCTTTGCCCTTCAGCCGACTGTTTCGAATCCCTCCGCTGCGACCAGAGCCACCGGGGAATGGATCGACCTCTTCGACGGCGAGACTTTGACTGGATGGGTACACTTGAACGGCTCTCATCGCTACACCGTGGAGAAGGGAGCGATCGTTGGGCGAACGGTTCCAGGGAGTGTGAACTCGTTTCTTTGCACGGACCGAGAGTTTTCTGATTTTGAACTAGAGCTGGAGGTCTACGTCGATGATGTCACTAACTCAGGGATTCAGATTCGGTCAGGTGTTCGGACCAATACGATTGGCGAGGGGTGGAGCAATACAGCTGGGCGGGTCTTTGGTCCTCAGGTGGAAGTCCGACGAAATCAAGGTCTAGGAACGCCAAGGACGGGAATGATCTATGGGGAAGCGCTTGGAACGGGTTGGTTGTCCTCACCGGACACGATTCAGAGCGGGCATGCGTTCTATCAGAATGAGGGATGGAATTCGCTCCGAATCCTAGCGAAAGGCCCGCGGCTACAAACCTGGGTGAATGGCCATCTGGTAGAAGATATCGTCCGTAAAGATGTGTATCAATCCCATCCCAGCGGCTTCATTGGTCTTCAGGTTCACGGCATTCGAGGGAAAGGGCCATTCGAGATGAAGTTCCGTCAGATTCGGCTTCGGGAGCTGTAAAATCCAAGAGACCGGCAAAAACGGCGATTGCGGAGTGAATACTATGGTATCGAATGAAAAGAATATGAGAAGTCTGTGTGTTATTTTGCTTCTGACTCTGAGCTTGGTGCGTTCGGAATCCGCGGAACTACGAGTCCATCGTATCGATAAGCTAGGAGATCACTCTAAAGCATCCCCTCGATTTGATCATACGGCGGCTCGGGCGGAGGCAAAGAAAGTGTTTACTGAGTTAGCCGCTCAACAGCATTGGAATTTCAGTCAGGCCAGTGACAGTCGAATCTTCACAGCTGAAGGACTGAAAGACATCGACGTGATTGTGTTCGATAACAATTCTGGGGGGCTCTTCAGCAAAGCCGAGAAAGCAGCCTTTGAAGGATGGGTTCGACGTGGGGGAGGGGTCGTTGGCATCCATGGTGCCACCCATGCTCACAAGTCGGTTTCGAAGCACAATGAGGCTGCTTGGCCATTTTGGTACGGTCTCTGGGGTGTGTTGCATAAGACAGGGCCGAAAGAAGGCCCTCAGGGGAGACGAGGGTATGCCGATTGGATCGTCATGAAGAACGACGCGTTGGATACCTCTGGCGCCTTGTCTCCGCGATGGCAATTGGACAAAGTGGAATGGTATTTTTGGAACTATCATCCCGATTATAAATCCGTCAAAGTCATCGCCACAGCAGAGGTGAATCGCAATCAGCCATTGCTTCCTGTGGAATACCCTGTGACCTGGTGTCACGAGTACCAAGGTGGGCGAGTTTGGTATACCAATATGGGACACTACGCCGAGAATTATCGCCAGCGTGAGTTCGTTCAGCATCTGTTAAATGGAATTCAATGGGTCGCTGACAAAAAAGATTAGAGTTGGAGTTCTTTCCTTCAAATAAAATGGCTTAACCACAGGAAAGCGCTATCAGGCTTCTTACGTGATATTATAGGCAGTAGGAAGTGCTGAAGAGCAGGAGTAATTCCCGAGCGATTGAAAAGTATTCGCTTCCTGGGACTGACACCATCTTCCAGTGCCGATATCGATCCGATCAGACAACGACTCCTATTCCGACGGTTTGCAAACAGTATTCACAGCGACGGCGTCCCCGGCATCGTATCGTCATCTTTGAAAACTTCTTCGCGCACCTAACCCAGAAGGTGCCGACGATATCAACGGAGAAACAATCTCGCTCTATAAGCAGTATCTTTCTCCGTGGCAAGGCCTCATCTCGGATATTAATTCTCCAGTGTAACCCTGTGTTTCTCAAGATAGTGCCGATGCGTGTCGGTCATCCAATCATCATCTGTCAGGATCTTATCGCCTTCTCTTGTAGCTGTGCCTGAATATCCAAATGGCGCTTCGTTTCTTACCACCTGCAAAGGAATCTCCATAAGTTTCTCAATCAAGCCCAGATCATCCACTCCGGTGGTCCTAAGGCTAGTTTTCAGCAACACCTGTTTCAAGTCTGCCTTGTCCTCCTTCAATTCCTGCATCTTACTATGCAATTCTTCACCACTGAATCCCTGCGCCATTAAATCTTGTTCCGTCAAATGAATAGGCATTTGCCAAGCCAATATTTGCCCACAGATAGGAGCCCAGTTTTCAATCCCATATCCATTCTCTAAAAGCACATTCAGAACCTCTTGAAATAGTGGATCATCCCTTCTTGGAGGTAAGCACGTAGCCAACCCATCTTTTCATCGCGGGGGAATCGAGCGATGGTTGGTAGATGGGAAAGAAAAAGAGTCATCGAACCAAGCGACACACAGCCCAAGAACGCCAAGAATGGATTCGGGCATTCCAACAGAGCGGTCTGAGTCGAGCAGCCTTTGCTCGAAAGCACGCTCTCAATTATTCCACTTTCAGCCTTTGGCTTAAGCAAAAGGCCCCCGATCGCGCCAAAGGCGTAACGGATCGTTCTTGGATCGAACTTCCTGCTAGTGCCACGCCAATATCCGTTAGCCCAACTCCGTCCTATCGATTTAAGCTTCCCGGTGACCTGTGTCTGGAAGTCGATCGAGGTTTTGAGTCTCAGGAGGTGCAAGCGCTGCTTTCGATTGCTCGGGAGTCATGTTCTCGTTGAGCTCCACC
>CAJXVR010000060.1 GCA_913061285.1 uncultured Verrucomicrobiota bacterium | reverse complement strand
ACTTGCAACTGGACGTCCTTGAGAACGGGGCGACCGTCGAATGATCGATTGAGACCCGACACATCGAGTCGAACACCAGCTTGGTTATTCGTGCTTGAGCTCATCAGTCGATATACAAGAGGATTCGGGTGAGGAAGTAATCTAAGACCAGAATCAAGACGATCGAGTTAACGACAGCCTTCGTGACGGAACGACCGATTCCTCTTGGACCTCCGATCGTGTCGAGTCCTTGTTGACAACTCACGAGGCCAATTGTGAGGGCAAAAATGAAGCTCTTTGATATCCCATTGAAGACATCCCCGATATCGACTGCGTCCTTCAGATTGGAGAAATAGAGAGGAATCGGAACCCCAATTTGATGATTAAACGCCGCGACGAACGCTCCTCCCATCCAACCCACTAGGATGGCAAAGATTACCAACATAGGGAGGGCAAGGCTGATAGCGATAATGCGGGGGAGGACTAAGTAGGTGAGGGGGTTGATATTCATTGTTCGGAGAGCATCAATCTCTTGATACACCCGCATGGATCCAATTTCAGCAGCCATTGCGGATCCGATACGGCCGGCGATGAGAATTGCCATCATGACCGGGGCAAGTTCTTTGCACATTGAAAGTCCGACCAATTGACCAATCACTGAGGCGAGCCCCCGTTCTGCGAGCACCGGGCCTGATTGCAAGGCCAGCACCCCGCCGATGAAGAGCGAGAGAACACAGGACATCAAGAGACTAGCGTTACCGATCTCAAAGAGCTGCTCGGCGACCTTGCGTCGTTGCCGCCAAATATGGCCGCTAACGCAAAGCGTTCTCCATCCGAGGATTATGATTTCTCCAATCTGGTGAAACATCCCTTTTCTCGTCTCTCTATTTACTTGCGATGGCCATTTCGAGTGAGCTTTAACCCGAATATCTTGAGTGATCTGCCTTCGTCCGAGCGATTCCATCGGATGAGGCCAAAGAGGGCAGAGCCTTTGACTTCCTTCTTGGTAGCCTCTCTGCGGTAGAGATTCCAGAGGAATGATGTCGAACGATGCCCTGAATCGGCTGAAACTTCACTTCTCCAAAGCGCCCAAAGGGGCGAGTAGTGCCGAGCAATCGTTTCATTGGCTGGGAGAAATGGCTCTAGTAAGGCGAAGGCTTGCCACTCTCGATCTCCAGCAGATGTCGTTCGCCAGGTGAATAGTGGCCAGAGATCCCGGCGTCGTGTTGATGAGTGATCCTGTTTTTTGGTTTCCGTCTTGTCGACGTAAAGAAAGAAGGCCCATCGCTTTTGTTTGATGGTCGTGTAGTCCGTCTCGAGTTGTTGGCCTCGGTAGAATGGCCAGAGATAGAACTGACTTGCCAAGTTGGGGTTTGCCGCGGTTCCGAAGAAAGGCCAAACGCGATTAACATGCTTGCCTTCACCTCGGGCGAAGACGATGAATGGCCATGGCGCACCAATCTCACGGAATTTCTTCTCGTCGTCTCGGGTTACGGTGAGTCCAATCGGCCAAGGGGCAGTCAAAGAGTCCCGCATTGGAGAGGTAAACGAACTAAATACAGGCAGCAAGGCGTGGTGTTTTTTGGGGTCGGGTGTTCCGAGGTCTGTGCGGTCGTTGAAATAGAAGGGCCAGGCGAGGGAGAGTTTTCGGTGCCCGCCGACGAGGGAGGTTTGTCCGACGACGTTCGTTTTGGTGGTGGGATTCTTGGCCTCCCATCCAGCGAGCGGCCAGACTTGCCATCCCTTGAGCTCGTTGCCGTTTCTCAAATGGACAAAGGGAATGAGATAGTTGTCCGTGGTGACGTCTTTCTTTTTGCTCTGAACGTAGAGGGGAAACATCACGACTTTGACTTGATCCCGGAGCAGTCGATTCTTGACGGTGCCGTAGAATGGGAAGAGTGCGCGGTAGTTCTGCGTTTCATCGGGAGAGTCTTTGTGAAAATAGAAGGGAAAGACCGTCGTGCTCGCCGACTCGTCTTCGTTCTGGCTGCCACCGGATAAACTGAGCAATTGGAGGAAATGGAGGCGTCGTTCCTTTCCGTACCGGTCAGAGCTGATTAAGGGATAGAGGATGTCCCACTCAGTATGTTCGATCTCGGGTTCTTTGAGACTGGAATAGAGGGGCGGCAGGATACTGACAGTGGTGGTTTTGCCGCTCGACGTTCTTGTGTAGAAGGGGCCGAAATGGCTGGTTGCCGGAGCTGGCTTCGTTTCAGCCTGGGCGTAGGTCATCAGGCAGATCGATCCGATCCACCATAACGATGCGAGAAACAGACTTTTTTTTCGGTTATCCAAGGGGCCGTCTAGTGCCTTGAGATCGTATGGGCACGGATTTATTGGTCAAGCGATCCTGTCGGCAATCTTAGAAAATCTTTTTGCGAAGGCAGGCGTTGCTGCCGCTGTGGCCGAAGCGGTCAATCTGCTTCTAAATGACTTTGGTTCGCAGGTGAGGTTTGACAGTGTTGGAGCCGACTTCTAGCCTTCCTTAGCCTCTCAAGCTCGCCGCTCTGTGTCGGGATGCTTGGATCATGGGGTTAGGCTTCTTGGCGATGGCGCGAGCGATTTCAATCTGGATAATATCGGATCAAAAGGCAGGGCATGAGAATCAATCTCTTGGCTTGGTGGAGTCGCTGCAGCGTTTGACTGCCGTGCAGTCGCGTTTGGTCTTAATCGATCCTCAGAAGAATTTCTGGCAGAATAGCCAATGTGTGCTACGTCTGGCTCGGGTCGAGGGATGTCCTGATCTCGTGATCGGAGCTGGGCATCGAACCCATTGGGCCGTGCTGGCGCTAAAATGGCTGAGGGGCGTGCGGGCAGTGATCTTGATGAGACCGAGTTTACCCGTCCGCTGTTTTGATCTATGCCTTATCCCTGAGCATGACCTTCAGGGAAAAACGGGGCGAGCGAATGTGTTTTCTACCTGTGGGGTATTGAATCGAGTTCGCCATCAACCGGAGAAAAGGAATGGCAGTGGGCTGCTCCTCATTGGAGGGCCATGCAAGGAATTTGGATGGGATGGCGAGGCATTGAAGGAGTCGATTGTTTCGATCGTCACATCACGTCCCTCAGTACGTTGGACGCTAACGGATTCTCGGCGAACGCCGGATACCTTTCTCGCAGAGCTTCGATCTGAGGGAGTGAATCTTAACATACTCAGCCATCGTGACACTCCGTCTGGATGGTTGCCTGAGCGGCTTGCGGCCGCCTCGACGGTTTGGGCCACTCAGGACTCGGTATCAATGATTTATGAGTCACTGAGCTCTGGGGCTAGTGTTGGTTTGCTTAAAATGCCTCCTGCTGGCCCGCCTTCCCGATTGAACTTCGGAATCGATCGCTTGGTTGAAACGAAGATGGTGACTTCGTACGGGACGACTCCTCTCGATGCTGAGCTTCCGCCACCAAGCCGAGTTTTGGCGGAAACAGATCGGTGCGCGAATGAGCTAATGCAGAGACTCTTTCCAGACCGCTTGGTGATCGGTCGTGAACGATGAAGGTCATACAGATTCTACCAGAGTTGGAATCTGGAGGTGTGGAGCGGGGGACCCTAGAGTTGTCTCAGTTTCTCACCGAACAGGGTCATGATTCGATCGTGATTTCGAATGGTGGGGGATTGGTCGCTGAACTCGAAATGCATGGCTCTCGGCATGTGACGCTGCCTGTGCATCGAAAATCTCCGTTCACCCTCAGAGTGTTGCCAGCGCTGAGAAGCCTCTTATTGAATGAGCGACCGGATATACTGCATCTTCGCTCCCGAGTTCCTGGCTGGCTCAGCTACTCTTGTTGGCGTTCGCTTCCAGTGACTTTGCGTCCCCGGCTGGTTTCTACAGTGCATGGATTCTACTCGGTGAATGCCTATTCTCGTATCATGACGAGTGGCGAAAAGGTGATTTGTGTTTCTGAGGCGATTCGAGATTACGTGGTGAATAGTTATCCCTATGTGTCCCGCGATAAGCTAGTCGTGATTCCCCGGGGGATTGATCCTGCACGATATCATTCAAGATATCGTGTGGACGACGCCTGGCTGGATCGCTGGTACAGAGATTTTCCCAATACGAGGAATAAACGATGGATTGTTTTGCCGGGACGACTCAGCCAGTTAAAAGGGCAGCTTGAGTTCATCGAGTTATTCGCTCGGTTGAGAGCATCCATGCCAAACATTCATGGCCTTATCGTCGGTGGAACGCATCCTCGAAAGCGAGACTACGAAGAAGGATTACGGCGACGTGCGGCCGATTTGAATCTTGGGGACGACCTCACTTTTGTCGGACAGCGTTCAGACCTTCGCGAGATCCTCGCGTGCTCTCGATTGGTTTTGTCACTAAGCCGCCAACCGGAATCGTTCGGCCGAACGGTGCTCGAGCCTCTCGCTTTGGGGAAACCTGTCATTGGATACTCGGATGGTGGCGTTGGCGAGATCTTGCGGGGGATGCTCCCGGAGGGCATTGTGTCGCGAGAGGATCCCGAAGAACTGTACGATCGGTGTCTTGCCTTTCTTGAAACGCCTCCGGTGCCCACGGAATCTCATCCCTTCGTGCTCGAATCCATGCTGACCAAGACCCATGCATTGTATCAGTCACTCTTGAAAGCGCCTGTCTCCAGGTAATTGCCTCGACGATGTCTGCTCCTGATAAATTCCATCCCATAGTCGATCAATCAGAATCATGGCGTGCCTTGAGTGATTGTCTGCGGCGGATTCATGAGGGACCGTGGTCCTTCATTCAATTGCGAGGAACCACACTAAGTGATGCTGCGATTGATGATGATGATGTTGATTTGCTCGGAACGCGAGAGTCGGTTGAAGCACTAGTGGGGGCTGCTTTTGAGTGGGCGAAGTTGGGCCTCTGTCATTTTCGGATCCGAGCCCGGAAGGAGAACAAGACGGAATTGATTTTGTATTCGAGTGATGGACGCCACTGCGTGCTCTTTGATCTGTGGATCTCTCTGCCGCAGATCGACCGCGGGCGGCAAGTTCTAGAGTACAAAGATTCCCAGAAAGTCCTCGGTCCAGACGAAGGATCGATCCGTCGTCTGAATCTTGAGGCGGAAGTCTGTGTTTATGTTCAGCACCTAGTCGCGAAGAGAAAGAGCTTTCAGTCGACGAGTGTGCAAGGGCGTTTGGTCTCGTATCGTGACGCCTGTCATGTCGGCGGATTGGCTCGCATGGAGAATCTGTTGAATGAACTGCTGGAGAGAGAGCTAGTCTTTGAAGAGGCGGATAGATGGACGCTCGATCGATTGCAGGAGCTGTTGGGGGGCTCCTTAGATCAGAGAAAGCGTGTTTCGGTATTCCGCCGTCTCGGTGCGCTTCTGATTGTGCCCCCACGAAAACTCTGTCTTCTGAGCATTATGGGATGTGATGGGGCTGGCAAGTCGACACTTGCCGATCGATTGCTTGGAAGCATGCCTCGGATTCGAAGAGTCTTTACCGGAAAACATCTCTATCGCAAATCGCTGCTATACAAGTTGGCCGTGATATTTATTCGACCACTGACGTTTCAATCGCGGGAGCGTTTCGATGAGTTGCTGGCTCCGTTGATTTATTTGCGGGCTTCCGTTGGCCTGCTGGTGAAGTGGATTCGCTGGCGTGGGCAGCTGACGCTTATTGACCGATCTCTAGTCGACTTTCTCTATCTGGATCGTAAGACCGATGCGCCTCATTTTTCCCGTTCCCAGTGGCTGATGCGCTTTTTCGGTCATCGGATTCCTACGGTTCACTGTGTCGCGAGTTATGATCAAGTCCATAAGAGAAAAGACGAGATGACCCGTGCCGGTCACGATGTCTACGACGGTGATATGTTTCGTTGTTTCTCATCCCGTCGCCCGACGGATTATCTTTGTTTCAACAACAACCAGGAGCTAGACGAGGCGCAAAAGGCTTTGGCGCGGATCATTGAAACCCTTTGATAGTTTGTTCTTCAGAGATTTGGGAAAACGCGCCTAAGCAAGGATAGAAGCGATTTCTGTTCAGCCAATAGGTGGAGTTTTTCCAGAGAAAAGGCCATCGATGCCTCCCGCGTGGCTTGGTCAACGTTTTCATTGAGAAGACGAACCAAGCGTTCAGGTTCTTTCAGCAGCAGCTTGCCGCCGCGCCGTTTTTTGATGCAGTTATCAACGATTCGAAGGTAATCATACGCACGTTGCTGCGGGATCGAAACCCAGTCGACGGGACCGAATTCAAAATCAATGATTGCGATTTCCTTGCCGTTTGGAGCGACGAGCATGTTGCCGAGATTGAGATCCAGATGAATCACATCAGCATCGTGCATCGCCCTGATTGCGGGAATGATCTGCTCCATCAAGGGCCAGAACTGAGCGCGGTTCTGAATGAGTACCCGGGAGGCCCGTTCCCAATCGATCCAAGAACAGGCAATGGCATTATCGCCCCGCCAGATAGGTTGGGGGGACAACTGATGAGGAGCTAGTTTTTGATAGGCATCCCATTCGCGTTCGAGGCGTTCTTGGGCGCCGAGTGGAACTCCGGGGTCAAGAGGGCCGATCGGATCATTCTGCTGTTTGTGCGGGCTGTTCACTCGGACGACCGCGAAACGTTGCTGGCCCCGCTTGGCATAGTAGATCTCGTCGTAGCCACCTTTGGTTTGAGCCGAGACAAGTTGGACCGTGTCCTTGAAGTGTTCCGACAGTTGTTGCTCGAGAGCTCGGCGAACTGGAGCCTGCCGTGCCCGCTCAAGGGGGCGACGCAACCATCTGAGAAAGGATTTCATGGGGTAAAACGTCGTTGTTGCTCTGGCGTCATCACACGCGGCAAACAGCAACAAGGTCCATGAATCCCTGCCCTTTAACGCGGATCACATCCGGGTAGTCATCCTTTGGTTGCCCCTTCAGACTCATTCGATTGATGAGCTGGAACTTGCGATCATAGCGGAACGAATCGAAGTGTTCTACCTGGGAAAATTGAAGACGGAGGAGATCCAGAGTATCGAGACCGATCTGACGAGAGCGCCCATTACGCATCTCTCTGTACTCTAGGTTCTTATCGTGAGTGTAAGTCTCGGCAATGATTCCAATGCCTCCAGGCTTTAGGATCCGTCGAACTTCGCTGATTGATGCGTTGAGATCAGGAGGAATGGTGAGCACCCGAGAGACCATGACGCAATCATAGGTAGCGTCAGCGAATGACATTTTCTGGATATCTTCTTTGAAATCGACATTCGGAGCGAAGAGATCGGCCGTATCGTAGGTCCCGAACTGTTGCTTCAGTAGCGGTTGGAGACAAAACTCAGGAGCAATGTGGAGCATGCTCTTTTCGCCAGGATTCCAATCTTTTAGCACTTCGCTAAGGACCAAATGTTGGATTCGATGACGCTCCGCTGAGCCGCAGCCCAAGCACTTCGAATCCAGCCGGACGAGGTCTGGATCCCGTGAGATCCGTTTGTCCTTGAAGGGGCCCTGATAGCCGCAGAGAGGGCAGCTGTAGGAATCCTTCCCTGAGGAGAAAAGTTGGTAGAGGAGAGGGCGAACCACTCCCTTGATTTGCTCAGTCCAGCGCTTTCTCATAGTCTGTAACGATGGTGGCACGTCCAGCTCGCTTGCTGGCTTCGTAGCAGGATTGGCGGAAGGGAAATCATAGTGTGGCGATCATTACCTCTGGCTGAAATGGTTAGTTCCGATGCTTTAGAAAGCCTTGTCCCCAAGTGCTCTTCTTGATGAGTTCGGTGGTAACGGGCTTCGTTGCGAGAGTCTCTAGTTTGGGCCAAAATTTCTCAAGGCGACGTTTGATTTTGGATTGTGCGAGTCCCTTGGAAAATCGTGCAAACGGAAGCCATGCCGGATCGCCGAGACCGTCGATGAGGTAGAGATGCCAGGATCCATCAGCTCGCTGTTGGGTCGCCAAATTGTGATCGAGAATGGCTCGAGAAAGGACGGCATGACGAATCATGAAATCACTGAAAGCCTCGAAAGCCTCGCGGAACTCGTTCGGCTGATGGCCGGTGGAAACGAGCTCTCGAAGACTCCGTGAAATTCTTCCATCATGATCACGAATGAGGTCGAGAACGAGCCCGAGTCCGAGATCTGTTTCCACATTGCCGTGGCATCGTGGGAGGCATTGACTCGCTTCATCACCGATTCGTCGAAAGAGCTTTCCGAGCTCGCGTTGTTCGTGAGCGTTGTTGTTGTACTCACGTCGAAAGCGATTAGGGATGAGTCCCGGTCGGATTCTAACGGTTCGCTTCTCATCGTGCCGAAGCACTTTGATGCAGCGGGAGGGGTTGCGGGGATCTACGTAGCATAGGCGCCGTCCTCCCACGCCGAAGGGCTCGAGAGCACCGAGCGTAACGACAGGTTGAGGATCAGGGGCATGATATTCCTGGGTGCTACGATTCATGAGAGAAATCTTGAGGAGATCATGCCGATCCCCTTACGAAGCGAAAAGTAAAATCCCGCCTGTGTCATTTGGGTGGGCAATCTTGACAGCACATGGGCCGGCTTGCAGGATCGGGACTGGGTAGAGGTCCCTCATAGATCCACTCTCATAATTGGTATGTTGAATTCATGGCCATGGCTCGCTGCTGTTGGTATTTTCGTCGCTTGGTTTTCCTATCGGTATGCTTGGTGGTCTTCCACCGTCTCTTGGGCTTATCCTCGTATCTTGATGTACCATATGATCCGACCTCCTATCCGCGGGGCCCGATTCAATAGCATACGTGTGAGTCCCGAGGTTTTTGAATGGCAATTGAAATGGTTCACGGATCATGGGTTTGTCTTTTTAACGATGGCGGATCTCGCTAAAGGAGTGAGGCAGGAACGTGCGGTTGTATTGACCTTCGACGATGGGTTTGAGGATAACTACACAGCGGCATTTCCTTTGCTAAAAAAGTATGGTGCGCGAGCGACATTGTATTTGGTTGCGGAGCGGCACGATGGTCGGGATTGGTCGACTCAGAAGAAGGCTCATCACGATACTGGAGAGTTGCTCAAAGAACCTAAACTCAGTGATGAACAAGTGCGTGAGATGGTCGACTCGGGTGTCTTCGAACTGGGTGCTCATACCAAGACGCATGTGAATTTGTCCAAAGCATCAGGTGAGGAAAAGAGATCGGAAATCATCGGTTCCAAGAAGCTCTTGGAAGAACAGTTTACTGTTCCCGTGACGAGCTTTGCCTATCCCTTTGGTATCTGGGATCCGCAGGACAGGGATGTGGTCAAGGAGGGAGGGTTCAGCACTGCGGTGACTACGGATCGAGGCGTAACGCCGTATCCCTATGAGAATCCCCTGGAGCTCCGGCGAATTAAAGTGAGTGGGCGAGAAGGAAAGTTCGCGTTTCGATTGCGACTACGAACTGGGCGGCGAAGTCTTTGGAAATAGACGGTGTGGCTAGGACACAGAACGCGATTCACTTTCTCTCGAGGGAGCATTCCTCTTGTGCGCCAACTCGAGGAGGCAGGGGAGAAGCGTTAGGCCCGCAAGCATGCAGGTGAAAACACCGATCGTCATGACGTAGCCGAGACTTTCGATGCCACGATGGCTAGCCAGAGTCAGACTTCCGAATCCGGCCATCGTTGTTAGTCCTGAGACCAGGACTCCTTTGCCGGTGCTCTTGGAGAGTAGGCTTGGGTTTTGCTCTTCTTTGTAGCGATTGAGAATGTGAATCCCGTTCGTGACTCCAATCCCGACAACCAATGGTAAGGTCATAATGTTCGCCGGGTTGAATGAGATCCCGAGAAATCCCATAAGTCCAAGGAGCCAAAGCCAGCCAAGGCCGACAGGGAGTAGTGCGAGAATCACCGTCGTGAACGATCTGAAGTGAACGAACACCATGACTGCGATTGCCCCAAGCGCGTAGAGAGCCGCTTCCTCGTAGCTACGTTTGAGAAGACTTGTGTACTCAAAGAGTTGAACAGGCGTGCCTGTCACGACCGGTGGATTGTCATAGTTGGCGGTCAATGCTCGAAGTTCTTTGATGAAGGTTTCTTGGTGGTTGCGTTCCCAGGCGTTCTCTTGAGGATAGACTTGAAGGAGGTGTTGTCCTGACCGTCCAACAAATCGCGTTCTTAGATCTTCAGGGAGATCTTCGATGCCGAGTGACTTGCGGGTATCTTGATTGGCAATGGCATGAAAGGTCTCCCGGATATCAGTAAAGAACGCTGTCTGAAACGCGAGGAGTTGCTCCTTCGCGATCGCTTCAGGGAGGCGGCGCATTTCACGTTGAAACTGGCCGGCAGCACTCTCGAGTTGGCGGAACTGTAAGACCATGGGCGATTGGGGATCGCTGCTCTCGGCAGTCTTTGCTGCGAGAGAAAGATAAGACTGGAAGAAGGTGAGACTCTGCGAGAGCTCTTCAATGTTGATAGGATCTTGGCTCGGCTCTGCGAGTTTGATCGACCCGACATCACGTTTCAGGGCGCGAATGACTTCCAGCATCCTGGTTTGATCCGCATTAAGAAAGCGAGTCATTGAATCAACGCTGGCAACGGACGGGAGTTGGCTGATGTCCTCCTCGAGTCTGGCTGCTTCGGCGATTGAATCGGCGATGACGATGGCATAGATCACGGATTTCTCAGCATCTTTGATGAGTTTTTTTTCGTAGTGTACAGCTGGGAGGTTCTCCGTTTGCATGTTGAGTAGATTGTAGTCGAACTCAACCTTGAAGATTTGCGAAACCGCAAGCGTACTGACTAACGTCCCAATGAGGAGAGTCGATTTGGGGCGTCGCAACCAAATCTGCTCGATGCTGGCTCGAGGACAGGGTTTCTCGTTGATTGTGTGATCGAGAACGTTCTGACGCCCCCTCAAGAGAAGAATCGGCAAGATCGTCATCATCGGAATCAGCGTTAGCAACATTCCTCCTCCCGTGATTAGTCCCATTTCTTCGACCCCTTTGAAATCGGTAAAGGCCATAGCGTAGAATGCGCCGGCCGTGGTAAGGCATCCGGTGAAAATGCCTTGGCCGGATTGGACAAGCGATGTCTTGATGGCATCCGCTTCACTCGCACCGTGCCGGAGTTCCTCTTCATATCGGGTAATGAGATGGACGCCAAAATCGATTGCGAGCCCAATCAACATGGGGAAGAAGGCAATGGTGAGAATGTTTAGATGGCCGACGAAGAAGGTGGTGTACCCCATCGTATAACCAAGTCCGATGAGGAGGCAAAGTGTTGCCTTGATGGGGCGTCCGGTTTCCTGATAGCAGAAGCCAAAGATGATCATTACCAAGAGCAACGATACCGCACTCGCCTTGAGTGAATCGATTTGAGATTGACGCATCTCATCCATTGCCAAGACCTTTTCCCCGGTGATTCCAACATTGATTCCTGGGACTTCTGATTTGACGATGGCTGCCAGTTCCCGCAGGCGTACGACGGCTTCGCTGGCGATGGAGGGATCGGCTGGCCGGGCAGTAATCAAGTAGATTCGGCCTTCGGCGAATGTAATATACTTTTGCCGCTCAGCCTCGGGACCGGCACCGAAAAGCGTTTCAGCTCCGGGAGACGGTGCCTGCCCTTTGCGAGAAAGGCTGGCTCCAGCTTGATCCAGGACTCGCTGAAGGGCGGGGAGGGCTTCTATGAATTGTTCGGTTTCTGCATCAAGTGTCTCGGAAGCGTTTCGGAAGCGTCGGTTGAGTTCTTTGAGTAGCGATTCGAGGCTGTTCACGTGCTGAAAGGCTTCGATCATGGGGCGAGATTCTCGAATGCGATCTCCCATTTCTTGGATGACGGCGGGATCTTCAATAAAGAGAAGTGCTTTCGGGCCAAGCATCTTCAGGTCTCCCTTAAAAAAGACACCGGTGAATAGCTCGGGCTCTGCCTCTAGTCGTGCTCCGAGGCGTTCGACGAACTGTCGATTTTTCTCAAGATCTCCGCTTTCGACAACTGTGACGATGTCATCTTGGCTATCGAAATTTGCCTTGTACTCGAGGAAGTTTCGATGATATTGCTTGTCAGCGTCGACGAGCGCGTTTCGGTCGGTATGAAACTCAATACTTACTATCGTGTAGTAGACACACCCAAAGAAGAGGAAGATTTGGGGGATCAAATACGCACGAGGGTGCGTGCGTATGCTGACAGCAAGTTTTTCAAGAATCCGGGTCGCGAAGGAGAATGGCATGGGGATTCTTGAGGTGCAATCTACGTGGCCGATATTCGTGAGCGCCTCTGAAGGAGAGCGGTCTCGCGGGGAAGGGGGGCAACGTTGGAAGGGTTACTCTTCAGGGAAGTCTGCGTTTGAGTAGACTTCTTTGACATCGTCGTGTTCATCAATCAAATCGATGATTTTTGTGATTTTTCCTGCCGCGGCTGCACTGACGGGAACGAGGGAATCTGGTAGGCAAGTCACGCTGGCTGAATCGCAAAGGATGCCGGCGTCTTCGATGGCCTTGTGTACAGCCTCGAAGTCAGAAGGATCGGTAATGATTTCATATCCTTCCGGTTCCGATCGAAAATCATCGGCGCCAGATTCTAAGGCCAACTCCATGATTTGATCCTCATCGGTTCCTTCGCGGGAGATGATCAGTTGACCCTTGCGATGAAAAAGTCGTGTGACAGCACCTGAGGTTGCTATGGATCCACCGTTCTTCGACAGAATATGGCGAATCTCGGCTGCAGTCCGATTCTTATTGTCGGTACTGATTTCAACCATGATAGCAACGCCTTCGGGAGCGTAAATTTCGTAGACCAGGTCCTCGAAATCTGTCCCGAGACCTCCTCCAACCCCTTTCTTGACCGCTCGATCAATGGTGTCTGCAGGCATGTTGGCCTGTTTGGCCTTCAGGAGCACCATTCGAAGCCGAGCATTGAGGTCTGGCTCGCCGCCTCCAATTTTGGCAGCAACGGTTAGCTCACGGGACAGCTTGGAAAAAATCTTGCCTCGCTTGGCATCCAACGCTCCCTTGATGTGCTTAACCTTTGACCATTTATTATGTCCTGCCATAGCTCAGTGCTGCCCTCAATCGATTCCTTAAGTTCTAGTGCCGTCGGATGGTGCAAGGGTAGCCAATGCCTGGGGGGGCTAAAAAGATAAAAAAAACCGTTTTCAAAGGAAAACGGTCTTAACGTAAGGTTTGTTGCGACCGGATGGTTTCTTGTCGCCCCTGCGATAAGGGAGGAAAACTACTCGGTCGCGGACATCTCGTTGGTTCTTGAACGAAATTCCGTCGGGGTGACGTTAAAAAAAGTCTTAAATTCTCTGCGAAAGGTGTCGTAGTTCTTGAATCCAAGGTCCATGGCAACTTCTTTGAGCGAATCCCCATCTTTAATCATCAGCTGAGCTCGAATCATTCGATGCCATTTTAGCCAGTATTTTGGCCCAACAGAGAGTGCCGTTTGAAATTCTTTCTCCAATTTACGTTGCGAGATTCCGAGTTCGCTTGCGAGCGGTGCGACTCGATAACCACACGTATGGGCGAGATCGGTCATATCGATGGGAGGAAGGAGCCGGGTGCGGTGCTCGTAGACGACTCTGCCGTCCTGTTTAACCTTGATCATATGCCTGGATTCCGATTTGGCTGCCGCTTCAAGCGACATCCGATTGGGAGAGACTACCAGGTGGTTTTTGGAATTGCAATAGCCTAGAGGGTTGATTTTTCCTATTTTTTGATAAAATGCGCCATATGCGTCTGATTATGGTGATGGAAAGTCGTTTTATTTCGGGATTAGAGGAAGATTTTCATTAATCATCGCCGAACTGGAAACGTCGATCTCGATGATAGATCTTGTCTAGGATTGCGTGTTTTCCTTCGAAAAAGGGGCATGATTCCCCTGTGATGGGTCTCAGTTTCTGAACGCCGTGAAAGGCTTTTGGTGTCTATGGAATCGAGATATGTATGCGGGGTAAGAGTCATTCATCGTTTTGTGCCTTTCGATGCTTGTCATTCATCGTCTTCAAAAAGAGTCAATCGTACCGTTTGTGGCATTGGGTATGCTCTTTAATTACCGATTCATCTTACTTTCTAAGGAAAATGGATCTGAGACGTTTTATCACTGAGGGAACACGAGTGTGTTCGAATGTGCAGAGTTCGCCATGGAAAATGAAACGATATCGAATAGCGACTGGCTACGCTGGGTAGTGGATCGATATCAGGGGCCATTGATCCGAGTAGCCTTTCGTATTACCGGAAACTTGGAGGTTGCCCGGGAGGTGGCGCAGGATACCTTTCTGAGACTCTGCCGACAGGAGGAGCGACTCGTTAATGGTCAGCTGACATCATGGCTTTTTACGGTCTGTCGGAACCGGGCACTCGATGTGTTGAAAAAAGAGCGTCGGCTTCAACCGGTTGAGGATGAGGAGTTTTGGTTTCTTGATGGTCGAGGGAAAACTCCTGCAGAGTCCGCAGCGCAAAGTGACAGTTTCAAGTTTGTCCAGTCCTTCATCGCAACGCTATCTCCGAGAGATCAAGATGTACTTCGATTCAAATTTGAACATGGAATGAGTTATCGGGAAATCGCAGAAGCCTTACAAATTTCCGAGAGTAATGTTGGATTCATTTTGCACCAGACAATCCGCAAGATTCGTAAACATGCCAAAGCAGTGGAAGATGAATCAGCGGAACAGAGGAACCGGCTCCTACGATGAATGTCGATCCAGATGATTTGAAATGGACGGCGTATGTCCTTGATGAGGTGGACCTACCCGAGCGGGCTGAGCTCGAGGTCCGGCTTGCCTGCGACCCTCAAGCGCGTTCGACCGTTGAATCGATTCGACAGGCAGTTGAGCAGGTGCAACTTGAGATCGATGAGGAACCGCAGTTCCGACTCACGGAATTGCAACTTCGCGAAATCGAATTTCACCATGCGGCCAATTCGACGGGGACAGTAGCAGATGCGCCGACTAAAAGCTATCGGTACGGGTGGATCGGAGCTGCGGCGGCGATTGTTGTTGCCGCTCTCTGTATTGCGTTCATGGAGCTTCCTGGATGGTTGGAGCAAGGTAAGGGGAACGCCTTGAACGCTGCTTCGGTTGTCGCCAAATCCGAGGGAACGGTCGATTCTGAGAAAGGCTTGGGGAGAAATGATGCGACTGCAGTGAATCCAATGAATTCTTTGGAGGTCGGATCATTGACGACAGTTGAGCCGATTCTGGATGGGACAACATTGCTTGAGAATGTAGGTACTGCTGTGGCTCCAGCGATAGAGCGAGCTTCGGCAGCCGTATTTAGTCATCCTTTCGTGAGTGTTGCTGAACAGCCTGTGGCTGAGAGTTCCCTCGTGATTGGTGCTTCGAGCTATGATGGAATCCGCGAGGCGATCTGGGGGGGGCGGATACCTGAAAGGGAGAAGGTGAACGTGGCAGAGCTGATCAATTATTTCACTTACAACTATGAATCGCCTTCAGCCGGGCAGCCCCTTGGCGTCTTCATGGAAGCGACGACGTGTCCGTGGAACGCACGTCATCGGATTGTGCAAATTGGATTGAAAGGAATGGAGGTCACCGGAGAGGGTTCCCCTGGGGTCAAAGTGATTCTCTTGCTTGATGGTGTCGAAGTGCGGCAGCGGGGATTTGATCGAGCGATCCTTTTGCAACTCATCGCCGCTCTCCGGCAACGGCTCGGTCCCGAGGAGCGCCTGACGGTGGTCGATGCGTCTCGGATTGGTGGGGCAGCGATCAAAGTGATGAATTCTGATCAAACCGCTGCCATTATTGAGTCAATCGTCGCCTTGCCTCCCTCTGGAGGAGTTGAAGTTGGACTAAGCAATCAGTGGATTCTCGGAGAAATCGTTTCAGAATTGAACGGAGGCAACCGGAATGAAGTTGTTCTCGTATCCGGAACCGGCATTGGGCCAAGAGTGAGTGAAAGGATCAGATTGTTGGCTCTTATTGAGCAGGCGGTACCAGGGGCCGCTCGTTTTAGTATTCTTGGGGTAGGGACCGTATTCAAGGATCGGGAACCACCCATAGTGATTGATGGACATGATGCCCTAGTGCCCCGCTCCGTGACGACCATGGCCCAGGCGAATCACTATTGGGACACGCTCCTTGCGGAATCGAGTCCGATCATTGCTAATGACGTTAGGATGCAACTAGAGTTCAATACCAATACCGTTCTGGCCTATCGCCGGCTGGGTGAGGGGGCGAGAGGGATCGTGGCAAAGCCATCAGACAGTCCGGTTTCCGGAGGTCAGATAGTGACCTCGGGGCAAGAACTAACGTCGCTATATGAAGTGGTCCCTGTGCCGCAGAACGGGGTGTCGCGAGCGAATCCTGATCCCAGTGTCGCGATGGAGACTCGTGAGCGAAACCAAGTGCGAACCCAGAACATGTTGACGGTTAAACTCAACTATCGACTAGTGTCAGACAATCAGCATGTTCGCGAGGTGTATCCGTTTTACGATCAGGGGAACACCTTGCGAGAAGCTTCCGAAGAGATCAAATTATCTGCTTCAGTTGCTGCCTATGGTCTGGTGTTGTCTGATGCGCCGTTTCGGGGAACTATCAATCACTATGGGATCCTTGAATTGGCTCAGGAAGGGTTAGGCGAGGATGTCGATGGAACCCGGAATGAGTTCCTTGAACTCATCAAACGCACTATCAAGTTGATCCTCAGCCGCGGCGGTCGGGTGAGCGGTTAGGCTTGATTCTCTTTGGTGAACTGAACTTTGTGATTCACCTTTCCGAGTTCGAGAGGCCATTGAGGTGGTTTACCGTGCCTGTTGAGCTTTGCAGGTGAAGCAGTGCTTTTCGAACCTGCTTGCGTGGTGACTAATTTTCAGCCAATGGTCCGCATCGCCGATGCGACTCCAATTGATGCGGTTCGATTGCCGTTGATGAACGATGCTGTGGAAGCATTGGATCTCAGGCGATTCGGCTCCTCAGAGCAGCCCTGTCAAAGGGGGCGAGTTTAAAAACTGATTGTGCCATTCCAACGACGTCTAGCGCCGGCGATACTCGAAAAGATGAATCGAGGAGTAAATCTAGGCGATCAACGCCACTAGAACTTGAAAAGCGTTTATCTAACATTGTGAACTCTACGACATCATCCGAATGTCAGCAGTCTAGTCTTCAGCGAGTTCGATCATTGCGGTTTGTCCTGGGCCAACATCAGCGATCGTGGAGCGCACTCTTTTTCCGATCCAGCCATCACCGTCCGGTTCTTTGCGAGTGAGTTGGATGTTCCAGCGACCAGGCGGAATGGTTTCGATTACGAAGGTGCCGTCTGAATGGCGTGTGATTCGAGGTTCCACGAGAATGAAATCCCAAAAATCTGTCCGCTCCCGTTGCTCGATCAATCCGACTTGAATGAGGAACCGGTCGAGGAGAGATCTTTCCTTTTCGACCTGTTCCCTGGGGCTTAGTCGATTGATTGCTAGATCGAGATCATCTGCAGGGCCACCTGTAATCACTCCCTCGATCGTTCCCCACGCTTGAAGCTGAATAGTCGCGGCTGATGTTAAGTTAGGTTTCTCTATGGCAGCATAGCCTTTAGGATGGGTGATAATGATCGGGTGCGATCGGGCTTTTGGTGGCAATTGGAATCGACCAGAAAGATCGGCAAATGCGACTTCATGTTGATTCAGACTATCGTATCTAAATTGGCCTTCCCTCAAAAAGACCAAGGAGTGGCGTTCGTTGTTTGGCCAATGTTTGGTGAGGAGAACTTGGGCTCCGATAGCTGGGCTGCCATCAGGCGTAAGCACTTTTCCGTGGTAGCCGTTTCCTGGTTGGAGGTAGATGACTAGGGATTTATCATGTTGCCCTTCGACCTCTTGGTGTGCGGGAATATAGCCATCGGCTTCGATCCGAACGAATGCCGCGGCGCCTCGTTTCGCAATGACAATGGGGTGGCCTGATTGTTCTTCAAATTCTTGTTGTTGATAGCTGTGCCAAACCGGTTCAGATCCACCTGGAAACTTCCATCCTGGCGTGAGACGGAAGTGAGTGATCGGGGCCTTCGAGGATTTGTCGCGGACTTGAATCATGACCTTAGCCGCTTGTTGGGTTTTCGGGAGGGCTTCGATTCCGTGGAGAGGGCGATCTCTAGCATTCTCATCATTGGGGAAATTAGGTCGCCTGAGATCTGATTGCCAGCTGCCTTCTTCGATGAGAAACAAGAGGTTCTCAGCAGACTGGGAAAGCGTGGCTAGAAGCTCGCCGCCATTCAGTACGCTGAAGCTCCTATTCATCGTAGCAAGTCGGAATCCTGGAACTCGCACTCTTACAGTGATAGGGCCGGGGAGCACGTTCTTAAAGTTGAATCTACCGTCGGCTGCAAGGGGAATCGATAGCGAGTCCCAAGCGCGTTGATGTGCAATGAGGATGACGGAGTCTGGAGGGATCGCCTCGCCGTTCCTTGTTTCGACGACACCGGAAATTGAGAGAGCAGTTTCAATCTCAAGATCTCCGATGTGCTCGGAGTATCCATTTTTCCACGGCCCGAGTCTTTTGATTGGGGTCTGTCCAATGTCTGAGACTGATTCCATGGTTGCTGCCAGGTAGTAGCTCAGGTCGGCCGGAAGATTAAAGAAATGGAACTCTCCTTGGGAGTTTGTCGGAACTGAACTCCGAGTGAAATTGGATCGAGGCGTTCGCTTCTGGGAGACGATACCGATCGTTCGATCGGCCAGTGGCTTTCCTTGATCGGTTAGGCGTCCTGATATCGAAACGCCTTCGTGCAATTCAAAGGTCGTCTCCGGCCCTCCCAATGGCAAATCGTAGTGTTTTTGTTGTGCGTGTGTGCTACTAGAAAGATTGATATGGAGTGCTGCAACCTTTCGGAGCGTTGCCAGCGTGAATTGTCCTTCAGCGTCCGTTACTGCGATGGGTGTTTTCATGATCGGTCGAGCACGACCCCAAGTGGTCGTGTCCCCGATTGTCCATCCATCAATTTCGACGATGACGTCCGCGATCGGATCTCCGGATGAATCAACCACTCTTCCTTGAAATAGCTGATCTGCTGGGGTTTGGCTTGGGGCAAAGCCTTGCATTGTGATTTCTGGTTTGTCCTCAGCTGGGTCGATGCTCCGCTCGAAGGTTGAAACATAACCGTTTGCTACTGCGAGAATTTCGAATCGTAGCTCTGGGTCCAGATTGGGGATCTCGAAGTTCCCGTCGGCGTCCGTCAGCGTCATTTTGCCACAATCGACGTAGCATGAAGGGCAAAGGAATCCCTTTCCTTGTTTGGGTGCTGCCGTCGCAATCGAAACTCGGACGGAAGCCAGTCCCTGAGATTGAGTATCAATGACTTTTCCTTGAAGAGTGACTCGAGCCTGAGATTCGTTGGGGGCAGCAGCTGACAGTAAGGTGGTGATGAGTAGAAAGTAGGGAACGCAGCCTCGCTCGAATGCTTTCGTCATTATTCTGATGTTGTTCTTATCCATGGTTCTCCTCAATCTGAAATCCCATGGGACTCCATTTGGTGAGGCTTTGCTATTACAAAAGAGGTGGAAAGTTCTTTAAGTCCTCGGATCTGGTGAATCCAAAAAACGAGTCCTGAGTATCGAACGATGATTTATAGTGTTGTTTACTCCGAAAAAAGATTGGGGTGAATTCGAAAGAAACCGCTTTTTCTCATTGGGCGCCGATCTTGGAAGGTGATGCGGCCCTGGGAATCAGCTCTCACCGTGCCGATGGATTGCCAGCGCGGACTCGCGAGCGTGTTGGTGAATTCGACCTGGTATGATTGATCCGGTGATCCAGTGAAGCGAAGGCGAAGGTGTGTTCCTTCATGTTGGATGCTGCTTATTTCTCTCGATGGGTTTTCGCCGCGGGGGGCATCTACCCCCATCTGCAATCCGATAATAATAGGGTCGTGGTCTGAAGAGCGAAATTCGTCTGGTTGAGACAGGGTGAGAGAATTGGGGGCATTGTGATAGTCCCAGGCGGTGGATTCATCGGCGTTGATGTGCCAGGCTTCAATGCTTCGTGCCTTTTGGCTCAAGGATTCGCTTGCGAGCGCATGATCAAGATAGCCAGCTTGCCCGTCGAAAGTGTATGTGTAGGCCTTTCCCTGGTGGAATAGTTCGATGAGGTTCACGAAGCCCTTTTCTTCAATCGTTCGAATTGGGTCTTCTTTAGCGTACGCGTTGAGGTCTCCAATGATGAGTACGTCTTCATCAAAGCTGGAGTTCGGATCGCTCGTTAACCAGTCGACCAGTGCTCGTGCCATACTCGTTCTGGTGCCATTGCAATTGCCTTGGCCGTCGGATCTATTCGGATCGCCAATATCGTTGCAAGGACTTCCACGGGATTTGAAATGATTCACGACGATGGTTAGTGCGTCGTTGCTTGTTCGACGTCGAAAGGTTTGTGCGAGTGCCGGACGATTGCGATTGGAGAGAACTCGGGGATCGATGCTGTCATCGAGCACTTGAGGCCCTCCGAGTGGTGTCACTATGTCTTGTTTGTAGATGAACGCGGTCTTGATCGCATCTTGGCCGATCTTACCGCTTCGAATCGCCCTGTATCTGTTGGTGCCACTGCTTCTGTTTAATTCATTCACTAAGTCCTGTACTGAGGCGCCGTCATCGTTCTCGACTTCAATGAGACCGAGAATATCTGCATCAATGGAATTCATTGCGGCGAGCAACTTTCCTTGTTGCCTGACAAGCTCGGTGTGGGTTCTAGCACCCCGTCGATTCAGTGTTAGGAAGTAGTTAAGAACATTGAAACTTGCGACTGTCAGATTTCCATTGCGTGGGGGGAAGCCGGTAGGACGGGGGTTTTTTGAGGTAAATATCGGTGCAAGCGTCGGGTGCAGGCGGTAGTCTCGAGCCGGATCCGATTGGTTGGAGTTGATGCGCCCGTAGTCGAGAACCCCAATCAGGCGATCGACTTGGTCACCAGAGCGGATGTTTTTGCCGGCGATGTTTTTCAGATAGGGAATAGGATTGGGGTAGTCTCCAAGCGGATTCGAATCTTGGCCATCGTCTAGAATTAGGAGGCGGCGTTGATTTTCATCGGCGAGCTTCCGAGCGTTGGCTCCGGGAGGGAATAGTTGAGTGGGTTGGAAGAGGCGTCCTGCAAGACCTGAGTCATCGGGAGAGGAGAGGGTCAATTGACCGTAGCGCTGCAAGAAGTAATTCTGGCTGATCGTCATCGGGGTTGTGACGTGAATCAACATCCCTTCGTATCGTTCGAGATCGCCGTTCTTGATTCCTGGAAGGGTGACTTGCGTAGGTAATATCGTGCCGGTTCCTTGCTTGGTGATATGTGAAACACGATTCAATTCAGTCAAGCCGTGATGCTCAATTACCTGTCCCGTTACTTGAATATGATCGCCAATCGAAAGATCGGGCCCGGTCGGGTCGAAGACGAAGATCCCGTCGGATGTTTTTGGGTTCATGTCGCCAATCGGATCTTGCAGGAAGAATCCACGGAGCTCGTCTTCTCCTTGAAAATCCCCAACGATGATCCCTCTCGTCCGTACCGTGCTCCCTACATACGAGCTGATTGAATTGGTTCCTTGAATCTCTGATATCGTCTTGTCAATAAGGATGTCCTGATGGTGAGTGGCATTTGGAGCGCCCGGGGTGTCTTGTTGTCCGAGTGGAAACGCCCCGATGTTGAATCGATTTGAGTTGTTTTCACGGTAGACATGCGTCGGCGCGTGGCCCTGATCCGGCCCGATGCTCTCCAATCCCAAGGAAGGCGCATAGATCTGGTCGCCATCGCGAATTTTCGCTCGGAGCGAAATGCCATCGATCACGGTATTCCAGGGAAAGTGGTCGAGAGCTCCGTCATCGTTCGCATCGAGATCCTCTCCTAGTTTACCGGTGAAGTCTCTGACAAGGAGGTGGGTCACGTTGTCGTCGTTCTCAAAGTTAAGGTGGGCGATCATGTCGGCTCTCCGTTCCGTTAGAGAAAAGCTGGATTCCGAAACAACGAAGAAGGGAGTGTTTAGATTTAGAGATTGATCTCTTAGTTCAACAACCGATTCGATAACGCCCGAGCCAGCCGTTCCATCTCCAATGACGAGATAGGTAAGTCTATTGAGATCGACGTTGTTGTCTGATGAGTAGAGTTCGAAGTACTCATCGGTGTCGGGGCCAGGTTGATTCGTGCGAATTTCGCTAATCCATACCTCTCCAAGGAGGTTGGTGACGGTGCATAGCGCTGCTGGAACCAATAACCAAAGGTGTCGTGTGAGCCGATTCACTGCTGGGCCATTTCTAGCAGCGATGGAAATAATAACAAGTAGGAAGTGTTTTAATAGGGGGGGCTCGAATCCTGAAAGAGAAGGAGAGCTTGGGTGCGGATAGATTTTTCCGAATTTACTTAGTGTCCTTACGCTTCTGGCTCTTGCGGATGCTTCCAGATTGGGACGATGCGTTTCATTTCGTTGATGAGCCATTGGCAGGCTTCAAAGGCTTCGCCGCGGTGGCCAGAGATGATTTCTACCCAGAGCGAAGCCTCATTCACTTTGACCAGGCTGATGCGATGGATGAGTCGAATGGATTCGATGGGCCATCGGGTTTCGACTTGATCGAAGATCTTGTCGAATTGGTGGCGCGCCATGGCTTCGTTGGCCTCGTAGTCAATCGCTGTGATCGTCCCGGTTTCTTCGCTGCCTCGTACGATTCCCGAGAAGTAAAGGGCGGCACCAGCTTCGGTGGAAGTGGTTCGCTCGCGGACGAGGGCCGCCTCGTCGATGGGGTCGGTGGTGATGGTGAGTTTTCGCTTCATGAAGAATGATTCCGTCAGGAGTTTCAACCGCCTTGGACGGGAGGGAAGAGAGACACGTCGTCCCCGGGCTTTAAGATGTAGGTCTGATCTTGGTATTCTACCCCAACGGCAATCAAGGTCGATCGCTCCATCGATCTCATTTTCGGATACCGCTCAAAAACGGTGCTCATGAGCTGCCCGATTGTGCTGCCCTCAGAAACTTCAATGGTGGCCTGGTTGATTCCTGTGAGATCTTTGAAGTAGGAATAGAAGGTCACCGGAATGTTCATGATAGCTAAATAATTCGCTGTTCGTGTTATCCAAGGTGGCTGTCGTCAAGGACGGCCACATAGGGGAGGTTACGATACCGTTCGGCGTAGTCCAATCCGTATCCTACGACAAAATAGTCAGGAATGCTGAAACCAATATAGTCGGCGGCAATCGGATAGCGGCGGCGAGCCGTTTTCTCAAGGAGGACACAGGTGCGAAGGTCTTTGGGCTCTTGAAGTAAGATTTCTTCAACGATGGTCGTCAAGGTCTGTCCAACGTCGAGAATGTCGTCGACCAGAAGGACGTGACGGTCCTTGAGGTCGGTCTTGAGTGACCGGGTGATTGCTGCGTTGCCGGGAGAGGTGCCGTTGCGGTAGCTCGTGACGCCCATGAAATCGATTTCGATGGGGCCGGTCAATTGGCGGATCAGATCCGCAAAGAACAGGATTGTTCCATTGAGAATTCCCACAATGACGACGGGCTTGTCACCGTAATCTTGATTGAGCATCTGAGCGAGTTGAGTGATTCGGTCCCGCAAGGACTCTTCGGAGATTAGCACGCCCTTGAGGGTGCGAGGACTGTTGAGCGGAGGAGGGGCAAGCTCCTGCGAAACTGATTGTGGGGCATTTGCTGATTGGCTCATTGGTCGCTCCGCTATTGAATGGAATCTTTGATCGACCCGAAGAGACTTTTGCCCACGTCTTTGGCAACCGGTTGCTTGGCGGCCTCATCGAGATGTTCGACGAGTTCCTCCGGGATCTCGGCGAGGAAGGGGGAGGGATGGCAGGAAATCATCTCGCCATACCGTTTTCGGGCAGCACAGAGGCTGAGAACGAGTGATCTCTTTGCTCGGGTGATGGCTACGTAGAAGAGGCGTCGTTCTTCTTCCATTGTTCCTTCCACTCGAGAGCGTGAATGGGGAAGGAGACCATCTTCGACGCCAACCAAGAAAACGTGAGGGAACTCGAGGCCCTTACAACTGTGTGTTGTGATGAGTGTGACTTGATCGCCCTTGGCTTCTTTTTCGTTCACCCGTTCAGCATCGAGCGTTAAGTCTTCGAGAAACTGTTGAAGTCGCTGGTCGGGGAGATAAGAGCTTTGTTCATCGTCCATGCTAGCAACAAGATCCAGCACATTCTGGACGCGGGTATCGGCGATGTCTTGATTCTTTTCGAGGCGTCGCAATTCATCAAGATACCGTGTTTGATCGAGGAGTTTTTGAGCCCATTCTGAGAGACTTAAACCGGGCCGTTTTAGTTCATCGTGAAAATGTTGGATCAGGCTCGCCAGTTCGTCGATCCCGCGAATGGCCTGACGACTCAAATCCGAACGATGCTGGCTCTTCATCATGATTTCAATGACGGGGCATTGATGCTCTTGGCTCAGGGCCAGGAGGATGTGGGCGGTCTTGTCGCTGATGCCTCGGGGGGGGATGTTGGCGATGCGGAGGAGGCTGATGTCATCGGAGGGATTTAAGATCGTTTTTAGGAAGGCCAGGAACTCCTTGATTTCCCGTCGATCGAAGAAGCTTTGCCCGCCGACAAGTCGATAAGGCACTTTGCCGTTTCTAAGGGCGGTTTCCAGGCTGCGGGCTTGTTGATTGGTTCGAAAAAGAATTGCGTGACTGGACCAAGAGATGTTCTTTGCCATGCGTCGAAATTCAATTTCTTCAACCACGCTCCGTGCCTCTTCTTCGTCATTGGCGTATGAGGCGAGTTGGATGCGATTGCCGTAGCCGTTGTCGGACCACAGCGACTTGAGCTTTCGGTTAGTGTTGTTCTTGATCACGGCATTGGCCGCTTTGAGAATGGCATTGGTCGAGCGGTAATTCTGCTCGAGCGTGATGGTTTTGACTTCGGGATAGTGTTTGTCAAGGTTGAGGAGGTTGGCGATCTCGGCACCACGCCATCCGTAAATACTCTGATCATCATCGCCGACGACGCAGAGGTTTCGGTGTTCTTTGGTTAGGAGATTGACGAGTTCGAACTGTTTGGCATTGGTATCCTGATATTCGTCGACCATTACGTAGCGATAGCGCTTACGACAGGCTTCCAAGACATCGGGATGTTCACGGAGCAACTTGAGTGTCAGGAGAATGAGATCATCGAAATCGACGGCATTGCAGGCCTTCAAGGCGCTCACATAGCGTTCTTCGATATGCTCAGCCATGGCCCGATGCTTGTCGTCCGAGAACATTTGTTCCGCGAGTTCTCCTCCGTTGCGATACCGACTTAGGAGGCTGAGGATATCGCCGGGATCAGTTTTCTCGTCTCCGGTGGAGATATGACTGAGGATTTTTCTAATGATCCCCAGCTGATCAGATTGGCTATAGATCACAAAATTCTTTTTGTATCCTAGAGCATCAATATGTCTGCGAAGGATTCGAACGCCGAGGGAGTGGAAAGTGCAGATCGTTGGTTTGCCTGGTTTCTTCTCTCCATCCTTGCCGGCCTTTTTTGATCGTCTCGGGATGAGCTTGCTGACTCGGCTTTGCATTTCCCGAGCAGCCTTGTTGGTGAAGGTAACCGCCAAAATGTTGGACGGTTCGATCCCTTGCGAAACCATGCGGGCGATTCGATGAGTGACAACGCCGGTCTTTCCCGTGCCTGCCCCTGCAAGAATCAATACCGGTCCGTTGATGGTTCGGACAGCAGCAGATTGTTCAGGATTAAGCGATTGAGCCATGCGGGCGCGAAGTTTAGTGTGCTCTCATCAGCACGCAAGGAGAACTAAGAGTGAAACGGAATTGAGGTAGGTTTAAGGCGAAAAAGGGCGCGAATTCCGTAAACAATCACGGAACTCGCGCCCTTGTGGAAACTGGACGATGGAGTGAGCTATTGTGAGCTTGGGAAACTCGTGCGATCCAAGTGTTTCGGAATGTAGCCGATACTCGTTTGGATGGCATTGGCGCAGGAACAACCCGCACTCGCCTCGGGAGCGAGTAGAAGGCCGTTCGCAGGGATCATCCCAAGCCAGCAACCACTTCTTAGGCCTTCGAACTGGACCCGTTTGTCGGTCTTGAGATCCCATTGTCCATGAAAGTAGTGCCGGAAGAAGATACTATTCTGAGCGGCTGACATGGTGCCACAGCCACGACGTTCTGGGAGATCGGTCCGAAGCAGCTTACCATCGCGTAGACTAAAGGATCGTTGATCAGAGTAGAACGTATCCCCAATGATGAGAGGGTGTTGAAGATGGCCGCTGTGATGGCCTTTGTCTTCTTTGTGTGATTCAGACCAAAGAAGGGTGCCGGCTACTTGGACGGGTTCTAGTTCCGTCGTGGCGCTGGCATCGACTTGCTTGGTGTTGAAGGCAAAGGTGTGAAAGATCTTGTTTCGGTCTGTTCCTGTCACCATCAGGGTGTCATTGCCGTAGCTCATGTAAACCATGAATTCACACTTGCTGAAGTCGTGGGCGCGTTCCCATTTGGTTTGTCCGCTATTGAGATCGAGGCAAACAAGTTGCACATCCGTGAGCTGGTCTGGTTGTATCTTGTTGCTTGGGGAAACCAGTGCACTCTCGCCTCGGCTTTCGAGAAAAAAGATCATTCCATCGGCGATTGTAATTGTGGAGTTGATGATCACGCCTTTTTCGTAGGCCCATTTTTCTTCACCAGTCTGTTGGTCATAGCCGAAGATTTTCGTGCTTGTGACGCGGGCGACTTCTTCTGGCGTGAAATCCTCAAACCACTCGCCATCATCTCCAGTATAGCGTTCTCCTGGTTTCATAGTGGTCCCAATGAGGAGATCTTCCACGTTGGCTAGATAGCCCCAGAATCTTGGTGCCTCTGTGGTGTGGCCGGAGACCTGGAATTTCTTGATGATGTGCCCGCGTTGTCCGTCGATACCCAGACAGTAACGGCCTTGGATGATGTAGAGAAAGTTGTCGTTAGCGACCATATTACTGCTGTCGCGCGGCACGTTAGCGCGCCGGATTTCAGGAATGGACTTACTCCAAAGAACCGTCCCGTTGTAGGCGTCCATGCCAAAGAGAATCCGATTGCCTTGAACGTACATGCGGCCATTGACCGAGAGTGGCGCTGGGTTTCGTCCGCCGCGATCTGGCATGGGTCGCGGTCCTGGATCGCCCCACCAGAGGACCCCGAGATCTCCTTGGACCAGTTCGTCCTTGCTACAGGCCGAGTTGTCAGGGGAGGCGTATTGATGGCTCCAATCGCCGGCGCCGTCAAGTTCGGTGCGACGGAGTGCCATCCAGGTGCCGCTCGTTTGACTGAATTGCACCCTGGATTCGAGATTGTCGGCAACCCAATTTTTGAGTTGGCTCATCGTTTCGGGTCCTGATTGATTGGATCCGAGATAAAGAATGCCTCCCGCCGGTCGGGCGATTCGATAGGCTTCTTCGAAGGAAACACTGGGAGGTCTACCCGAGAGTGCCATGGATTCTGAAACGACGAGATTAGCGAGATAGGCGCCATGGGGGAGATTCTCGCTTTCGAGATGCTGAACCGTGGCGCGAACACCATAGACACCGGCGCTGTCAAGGTAGCGACGAATCTTGGATACCTTCGCAGCGTCCCGTTCGAGAATGACGATTTCAAGTTCGCTCGCTCGAATGAGCTCGAGTGCGAGATCGCCCGTTTCAGCTCCGAGGACGATGCAGTAACCCTGTGAGATGCCTGTGTCACTTAAGATTCGCTCGGCAACGGCTTGGATTGAGGAATCAGCGGGATGATCTTGTAGGATGGGCAGATCGGTGCTGGCCGTGTAGAAGAAGGTGGCATCGAAACGATAGAGTGGGCTGAATTGTGCTTTGTTTCCCACGGGTTCGCCGAGGATACGGTATTCGTATTCAACCCGAGGATCCAAGTCTTCGAGAAGCATCGTATGTGTGGTTCTTGGTCGAGATTGTTCGATGCGCTTAACGCCACCATTCGGGTGATGGATTTCAACGACCCCTGGCATTGCCTGATCATGTTCCCAGGTGAGTCTTGCGGTGGTACGGTCGACCCAGTCAACAAAGGGACCAGCCGCGAGGCGAAGCCAAGTGTGTGGTGCGGCCGGTTTGGCGAGCTCATCGCTCTTTTCTGCGAATTCGCTGGCGATATCCTCAGCTGATAGGCTTTGGTCGAATAACTTGATTTCGTGAATCGATCCCACCATGGGGTAGTCCTCATCCCGATCATGATACGCTCCAATTTCGTAGAACAGGGAAGTGGGATAGCGAATAGGACCTTCTTGCGCGTTCGAAGTGCGATCTAGCTTGCCGTTGATGTAGAGACGGAGTTCCTTGCCGTCATAGGAGCCTGCGACATGATACCACTGATCTTTTTCGAAATTCTCGGAGGCCGTAAGATAGGTAAGCGCACCTCCTTTCTCAGAGGCCAGAGCAAAACTAAATCGTTCTCCCCGATATCCTAAGACCCAGCCGTATTCATCGTTCCCGTTATCTTGGACCGCGGAGATGATGCCGCCCCAAGCGCTAGGTTGTTTGATTTGAACCCAAGTGCTAACGGTGATCGCTTTTTCGGGAAGGGAAATGTCCTTGGTCTGTCTCTTATACACATCTGACGCTGCCGACGAGCGATCTAGTGTAG
>CAJXVR010000059.1 GCA_913061285.1 uncultured Verrucomicrobiota bacterium | reverse complement strand
CGTCGGCAGCGTCAGATGTGTATAAGAGACAGAATCAGATCACTGAATTCGCGAATTACGTTGCGATATTCCATCTTAAACTTCGGTTTCCCCTCCCCCCCAAAGATGGCAAGCTTCGGATAGTCTAAGCCTGTCCCCCAATTCGGCCCCCAGGAAGTATCAGAATCCCAGGGTAAAACCCAGAGCCTACCAATGAGGTCATTTTCAACCGGAGCAAAGAACCAGGCTCGATTCTTCAAATGAGAATCTCGCGGCAAGTAATCAAAATGGCGAACCGCTTCATTAACGGCGTGATAGTGATTCCAGCGATTGTAATCCACATAGCGACTGAGCCAGGCAGCATCTCGGTCAGGATTCAGATTCATCCGAATGTTCTGAAAATCCAAATCATCGCTCACCGAGCCCATTCCTTGATGTCGTTTGACCTGATTACCATCTGGGACTCTGGACTTCAGCTTATAGAGATTCCCATCCGGCAGGTCATGAGCTTTGACGAACGGTGAATCAAAATCTTCAAAGGCTAGGAAGACGCCCCAGAAGTCTCCTTGATACTGACCGTCTGGACCATCGGGAGCTTCCTCCGCTTGGTCTATTACCCGCATTTGCACATAATGAGTTCGTGGCGCCGGAATATCGACCAAGTCCCACAACCACGAATTCATCGCCTCGGGAAGACCAAAGGTTTGGTTCCGTTTCCCGTCCATCATCTTGCTTAGGTTAAGGCTTCGCCAAGGCACCTCATAGGCTTGCCCTCGATCATCGCGAGGGCGAAATCGATCCGCACGGTGAAAGCGAAAGCGGAAGGAACGTTTCCCCCCCCAATCGGCGTTGTATCGATCATTGTTCTGACGGAGCCGGTAGCGAACATGATCGTAAACCTGCTCTCTATACACCAATGTTCCTTCCCAATTGAAGACCCGACGAGCCTCGATTTCCGTCGGATGGATTTGATCACTTTTCTCATAGCCGTGGGAATACAAGAGATCAGGCTCACGCGTCAGCAAATGGTAGACCGGAAGCGAGTTCATGACCTCCATTGAATGGCGAGCTTGAATTCCGCCCTCAAGCACAGTCCTGATCGTTGGTTGGTAGGCGGGGACCCCGTCATAAACGAACAATGCAAAATTCAGACTCGGATCATCCGAATATGGCAGCGTCACCCTTGTCCCTTCATTCAACTCAGTGCCATTGAGATCAACCCGGTAGCGGACGAGGGTTCGATTCGAAAATGGTCCCACATTCGCGATGAATACGCGGGAACCTGTCAGATCGATTTCGGGTTCAAGGAGCTCATTCATCGGCAGCAAGAGCCACTGCTCTGGATTTGCGAACTCAGGATTGATCGGCAACGGCGCCTCGGGGTCGGCCAACAAATCTTCTAATGGACGGGGCAGGTAAGCGGGTTGATACTCACCTGGACGGACAATTTGAAGGAGCAGTGTGACTACCTCAACGGCGCTCGACTCCGGTAGAACCACCTTAAACGTCACCGGATCAAGGCTTCTGGGAGCAATGGGCGAATGGCTCACGGAATCAACGAGAAGATTGAACTCGCTCTGAGCTACGGAGTTTCTGCGGCCCGGAGTGGGTCGTGTCAGATCATCAATATCCTGACGATGACGACGCATCGATTCCAGCAGAGTTGTTTCCTCCAAAAACCCTGACGAGCGCCAGGCAGAACCCTGGGAATTATCGATATTCGGATCTATCAGCTCCATCGATGCCCCCTTGCCCGCTGCCCATGTCGGCCAAGGAAACCCCATCTGATAGGAAACACTATCCATCAAGGCGTCGTCAGCATTGACAAGCTTCACCGTCTCACCGTCATTGGATAGTCGTCCTGAGAAGGGACCGAGCGCGGTGACACCAAAAGCGCCTTCGATTACGGCAGGATCTTCGGCCACGACCACGTAGCCGAAGGCTGGCAAGGTTAGTTCGTCAGGAAAGCGGAACTTTATCGCCCCTTTTAATTCCCATTCAGAAAGGTCAGCGGCTTCATCTGAATTGTTGAAGATCTCGACAAATTCAGAACGTTCCAAGGCATCCTTAGGATTGACATGCAACTCGTTGATGACGACCTCTCCCTGCCCCTCAGCGAACAATGCTTGTCGGAAAAACGGATCGAGGCACGGCAGTGCAAGAGAAGATAGGCACATGACTACCATCAAGAATCGCCTGACTCCAGTCCCCAAAGTTCTCTGCGGACTCCCGGTCCAATTAGTTCTTGAATAAAACACGTCGCTGCCACACATAATGCCGCTCCAAAGAGCGCTACTCCCATGGTCCAGCGGCACGGGACTTGCTCGACATTAGCCGTTATTTGCTTACTTGTGAATCCTAATTCCAAAGGTCGAGAATCCAGCTCTCAGGCTTGCCTTGGCTCAGACGAGGCCTTCAGCCGGAGACGAGTGTCCTCAATCTTTTGGAAGCAGCTCGCACTCCTCTTCGGGATTTTTTTCGTGGCGACAGACCACGTGTGCGCAGAAATTGTGGTCGAAACCCTGAGGGACAAGGCGACCTACGTTGATCGTGTGGGGTTCCGAGTCCAGCTAGAGCCAGGCTATCAGTACGAAGCTCGGCTTGATAATCGCCTCGTTGCCCCTCAATTCTGGCAATTTGCCGGTCCAGGATACCACACCTTCTCAGTCTCGCGGATCAGCGAACTTAGTGGGCAAAAGGAAGAACGCAGCTATCGCTTCGTTGTCCAGGATGCCATACGCGGCGGTAGCGAGTGGGGGCTCGCCCCCTGGACACCTCGTCCGAACATCCCCTCAGCGCCAGAAGCATTCAAAGGCGCATCGATTGAGCTCGTCTATCCTCGGCGTATCCCTGCTGGAATGAAGGCTCCGATCATCGCCTGGATACGAGATGATGATGGGCAAAACCTCCGGGCAAACGGCTCTCTTAGTCTCGGCCTCGCAGATTCTTCAATCAACATTCGTCGAGGCGTCGGATTTAACACACAGGTGTTGCCACGCAACCAAACCTCTCTCTCATCAACGGCTCATATCGCAGAGGCAGCGACGCCATGGCAGATCGAGATCGAAAAGGAGCCAATTTGGGACACGGTCTCGGGAACTCTCGCGGCGGATACCGTTTGGGAGCAGCAGGCGCGCGTGTTCGTTGCAGATGATCTCATCGTCCCGGTCAACGTGACCCTCACAATCCATCAAGGCACAATCGTCACTTTAGCGGAAGGCGTCGACGTTATCGTGAATGGATCGCTTGTCGTTCAAGGAAAAGACGACAATCCTGTACTTTTCGCTCCTCGAAACCAAGGACAGCTTTGGGGAGGCTTCTTCTTCCCTTCCGCTCCCGCGACTGCCGATGTCCAACATTCAATCGTCACTGGGACTGGAGCCCATAAGACTTGGTTCTTCGCCAATCGGGGCGGACGCTCGCATCGGCCAGAACAAGCAGCGTTCAATTTTTGGACGGGAACTGTCGGCCACCTTGACTCGGTACAGATTGTCGAGAATGCAGGTCAGGCTCTTCACGGCGAAAACGCTGAGATTTCACTCAGCAACTCACTGGTTCAAGAATGCCAAACCGTCGGACAGTTCAATGAAGGGGCGGTCACAATCGACTCCAGCGCTCTTGTTGGCTTCCCCAATGATTCCCCACGATTCGTCGACGGTGACAATGACGCCCTTTACTTTACCTTCGGCACCCACACGATCACCAACACGCTCATAGGTTGGACCAAAGACGACGGAATCGATGCAGGAGGCAATGACCCAGGCACGGTGACGGTAGAAAACTGCTGGTTCGAGGCCTGCTTCCACGAAGGAATGGCCCTTTCAGGATCGAACAAGCAGGTCACCGTGAGCAACTCGGTATTCCTGAATAACGGCCAAGGAGTCGAAGTTGGCTATCTTTCTCCCCATGTTACAATGACGACGTCCCTCCTAAGCGGTAACGGCGTCGGTCTTCGATTCGGCGATAATTACTTTCGAGAGCACGCTGGTTCACTGAGTGTCAACGACTCACTTTCAATCTTCAATGAGCGAGATATATGGGGATTGACGGCAAATCTCTGGGCCGAAGATTTAAGTCGAATCACAGCAGTCAACAATCGACTCGTCACGGGACTTGATCTTCATCCTAACAACTCACTCTGGCTATCAGACGAGGCTCATCCGCAGCAACTCGCCCGTTTTTCAGAACTCGCCAACGGAATCGCTAATATAGGCTTTACCACGACGGCGCACACAGCCTCCTCGTCCCCTACAACCTTATCACTAGAAATCGCACTAAGCGATTTTAGTTCGCAAGCAATTACTGCGAACATTGAGCTCCAATCTGATTCTGAAAACACCGCCTCGCTCATTCAACTGGACGATACTTCCGTCCACTTTGCGCCTGGCCAAATGGTCACCAGTATCCCAATCCATCTGATCAAGACAGGATTCCCGGAAGTAAGCACTCAGATCACCTTAAGACTCAACAGCGCGACTAATGCCTTGATTGATCCAAAACGTTCGAAATTCGAGATATCCTTTGAAGGACTTCGAACCGAGAGTGAGATCATATCGAGCGAATCAGCCTGGCACTTTCAGATTGGAAACGGCGAAGCGTCCACGCCCCCAACGGCCTGGCGCTTTCCTTCATTCGACGATTTGATCTGGCCGCTAGGGCCGGGACCAATCGGTTACGGTTCGTTCCCCCTAGGCACCTCAGTCCTGTCGATGAAAGATCAAGCATCCTCGCTATTCCTTAGACAGTCGTTTCACATTAACGAACTGGCGTCCATCGACACGGTTCTGATCAACACTAGATTCGACGATGGCTTCGTGGCCTGGATCAATGGGCGAGAGATAATGCGGATCGGGGTCGCTGGTTCTGTCACGGATCCACTTCCCTTTGACACGCTAGCAACCGAGACTCTAGCCGAACCGGAGACCCTGACACGTGAATTCACTAAGGACGAGTTGCCCTCACTGTTTGCTGGGAAGAACCACCTTGCTGTTCAGGTCTTTAACGATACGATTGACAGCCCAGATCTTTGGTTCGATCTTTCGCTCCGTACGAGGTCAGCACTAGACCTCGACCAAGACAGCCTCCCCGACAGCTGGGAAACGCACTGGGTAAACAAAGCGCTCGATGACGAATGGACCTCCATTCTCTCCATCCTTCCTGATGCTGATCTAGATGGCGACGGCCAGACGAACCGAGCAGAGTATCTCGCGGGCACTGATCCCCTCGACCAAACAATGCGGCTGGGCTTGCAGTTCAAACTTAAGCGGCCAGAAGGGCATCTCGAGCTTTCCTTCACTCAGCAAGCCAGTCGTCACTATTCGATTCAGCAAGCCAACACAATTGGAAGCGAGTGGAGCACGATAGAAACAATTTCACCTCGAACGTCAGAAACTCATATCACCGTTCTCATTCCCGCCGACGAAGCCGTCGGCCTTTTCCGAGTGATTGCTAGGTATTGACAGCGCCTAAGAACCCCAATCTCAGTCTCTCAATGCAGCGTCGTCAACAGAATCGTCTCGCCTCGATCTTCACGATTCTTTGCCTCACGATCATGAGCCTTGAGCCCCTTCAAATAGTGGCCCAAGGAATCATCAATGAAATCCACTACCATCCAGCGAGCGACGACGATCGAGACGAGTTCATAGAGATCTACAATCCCACGACCGCTCCCATAGATCTTTCCGGATGGGAGTTGACTGACGGCGTCCGCTACAAGTTCCCGGGAGGAGCCAGCATCCCATCAAATGGCTATCTCGTCATCGTCGCTGATCCTGATCAGTTTAGCGCGCTTCATCCTGAAGTCCCTAGCACCAGCATTTTTGGCCCATGGCAAGGTCGCTTGAGTAACCGGGGCGAAACAATCCGCCTGGCAACGGCTTCTGGCGATCCCGTTGATCGAGCCACCTATGCGAATGAAGGGGCCTTCGCCGCGCGGGAATGGCTTACCGACTTTCAACGAGTTCGCGGGATTCATTGGCTCGCACCCCATGACGGTGGCGGCCACAGTCTCGAATTACATCAATGGAAAGTTTCGAATAATTTGGGAGCCAACTGGAGCGCGAGTAGCATGATCGGAGGGACCCCCGCAACTATCAATTCGAGAGCGACGATCAACATCGCCCCGATCGTATCTGATGTCGTTCATTCCCCCGCCATCCCAACATCGAGCCAAACGGTGCAGATACGATTCGAACTCACGGACGAATCCATCGCGACAGTCTCCACCAGACTTTTCTACGCCGTCGATGAGGGCCCTTGGCAAGAAGGCGAGATCACCCGGCTATCAACCAGCAACCATACCCAAGCGATCTTTCAGGGGGTAGTTCCCCCTCAAAATAACAATGCCGTCGTCGAATTCTATCTGCAAGCTTCAGATGGATCAGCCCTTTCCAGGCAATGGCCCCCGGTCACATTGCCGGATGGAAACAGCGATGCCAACGCATTGTATCAAGTCGACGATCGCCCAAGATCCCCTGAAGTTCCCGACTACCGGATCATCATGACGCCGTCGGAACGTCAGCGTTTTACTGATACTGTTCGTCCGCGGCTCATCAATCCTGATGGGAGCCGGGGCCCGGAAAACCCTCAAATCCGAAGTGATGGTCACTTTCATGCCACCTTCATTTCCCACTTCGACGGAAGATATCAGGTTCGGTATCGAACGGATATTCGGAATCGCGGCAATGGAAGCCGACAACGCAGCCCAAATAACTTTCGAATCGATTTCGCAAGTGACGCACTCTGGAATGGCGTTGAGAAACTGAACTGCAACGCTCAATTTCCCTGGCTGCAGACACTGGGAGCCACTCTCTCCCACCATATCGGCCTCCTCGCCGCTCCCTCGCGACTCGTCCGGGTCTACCTCAACGAATCCCTTCGTGCTCCGAATGCGTTTGCCACGTACGAAATGTACGCGGCAAACGATGTCATGAACTCAGACTTTGCCGCACGACAAGGGCTCGCCAACGCCAATATCTATCGAGGTATTCGAAAGAGCGGCACGGAAGAAGCTGACTTTCAATTCTTGGGTAACGATCCCGCCCCTTACCGACGTGTTTATTTCAAAGAGACGAACAAGATCGAAGATGACTGGAGCGATCTAATCGCCCTGACCAGAACCTTTAGCGAGACCAGCGATGAGGCCTTCGAAGCTGAAATCGAACAACAAATCGATGTTCGCCAGTGGATGCGCTACTTCGCGGCCGAGGCGTTCTATGCCAACCAAGAAACGGCTCTCGGTAACGGCTATGGTGACGACTACTACATGTACCGATCCGATTCTGACCATCGATTTCGACTCATTCCCTATGACCACGATACCATTCTTGGACAAGGCGACACAGGGGCCAACCCTAGTGAACAGTTCTGGAGAGCGACCCGCGGAGCTGCCATCAATCGCCTAATTACGTGGCCTACCTTCGCACCAATTTACTATTCCAGTCTGGTCGACCTCGCTTCCGGACCCTTCTCTCCAAGCGAAATCGGCCCCTTGATCAAGCGGCTCTTAGCTCCCAGCAAAGTTCCCGAAACCAGAAAAGACCAAATGATCGAATTCGCCAAAGCCCGCTCGGCCTTCATTCTCCAGTCCATTCCTCGCTCCCTCAGTATTGCGATTCCATTCCCTCAAGAAGACGGTGTCTTTATCGCGCCTAGCTCCGCCTCCGAACTGCCGTTCATCACCGGGCAAAGTGATGCGACGAGCACAAGTCGAGTGACGGTCAATGGAAGCCCTGCCAATTGGACACCACAAACAGCTGCTTGGACATACCTGATAGATTCACCGCTTGGTCCTGGAATCAATCGCTTTGTGATTCAATCGTTCGATCGAAGCGACATTCAAATCGGTGAATTAGTTGCAGAGATTCGTCTACCGATCACAGAGTCCGTGCCCCCAAGGTCTCTATCCGTCGAAGAAAATACAACCTGGACAGCCGAACACGGCCCAATCCGAATCCATCAAGACCTCACAATCTTGCCCGGAGCCCAGCTCGCCATTGAGGCAGGCGTTTCAATACAGATATCAGCTGAAGCCCAAATTATCGTTCAGGGAGAGCTTCTCGTTCGTGGCGAGAAGGCTCGCCCGGTACTGTTCTCGAACGATTCAACCGGCCCGTGGACAGGAATACGCTTCCAACCCGGTTCACAGGGCTTTTTTGGGCATGTCCTCGTGAAGGGCGTCGCCTCGAGGCTTGACTCAGCCGCAATCACCATTGAGCAAGCCGAGTTCGAAGGCAGACATCTCGTTCTTAGAAACATCAACGCAGGCGCGATTTCATCGACGAATTCAAAACTGACCTTGGAATCCTGTGAATTCCCTCAGATCCAGTCCGGATCTGTGATCCATAGTATCGAGACAGAGCCGGACACTGAATTTTTGATAAAGGGGTGTCGCATTCTTAGCAGCAACAATACCTCTCCACTAATACTAGTCGAAAGAGCTGATATCGATGGCAAACCGATTCAAATTCGCGACAACCACTTTTCTTTAGGAACGTCATCGGGCCTACACCTAATCAATGTGCCAGCAGTTGTTTTGGGCAATCAATTCTCACCATCACGCCCTTCGCTCGACAGCAATGATCCTCCAACTATTATAGCACTCCAGAATCAATCCGAATTCCAAACAATTGATTTGGCTCGAAACGTTTTCCATCAAGCCCTTCAAGCCATTCGATGCGAGGGAGCATTCCAGATTAATCTACACAACAATACTTTTGATGCCCTTTCCGAATCGGCACTAAGCGTCGATTCAGGTCAGATATCGAGCGAATGGATCAACAATCTATTTCGCGCCACTCCTTCTTTGATCACATCCTCCAATGGAACGATTGATCACATTGGTGTTACCGGACACAACAATGTGTCCGACCAGCCACTCGCTTCGTCGATCGAACACATGCCTGAGTCCGAAATGCAGCTAGGATCAAAGGAGAATCGTTGGAAGCTGCTCAAGACCAGCCCACTGCACGATGCCGGATTTGGCGACCTCGACATCGGAGCGAGCGCCGCGACAGCGCCTGATTTCAGCGTGCAGTCGTCGCAGGCGTGGAACATTGTTGGCAATAAGCTTTCACTTTGGGCGCCGGGAGCAAAGCTTTTCAAGATCAGCTCGCTCGATTCCTCTCAAAACTTGATTGAGATCTTCATTCCCAATGGAGAATCTTGGCAAATTCGCTCTGATATTTCCGGTCAAAAAACATACACGCTCACCGCCCTTGATGCCGGAAACCAGAGTATCGATACCCAGACCATCGAGCTCCAGCATAGCCCCTCAGCTCCTTCTGTTTTCCTCAGCGAAATCCAAACCATTGCCAGCAATACCTCCACTGAGACTGCCGACTGGATTGAACTCGCAAACAGAACGAATCAAACAATCGATTTGACAGGCTACCAACTGAGCGATGATCCCTTGAACCCTTCGAAATTCACATTTCCCGACGGCAGCAATATACCGGCTTATGGGTTCCTCGTGGTGAGGAGCTCGGGAGACTTCCAAAGTCCTGCGACACTCCCATTCAATTTGGCCCCGGAAGGAGAAGTCATCAGCCTTTTTGATTCCAACCAGATTGAGATCGACCAGTTATCCTACGGACGACAAATCCTGAATTACTCACTCTCACGTACCTCGGCTTGGGATTGGAAACTTTCTCGACCAACCCCCAACGCTGTCAACGACTTCGCCATCCTCAGCCATAGCGACTCGATAAGCATTTCGGAGTTCTTGACCCGCCCCACAACTGCTTCAAATTCGCAAGAGTTTGTGGAGATCCAAAATACAAGCTCACTCCCTACGAGCCTTACCGGCATTCAAATCAGCGATCAACTCCTACAGTCCGAAGTCAAGGCCAGCTTCCCTGACTATAGTTTTCTAGGCCCTCGAGGTATTCTCAGCCTTGAAGACGCAGCCAATCCATCGGGAAATCGCTGGCCGTTGAACCAAGGAATCTCATCAGAACCCGGGGCCATAAGTATTCACACAATCGATGGCAATCTGATAGATAGAATATGGTACGGACCACAGTTTTCGGGAATCAGCCTAGGACGGACCGAAGGCAATTCCGTGATATCCATAGCCCGTCCGACTCCAGGTTTTTCAAACACTCAAATCGAAAAGACTGTTCCTCGAATCGAGATTCCATTCATCTCCGCAACAACCACTGAATGGCAGTATGATACCAGCGGAAGAGATCAGGGACGCAACTGGCACCAGCCAGACTTCGAAAGAGATTCGTGGTCCCGTGGTGTAGGCCTTTTCGGCGGCGGTGCCCTCCAATCTGCATCTCTCGTAAATACACCATTTGAGACGGACGCTATCACAAGCTATTTCGTCTCTAGCTTCGACTACCCTGGAATTTTGGCCCCAGCATCGATATCCCTCTCTCTCATTGCCGACGACGGCGCGATCGTCTACCTCAATGGCAAGGAGGTCTTTCGACAGGGGCTTCCGCCGAGTAATCAGGTCAACCACACGACGCCCGCAAGTGAAGTGGCGATGCCCGCATGGGTGGAAGAGGTCAGCATCAATCCAGAGCTCGTACAACCTGGCCTCAACTGGGTCGCCGTCGAGCTGCATCAGGCTGGAACAGACATCCCAGACGCTCTGTTTGGCCTTTCCATCAATGGCGTCATCGACGCCAGCGGACCTGAGAACCTTCGAATCAGTGAAATCTTGGCAAACAACCAATCTTGGCCCCTCGCCCCATCCCTTCAATCGTCCGACTGGGTCGAGATCTACAACGCTTCCCCCCTCCCCGTTGATCTCTCAGCCATCCTGCTCAGCGACAACCTAGCAACAGATCGACATTGGAGATTCCCGAACGGAAGCATCATTGGAAGCCTTGGCCGGCGCCTCATCTCTTTCGATTCCACACAACCCGCTAGCCATTCCAACACCGGCTTTGGACTCAGTGCCTCAGGCGATTCGGTTTTCCTGCTCCATTCAAACGATAAACAATTAGAACTGCTTGATTCGATCGCCTTCGGATTCCAGGCGAGCGACGTCTCTCTGGCCCGCCTCGGAGCGACCGATGCGTGGTCGCCCGCCATTCCGACTCCCCACGCCCCCAATCAAGCAGCCCTACTCGGGGAAATCTTCCAACTAAGCATCAACGAATGGATCGCCCGTTCAACCGAGGGGCCTGACTGGATCGAACTCTATAACTCCAGTGGCGGAATCGTAGATCTTGGGGGAAGCGGACTTTCAGATGATCTCGCTGATCCGTTCCAGCAGGTCTTTCCACCCTATTCGTTTATCGACGCCCGAGGATGGAAGCAAATCTTCGCGGATGGACGCCCTCAAGATGGTGCGAATCACGCTGACTTCAAACTAAGCGCTTCGGGTGAATCCATAGTCCTAACCCATCCATCTGGCTTCCTGATCGATCACATCAGTTTCGGACCACAAGTCACAGATCAATCGGAAGGACGACTTCCTGACGGAGGTAGCAATATCCAACCACTACCATCGCCATCGCCACAGCAGTCCAACAATCTAGACGCGGACCTGGACGGAATAGACGACGCTTGGGAGCGCCGTTTTGGACTCGACCCAGAAGATCCCTCTGATGCCACTGACGATCCTGACAAAGATGGTCTCAACAACCGCGAGGAGTTCCTCCTAGGCACTGACCCCGCTTCCGCCGCTAGCGGGATGCAGCTAGAACTCCTTGAAGTCCTCTCCGACCAAAAGGCAACGTTCCGCTTGAAGACTGTCTCCAATAGGAGCCTTTCCATCCAGTTTAGTCCCACTATCGCAGAGCCCGCTTGGGAAGACCTTTGGACATTTGAATCCGCTTCCACAACGGAAACCCTTAAGGTAGAGCTAGAGATTCCCAATGATGTTGGGTTCTTCCGTCTCGTCGCCAACTAAAACCACAAAAAAACCGACCACTGACAAATCAGTGATCGGCTGCGACCCGCCCTAGCATTGGCCTTTAGCTGTAATCCTAGTATTCGGAAACGTTCTGGAAGTTTGGATAAGCCTCGATGCCGTGCTCACTGATATCCAAGCCTTCAGCTTCCTCTTCTTTAGAAACTCTCACACCAATGAGAACTTTGATTAGACCAAAGACAATCAGACTGAAGACAAAGGTGAAGGCAGAGATGGAAAGCGTCCCGATCAACTGAGTCACCACCGAGAAATCCCCAAAGATTCCAACCGCAAGCGTGCCCCAGATGCCACAGACACCATGCACTGACACAGCACCAACAGGATCATCAATTCGGATCTTATCGAAGAACAAGATAGAGAACACGACAATCACACCGGCGATCGCACCGATGAAGAACGAACTCAACACCGAAACCGAGTCAGCACCAGCCGTGATGCCAACTAGACCAGCCAAGACACCGTTCAGAGCCATCGACAGATCGGGTTTCTTAACAACGATCCAAGAACAGAACATCGAACTCAATCCTCCAGCAGCAGCAGCAATCGATGTTGTCACGAAGACCAATGAAACAAGCCCTGGATCAGCACTGAGAACAGAACCGCCGTTGAATCCAAACCAACCCAACCAGAGCAAGAACACACCAATGGTAGCCAATGGCAAACTGTGCCCAGGAATTGGCCGCATTTTTCCATCACCAAGGTACTTACCATTTCGGGGCCCCAATAACATCACACATGCCAATGCAGCAAAACCTCCAACCGCGTGCACCAAAGTCGATCCAGCAAAGTCATAGAAGCCCATTGCATCCAACCAGCCTGTCCCCCACTTCCATGCCCCCGTTAAAGGATAGGAAATCGTCACCAATAGCGTCGCAAAGATCATGAAAGAAGAAAGCTTGATTCGTTCCGCCACGGCACCAGACACAATCGTAGCCGCCGTTGCTGCAAACATTGCCTGGAAAATAAAGTCACTCCAGTAAGTATAGTCGGCATAAGATCCAGTGAGGTTATCAACGGCACTCTCGAACCCTATCGGACTCCCAAAAGCGAAATAACCATTCCAGTCGGCGCCCATTTCTCCTGGATACATCGCATTGAACCCCCAGAGCGCGTAGGAAAGAATCCCAATGCAGATAATGAATACGTTCTTGAACAGTACGTTCACTGTATTCTTCTGCCGAGTCAATCCAGTTTCGAGTGTCGAGAACCCAAGGTGCATGATAAAGACCAACGCGGCGGCAATCAGAATCCAAAGATTGTCGACCATGAACTTCGGATAAGCGAGTGGAAGCTCTTGAAACTCCTCAACGGTAGTGTAACTGGGCCCCTCTGCCTCGGCATCCTGACCGACTAACTGGGTCGGAATGGCAAAGGATGAAAAGATGATAAAAGCAAATAATGCTGAAAGTAGGTTTTTCATTTTTCTATCGTGTCCTATTCTGAATACGCTATTCGTTAACTCTAAAGTGCCTCTGTGCCCGCTTCGTCCGTTCGAATTCGAACCGCTGTCACAACATCGGAAACAAAAACTTTACCGTCTCCAATCTTGCCGGTCTTCGCTGCGGTAACAATGGCCTTCGTTGCCGGTTCACTCTGTTCATCAGAGACGACGATCTCCAATTTCACCTTTGGCAAGAAATCGATAGAGTACTCACTACCTCGATAGATTTCTGTATGGCCCTTCTGTCTTCCGAAGCCCTTCACTTCAGAAACAGTCATTCCTTCAATTCCAATTTCACCTAAGGCCTCCTTCACATCCTCAAGCTTGAACGGTTTAATAATCGCTTCAATTTTCTTCATAATTATCGTAGTCCTCTCGACACTCACCCGATTAGCAACCAGGATGCCAAGATCCTCACACCCCAACCTAAACTACCACAAACCACTTACTGACAATAACTTATGAATGATTATTTTTTGAACACGAAAGAATGAAGGCAACAAATGAATCCGTAGACAGTCTATTTTTAGACAGCGTGACCATTTTTATAACAGGCGTTGCTCCTCGTTAAAATCACTATCTACTTCTTCATCCTTCGTTTCTCTCATCTAAGCCACTGATCAAGTTTGGCAACCTCCATTAACCCGAGACAAACTTTCCATCAAAAGAGAGAAGCGAATTGGAACACAAAGTTAAGGAAGATCACGCATTGAACCAATTCTATAAGCAGCCCTATTACGTATTATATGGTTCGCGACAAAGGATCAAAAATGCCCATCCCGGACAAAGTTCCACAACCCCAATCTTCTCACCAAAGATTTATTCGAATCTCAAAGCGGGAAAACAGAACTAAGGGGTCCACGAAGCGAATCGCTCCAGCCCAATGCATCACGCTTAAAACACGGTACATGAATCCCCCTCATCATATTGAATAGTATGACCACGCCACAGTCAGGCCTCCAAAATCAAAGCTGGCACGCATTCGGCTAGAAGCTCATACGACTCAGGCAACACAAGCATTCAACCGTAGAAAACAAAACGAAAGGAGCCTCTGGATTAAGATGATAATCTGGAACAAATCGTACACAAGGGATCGATCTACTACCTCTTGTTCTCCGATAGAAAACCTAAGCCCCCGACACCTACATCACTTCACCACTCACAGTAATCAAGAAAACCCCGCCTCAAAGGCACGCCCCACCCAGCAAAAAGAATTAAAGATGCATCCTCAATACACCAACCAAATACAATCAATCCCTAAACGAGAGCGTAGACCTCGAATAGCAGGAATCTTCAGGCAGCTCACCCTAGGAGTGGCACTTCTTGCCAGTAGTTCAGAATTCGGTCTTCAGGCAGATATTCTAGACGTTGAAAAGGACGAACTCCTGTTCGGATTCATCAAACTAACGGACTGCGCTCCGCTCGTCATCGCCAAGGAGAAACTGTTCTTCGAGGACGAAGGAATCGATGTCAAACTCGAGGCTCAAGCGAATTGGAAGATCCTTCTTGATCGAGTGATCAGTGGTGAGCTTGATGGGGCACACATGTTAGCCGGACAACCTATCGGAGCGACCATTGGCTTTGGCACCCAAGCCCACATCATCACCTCATACAGTCTCGACTACAACGGAAATGGGATCACGGTTTCCAATGACCTTTGGAAAAAGATGCAGGAGAACGACCCTGAACTCAAAAAACCACAGCCGAAACACCCGATAACCGCGGCATCTCTTAAGCCGATCGTTCAATCGAAGAAGGAAGCGGGCGACCCAATGCGGATGGGTATGGTCTTTCCCGTCTCAACCCACAACTACGAGATTCGCTACTGGCTGGCTTCATCAGGGATCAGCCCCGGGTACTATCTTGATCGTTCATCTGGATCGATCGATGCAACCGGAACGACTGATGCCGATGTTCTACTGTCAGTGACCCCTCCCCCACAAATGCCTGCTACCTTGGAAGCCAAGACAATCGAGGGCTACTGCGTCGGTGAGCCCTGGAACCAACAGGCGGTTGTGCGTGGGATCGGAGTTCCAGTGACAACAAACTACGATATCTGGAAGAACAACCCGGAAAAAGTTTTTGGGGTTACCAACGAATGGGCCAAAGAAAACCCGAACACTCACATCGCCGTCGTCAAGGCCCTGATTCGAGCCGGCATGTGGCTCGATGCCACCGACAGCACAGGTAAACTCATTAACCGAGAAGAAGCCGCCCGAATCCTGTCCCGCTCAGAATACGTCGGGGCAGATTACGAGGTCATTAAGAACAGTATGACAGGCTACTTTTACTTCCAAAAGACAGACAAACGTCCAATGCCTGACTTCAACGTCTTCTTCAAATACAACGCCAGCTACCCGTGGTACAGCGACTGTATCTGGTTTCTCACCCAGATGCGCCGATGGGGACAAATCCCTGAGCCAAAGTCGGCACGTTGGTATCACGACACGGCGAAAAAGATCTATCGACCAGCAGTCTATCAAGCGGCAGCAAAGCACTTGATTGAAGAAGGTCATATGGAAAAGAAGGATCTACCCAAATTCCCGTTCTTGAGCCGTTGGAAGGGGTATCGAAAACCCACCAACGAATTCATCGACGGCAAAACCTACGACGGAAGAAAACCGTTAGACTACATCAAATCCTTTAGCCTTGGCCTAAAAGACTAGACCAAGCACAAGGACCATTCACAGCCGGAGCAGCAGGAAAATGAATTAACCTGCTGCTCCTTCAAAAGAAATAATCTACCGCGAAAATGAGCAACGAGGCCTTCAACAAATTACTCAGTTTCCTCCGTACCATCCGATTTGGATGGGTCATCCCTTTCATTCTTCTCGCCCGAGGCGAGGAGCCAAAAGTTCAGCTACGAGCCATCTTATCTGGAGTCATTGTCCCCCTTCTGGCGATCGGGATCTTTCTCTTTGGATGGAATATCGCTTCAAAGCAAATTGTGACCAAATTCGGTACCGTTCCCGGCCCTCGGCAAGTCACCTCTGCCTGGGGAAGTCTCATGAACGAAATTCGCTTAGAGAAGATCAAAAAAGAGGATCACTTCCGTCGCCTGAGAGAGAAACGACTGGGATACGTCACCAAGTATGAGGCGGTTATAAACGATCTCGGCCCGATTCCCGATCTCAAACCCTCCCCGAAAAACACTGAGGCACTTGAAACCCTTTCTGCCGCCTTTGAGGAAATCGAGGAGTTGCTCGAAGTCTCCAACAAGGTCTCTATCGCACCCGATGCGGACACAGCAAAAAAGACCGTCGAAGGATTCAATTTCGAAAGCTCCAGAACACTTGGAGCGACTGTTGTCCAATCACTGTTGCCTCTCGAACTCGCATATAGTAGTGCGGAGCAGGAGTGGAACCTCGCCCCGAAGTATAATCCCGTCGAGGGAGACACCGAAGAAATCCTCCAGTCAAAGTCCGCGCTAAAATCAAGTCGATCGAAATCCCTAGCAGCGAAGAAGGCGGACCTCCTTATCGAGCGCCAACGCATTACCTCACTCGCAACGGATCAATCGGTAGGAATTCTCGAGGCGGTTCCGAGTAGCACGAGAAGAACGTTGCGAAAGATCGATGCCAACGCCTCAGCACTGGCTCCAATTCTCTCGGAAAAACTTACCCGAGTCCTTGCCGACGAAGCCGCTGGCACTAAGTATAAAAATAAGGCGAAGCTAAAGATCATGAACAAAAACTTTAGTGAAAAACCTTACCCCGGCAAGGACACCTACGTTAGCCAGATTCTCACCAGTTTAAAAACGGTGTTCGCTGGTTTCATTATCGCCTCCCTCATCGCCATCCCGCTTGGTGTCGTCTGTGGGCTCAATAAAACCATCAATAACGCCTTTAATCCACTCATCCAGATTTTCAAACCCGTATCGCCACTAGCCTGGCTTCCGATCGTTATGATTGTCGTGGGAGCGCTCTATTCATCAGACGATCCGATGTTCGAGATCTCGTTTATCAACTCTGCGATCACGGTCGCCCTCTGCTCACTCTGGCCCACCCTCGTCAACACGGCCCTTGGAGTCGCTTCGACCGACAAAGATTTCCTCAACGTCGCTCGCGTCCTCAAATTGAGTTGGTCAAAAAAGATCTTCAAAGTCGTTCTCCCCGCCGCTTTGCCATTGATCTTTACTGGACTTCGCTTGTCTCTCGGAGTCGGTTGGATGGTTCTGATCGCGGCAGAAATGCTCGCCCAAAATCCTGGTTTGGGGAAATTCGTCTGGGACATGTTCCAAAACGGAAGTAGTGAGACCTTATCCATGATCATGGTTGCTGTTTTCACGATCGGAATCATCGGCTTCGTGCTCGATACCGTCATGCTGAGTCTTCAACAATTGGTTAGCTTCGGTGAAGCCATCTAATCCAACAATTCAACCGGATATCAAACCATGGCTTTTCTTGAATTAAAGAATGTGGAGAAAGGGTTCGGTACGGGCTCAGAGCGGACCGAGATCCTTACCGACATCAACCTAGACATCAAAGAAGGTGAATTCGTAGCGATCGTAGGTTATTCCGGCTCCGGAAAAACAACCCTCATTTCGCTTATCGCGGGGCTCCTGCACCCAGATATAGGGACCGTCAAGCTAGAAGATGAAATCGTTAGTGAACCTTCTCCCGACAGGGCAATCGTCTTCCAGAACTATTCGCTCCTCCCCTGGCTTAACGTGTTCGAAAACGTCTCGCTCGCGGTCGATCAGATCTTCCCGTCATGGACGCCCGCGAAGCGCCGAGAGCAGGTAGAAAAATACATTGGCATGGTCAACCTGACCCCTGCGCTGCTCAAAACTCCGGCCGAACTTTCGGGCGGTATGAGGCAACGGGTCTCAGTGGCCCGGGCCTTGGCGATGGAACCGAAAATCCTTCTCCTCGACGAACCCCTTGGAGCCCTAGACGCACTCACACGAGCCGTTCTCCAGGACGAGATTTGCCACATCTGGGAGCGAGACAAGAAAACCGTTGTCCTCATTACCAACGACGTGGATGAAGGCATTCTCATGGCAGATCGAATTATTCCTCTTAGCGCCGGACCAAAGGCAAGCTTAGGGAAATCTATCCCTGTCAATATTCCTCGTCCTCGCGATCGTAAGGAAATCAACAACAACCCCGAGTACCGACGTATTCGGAAAGAGGTGATCGACTACCTGCTCGGTGAGGGCGGAAAAAAACGGGACTCACTCGAGCGTGCCCTCACGCTGCCAGATATCGAGCCCGAAGATCTGACCCATCAACCCACATTCTTTACACCAAGACGGGCACCTAAACGTCGCGGTGAAAAGAAGAAAGAGAATATTGAGGTGGCTGCATGAGTGCCTTTGTTGAACTATCTAAACTGACCAAGATCTATCCGACTCCAAAGGGGCCAGCCATCATCGTCAAGGACTTTGATCTAAAGATCGAGAAAGGAGAATTCGTCTGCCTGATCGGCCATTCCGGATGCGGAAAATCAACGGTCCTTTCGATGATCGCTGGGCTCAATCCGATTACTAGCGGCGGGATCTTCTTAGCAGGAAGGGAACTTCAAGGCCCTGGACCAGATCGCGGTGTCGTTTTCCAATCTCCCTGCCTCCTTCCTTGGCTTTCAGCATTCGAGAACGTCATACTCGGTGTGAATCAGGTCTTTTTCACCGCGAGCCAGGAAGAACGGCGTCAGATCGCCGAATACTACTTAAGCGTGGTCGGCCTTGCGGACTCGATGATGAAACGCCCTGGGGAACTCTCCCAAGGAATGCGCCAACGCGTCGGCATTGCAAGAGCCTTTGCGCTCTCTCCAAAAATGCTATTGCTTGACGAACCATTCGGCATGCTTGATTCCCTCACCCGATTCGAACTTCAACAGGTCTTGCTGGATCTCTGGGGCCGCGATCAAAAGACCGCACTGATGGTCACTCACGATGTTGATGAGGCAATCTTCCTTTCAGATCGGGTGGTCATGATGACCAATGGTCCCGAAGCAGAGGTCGGTGACGTATTGAAAATCGACTTTCCTCGGCCGAGGAACCGCAAGGAACTCTTAGAGGACCCTGAGTACTATCGACTCAGGCAACACCTCATCACATTTCTCGAGGACCACGCCCACAAGCCAACACTCCCAGAAGAATCGTCAGCAGAGAAGAATGATCCACGTAATCCCACTCAGGATTCAAGCGACGTCGATGACAGCCAAGAGATTAGCCCGAGTATGAAACCCAATCAAAATATCCCAGTGACAGCATAGCCGTCACGCAAGCATCCCAGAAAACAATCCTGAACATACAATCTGTCGCTCCTGAACTGGCCTTCAGGGAGAAGACAGAGCGGGGAGATCCCTCTCTTGCCTCACCTACCCATGAAGGCCAATATATTAGCGAAACGAGAATCTAGCGAGCTTGTCGATGGCACTGCCCAAAGAAGTATTGTCGTGATCGGAAACGGAATGGTTGGATTCCGTTTCCTTCTTCGCCTCACTGAGCTCGCCTCCCCGGAAACCTTCAAGATCACCGTCTTTGGAGCGGAACCTCGCCCCGCATACGATCGAGTTCATTTAACTCGATTTTTTGCCGGGACCCGCTCCGAAGAGCTCGAACTTGGTTCCAGTGATTGGTATCGGGAACGCAAGATTGCCCTCTACACCAACGACCCAATCATCGATATCCAGCCAGGCACTCAAAGCGTTGTCAGCCAGAGCGGCAAGCGGACAGAATACGATCAACTCGTCATCGCCACAGGATCTCGCGCCTTCGTCCCTCCGATCTCAGGAACGGAAAACAACGGTGTCTTCGTCTATCGAACCATCGAGGACCTTGAGGCCATCCAAGCCTACGCCAAGCATTGCCGCCGGGCAGCCGTCTTGGGTGGGGGACTCCTGGGAATCGAGGCAGCGGATGCTCTTAAAAAGCTGGGGCTTGAAACCCATATTGTCGAGCGCAATACCGGGCTAATGTCCCATCAACTCCCCCCGGAAGGTTCAGAAATCCTCGAGCGTGAAATCATTCAAAAAGGGTTCCACATACATCTCAATAAAAACACCTCCGCCATCGATGACAAGGATGGAACCCGTATTCTCCGCTTTCAGAATGGTGAGGCGCTCGTTGTCGACATGGTCGTGATCGCCTCAGGAATCCGACCCTGCGATGAACTTGGGGTCAGTGCCAGCATCACTGTTCATCCCCGAGGTGGATTTGAAATCGATGACACCCTCGAAACTTCGATCAATTCCGTTTTTGCCATTGGAGAATGTGCTAATCATAGGGGAACGCTCTACGGACTCGTGGGGCCCGGATACAAGATGGCCGATACCCTTGCTAGGCGATTCACGGGTTCGAAGGAGACCTTTGAAGGCGATTTTCTAGCAGCCAGACTCAAACTCCTAAATGTTGATGTCGCCACCTTCGGAGACCACCAAGGAGACGGACAGTATCTTCAAAAAAAGGAACCCAAAACCTTTCGTCGCATTGTCATTCGAAACAATCGACTCATTGGCGCCACGATCGTCGGTAAATGCAGCCAGCAGGATAGAATTCAGGCAGCCGTTGATAGCCGGCAACGCATCTTTCAATGGAATCGCACGCGCTTCAATCGCACCGGTCGCTTGTGGAACGAACAGGCCAGCACTAATATTCAAGATTGGCCGGAAACAGCCCTCATTTGCAATTGCCTTAGCATCCGGCGCCGCGTGTTGAGCGATGCCATTCATTGCAATGGATGCAAAAACATTGATGAACTGATAGCCACCACAGGGGCTTCGACCGTTTGCGGGTCTTGCCGACCTTTGTTGTCCAGCCTTCTCGGAGCTCCATCAGCCCCGCTCCCAACCAAGGGCTACCTTGGACTCGGAATCGCTGCCATCGTGAGTGTTGGTCTCATCCTGTTTTACTGCCTCTCTTCCCCAATCCCGAACCCAAGCTCGGTCAAAACACCGTCACTGAGTTTCCTTTGGACCGAAACGTTCTGGAAGTTCACTACAGGCTATACCCTCGTAGGGCTCTGTCTCCTCAGCCTCTTGCTATCACTTCGGAAACGCACCCCCCGCTTTAGCCTTGGCAACTACGGACTCTGGAGGGCCGGCCATTCTCTGATCGGTGCGTCGACCCTCGTCATTCTCATCACCCACACCGGATTGCGACTTGGAGAGAACCTCAATTTCGTTCTCCTCCTAGACTTCCTAGGGCTTGCAGCGATTGGCGCACTTGCCTCTCTCTTCACATCGATGGAGGCCCGACTTCCATCACTCTGGGCCCGACGACTTCGAGCAGCCAGTACGACCATGCATATCCTCCTATTCTGGCCGCTTCCCATTCTAGTCTTTTTTCACGCCTTCAAAGCCTACTACTACTAACACGACGTGAAAAGCAACACCCCATGGATCCTATGGATCTGCCTCAGTCTTGGATTGATCGTCTACTTCTGTCTCCAGCTCAAATCCTCAGATCAATCGATCTATTTACCAGGGACATCCACAGACGGCCACTACCAGATCGAACTCGACTGTAGTGCGTGCCACACACCGTTAATGGGAATTAACGAACAATCATGTATCGATTGCCATGGCGCTGATCTCACATCTGCCAACGACTCGCACCCCAAGAGCAAATTCACCGATCCGCGCAATGCTGATCTGCTAGGCAAATTGGACGCAACAAAATGCATCACCTGTCACATCGAACATCGGCATGATCGAACCCATGCCATGGGGCTCACCATCCCAGAAGACTATTGCCTCTATTGCCACGAAGATATTGCGGAAGAACGCGTGAGCCACAAATCATATGCATTCAATTCCTGTGCCACGGCAGGCTGCCACAATTTTCACGACAACACGGCTCTTTACGAAGATTTCCTCGCCAAGCATCTCGATGAACCCGATTTCAAGGAACCGACCCTCATAATGCGAGGCCCATTAAAGGAACGAATGCTCAAGAGCGAAGTGGCACGCTTCCTCAAACCAGATGGCATCCCCGCTCCTGACGCACCAATCGAACACCTTGATCTCTCTGGAAGCGCCCATCGAGATTGGCTTGCCACCGCTCACGCCAAGGCCGGCGTCAACTGTTCCGATTGTCACGTTTCATCCACCGGCACCAATGAATCCGACTGGAACACTCCCGTCTCACATACCAGCTGTCAAAAATGCCATCAAGACGAGACCCAAGGATGGCTAAAGGGGAAACACGGCATGCGTTTGGCTCAATCCTCGACGCCAATGACGACCGACAATGCACGCCTCCCCATGAATCCCAACACAGCTCACAAGAGCTTGAGCTGCACATCGTGTCATGGCGCCCATACTTTCGACACGAAACAAGCGTCCGTCACAAGCTGCCTTGAATGCCACAGCGACGAACATTCCAAGAACTATGTTTCATCGCCACACTATGAGCTATGGCGCACAGAACAAGATTCTGATGCCACTCCGTACCGCGGAGTTTCCTGTGCCACCTGCCACCTTCCACTGGTCGAGAAGAACCGAAACGGAGAGTCCACAGTTCACGTCGAGCACAACCAAAATTGGAATCTGGAACCAAACGAAAAAATGATCCGCTCGGTCTGTCTCGAATGTCACGGCCTCGAGTTTTCAATCGATGCCCTCGCAGACCCAGACCTTATCAAAACCAATTTCCAAGGTCTTCCATCTCGACATGTCGAAAGTATCGATCTCGTCAGGCGGAGGACCGAAGAAAAGTAACATCCGAACAACAATCAATAGCCATGAACGAAAACCTCAGAAACAAACTAACACTCGGAGGATCACTAGCCCTCGCTGTCATTCTAACCGCATGTGGCGGCACCTCGACGAGCACAGCGACTGTATCGACCGGTATCACCCCTCAGAAAATGGCAGATGCCCTTCATGCTGTCATGGAGTCGGATCGGACGGTCTATACCAAAAAGGTCGTCAATCGATTGCAGAACGAGCAGCAAGTCATTAAGGCAAGCGAACACTGGGAAGATGACAAAGCCCTCCCACTCCCTGCCCAAATGTTTCGAATGGGTGCTGAGATGGTAACTGCGAAAAACGTTGGGTTCACCTACGGCCTCCTTTCGAAATGGCCCGTCAACAAACAAAACGCGCCCAAGACGGAAATCGAAAAGCAAGGGCTCGATTTTATTGATGCCAATGGCGGAACAGAACCATTCTACGGGGAAGAAACTCTGGGTGACTCCAAGTACTTCACTGCGATCTATGCTGATGTCGGCGTTGTCACTGCTTGTGTGAAGTGTCACAACGAGCACAAAGACAGCCCGAAAACCGATTTCAAAATCGGAGACGTCATGGGTGGAGTCGTCATTCGTATCCCCGTCGATTCCTAAGCCTTAGTTGAACAACGCGCTCCAGATCCATTCGCGCAATCGCATGTCAACGCTCGACACAAAATTTGCACTCTTTCTTGTCGCCTTCCTTGCTGCCTCATGCAGTGAGTCGGAGACAAGGTTGAAGGCCGAAAACGAGGAGCCCCTGCCTTTCGAACCACTCGATATCAACGCACTCCCACCCATGTCGGACCCCATCCTGGCCAGAGGACGGGTGATCTACCTGGATAGTTGTGCGCGATGTCATCGGATCGGAAAAGCGGGAGCTCCTCGTACTGGCGATACCGTCGCCTGGAAACCTCGAATTGCCAGTGGGATCGAACAACTCATCAACCATGCCATCGGAGGTTACGAAAGCCCTACCGGAGGCGAAATGCCAGAACGAGGCGGCAACGATGATCTCACTGACGATGAAGTGCAGTCAGCCGTTCAATTCATGGTGTTTCTCAGCGACACTCCCTAATCAATCCACAGGTCCAAACTCAAAACTAGAATCGAATGTCACCAAATAATATAGATCTCGTACAGGCAACTTGGGCGAAAGTCGTCCCCATCGCAGATACAGCAGCAGAACTCTTCTACGGTCGCCTCTTCGAACTTGATCCCACGCTGAAGCCCCTATTCACGTCGGATATCAAAGAACAAGGGAAGAAACTGATGCAGATGATCTCGATCGCAGTCAATGGGCTCTCAAAACTCGAGACGATCATCCCCGCTGTTGAAGACCTAGGAAGAAGGCACGTCGCTTACGGCGTCAAAGAAGAACACTACGCTACCGTCGGTAGCGCCCTCCTCTGGACACTCGAAAAGGGCTTAGGGGATGCCTTCACTCCAGACGTCAAAGCAGCGTGGACTGAAACCTACGAAACTCTCGCAACAACAATGCTAAATGCTGCCTCAAAAGAAGATGCATCAACGTAACATCTAGATTGACGCAGAAAGGCCTAGGGATCCAATGTCCCAGGCCTTTCTGCTCAAGATACGAATACCCCTGCGAATCCATCCCTCTAGCAAGGTTTGAAACCGACGCAATGGCTCGCACATGATTCGCGAAACGAGGCGCTCTAGGTGCCTCGCATTGGCTCGAGCCCAATCCCTCCCTATTCTATCGTTGTTCTAAACTCCACAAGGATAGCTTGATATGTTTTAACAACTCATAGCAAACAATGGAATCGTGGCCACCACCAACGAGCGTCACTATCCACCCTACGTAATCCTCTTCATATACTCGACATCCTCAGTCTCACCGCGCTGAAGGACGCAGGCCTGCTCCCTGCAACCCGAGCAAGCGGTATGATACCAATCCAGTCGACTGCTTCCGAATAGCGGTCGCTCACTCATCCCCCCTGGTCCTAGTTCAAACAGATTCGTCTTGTCCCTCGCCCTCAGATCCAACGAGCCTCGACGAGCAATAGGAATCTCAAACGCTGTTCCGGCAACCTTGAGATTTTCTGGATCAGCCTTGTCGTCGATAAGCTTGGGTCGTAGATTTCTGGGACAGCCATAGAATCATGCCCACCGAGGAGGACCATCGCAAATCAAATCAAATCGTACTCGAGGCTCAAGGAATCAGTAAGGCGTTTCCAGGAGTCCAGGCACTTGACGAGGTCGAGCTAACCATTCGCTCAGGGCGCCTCACGGCCTTGTTGGGCGAAAATGGGGCCGGCAAGTCGACCCTCATGAATATTTTGTCCGGCGTCTTTCCCCCGGACCGTGGGACCATTCGTTTTATGGGAACCCCCGTACAGTTCAAGAATACTCGTGAAGCCCAGGAAGCAGGGATCGCGATCATTTTTCAAGAACTCAACTTGGTTCCTCAACTATCAGTGGCAGAGAATATCTATCTGGGACGCGAACCCTTAACTCGATTCGGCACGATTGACTATCCGAAGATCCATTGCGACGCCAAAACTCTATTGACTGAGCTCGATTGTGAGGTTGATCCGAGAACACTGGTGCAGCACCTCCGAGTCGGGCAGCAACAAATCGTCGAAATCGCCAAATCACTCTCATTGAGCGCCAAGGTAATCATCATGGATGAACCGACCTCGGCGATCACCGAGCACGAGGTGGCGATTCTGTTTCGATTGATAAAGCGCCTCAAAGCCTCTGGAACAGGCATTGTCTACATCACGCACAAGCTTGAGGAACTCTTCGAGATCGCCGATGACGTGACCGTTTTTCGAGATGGCAAGTTTGTCGCCAGCCGACCACTCGAAGAGCTGAATCGCGCGACAATGATACAGTTCATGGTAGGCAGGGATCTCTCAGAACTATATCCCAAGACGCCTGTAAAACCGTCGCACGAAGCGCTGCGTGTGGAGTCACTAAGCCTTCGAGAATCATCTGGACAACAAGAACGCCCGATCGTCAACCAGGTCAGTTTTACAGTTCATGCCGGAGAGGTATTGGGAATATTTGGGCTCATGGGCGCCGGACGAACCGAGCTCCTTGAATCACTTTTTGGACTCCATCCCTCAACGACAACAGGCACCATCTACATCGACAGCAAGAAACGGAAAATCCGCTCACCAAGAGACGCCATCAAAGCCGGCATCGCCCTCGCCCCAGAAGACCGAAAGGGCCAAGGCCTCGTACTCAAGATGTCAGTCCGCGAGAATACGAGCCTCTCTTCGATTCGTGATTGCGAGACAGGTGGCTTAATCAGCACAAATAAGGAGAGCGCCATCGTAGACACCTTCGTGCAAACGCTTCAAATCAAGACGTCATCACAGCACCAAGCTGTCGGAAGTCTCAGTGGCGGAAACCAGCAGAAAGTGGTATTGGCAAAGTGGCTCTCCACCAAACCGAAGCTGCTCCTCTTGGATGAACCCACACGGGGCATCGACATCAATGCCAAGAAGGAAATCTACCGCCTCATCGATGAGCTGACTCATCAGGGGCTCGCCGTCATCATGGTCTCATCTGAGCTTCCAGAAGTCTTGGCAATATCCGATCGCATCTTAGTCCTCTGTGAAGGGGTCAATACAGGAGAATTCACGAAGGACGGCGCTAGCGAAGAGAAAATCATGGAAGCAGCCCTCCCCCATTAGTCAGCTCTCAGAGGCCCAAGACGACAGGCTCGAACAACTTTTTCGAGGCGAGTGGGTTGTGTTTTTCGATTTCCCCATCCATACTCTCTCCGAATCCATATGAACCAATATTCGAACTAGACTAGATGAAGTATTTACTCAGCTGTTTTTGCCTGATCTCGATCCTGGCTTCCACTCAACTCAATGCAAAGGACTGGGTCGTCTACGAAGGGAACGATGGTCCAGGAAAAGGAAAACATATCGTTTTCTTGACCGGTGACGAGGAGTATCGGTCTGAGGAAGCCATGCCTATGATGGGTAAAATTCTCGCCAAGCATCATGGATTCAAATGTACTGTTCTTTTTGCGGTCGATCCAGAGACTGGAAATATCAATCCAGACAATCAAACGAATCTTCCTGGTTTTGAACTCGTTTCCACTGCTGATCTTGTCGTCGTCTTCTATCGTTTTCGAGAGCCTAGCCGAGCGCAGATGAAGATTTTGGACGACTATATCAATTCCGGAAAGCCCCTCATGGGATTGCGAACATCCACGCATGCTTTCAACATAAAGAGGGATAAGACCAGCCCCTACAAACACTACGACCACCGATCTAAGTCCTGGGCTGGCGGATTCGGGCAACAAGTCCTCGGCGATACGTGGATCAACCATCACGGCCACCACAAGCGAGAAGCGACTCGAGGATTCATCAGTGGTATGAATCAATCCCATCCGATTCTTCGCGGCGTGGTAGATGTGTTCGGTCCGTCCGATGTTTACGGCGTTCGCCATCTCAAACCTACGGATGATGTGCTCCTCTACGGCGCCACCCTCACCGGCATGAAGCCTACAGATCCTGTGAAGATGGAAAAATCACTTATGCCTATCGCCTGGACACGCCTGTATGAGGGGAAATCAGGAAAAACCAATCGCATCTTCTGTACAACGATGGGCGCGTCCGTTGATCTCCTCAGCGAAGACCTCCGCCGGCTTCTCGTCAATGCCTGCTATTGGGGGCTCGAACTCGAGGATCACATTCCGGAAAAAGCCAATGTGAATTACGTCGGAGAATACAAGCCGACCTTTTACGGATTCGGATCATATCAGAAGGGAATCAAGCCCGCTGACCACGAGTGGTAGGAAACCAGGCCCCCACACCTCCTTTGACGCTTCCCAAGCCACGAATCACTCGGGCTTGGGAAGCTTGCTTTTTTCAATGCGGAACGAATCCTTGATCCGTAAGGCACCTGTCCTCTCTTCAATGGCACATTCATGTTGAATCTAGAAACGCTCGCTAAGCTCTGGACCCAACACGGGGATCAGGCAACGCATTCGCCAGAGGGGTTCAAATTCGGCGAGACCGGGGTGGAAATTGGCTCTCGGTCAATGCTCATGGGGGTCGTCAATTTGTCGAGCCAATCTTGGTATCGAGAAAGCGTTTGTCTTTCGTCCGAAGCCGCCATCCGGAGGGCGAGAACCCTCGTCGCCCAAGGAGCCGATATTGTTGATGTTGGCGGCGAATCTACCCTGGCCCATGCAGACCGAGTCACAGAGGCCGATCAAATCCGGGAACTTGTTCCCATCACGCGAGCTTTATCAAGGGATGGCATCGCTGTCTCAATCGAAACCTACTCCGCTGCAGTAGCCGAAGCCGTCCTCGACGCGGGCGCCGCACTCATTAACATGACCGGCACGGCTGAGAGCGAGGCCATCTATTCACTTTCAAGCAAGACCGAAGCCGCAGTCATTGTTTCCTACGTACAGGGATCCCTGTCTCTTATACACATCTCCGAGCCCACGAGACCTCTCT